>CAZQMR010000077.1:0-13424 GCA_964594465.1 uncultured Rhodobacterales bacterium
TTGGAGGCGAGTACCGGAATCGAACCGGTGTACACGGATTTGCAATCCGCTGCGTAACCACTCCGCCAACTCGCCGCCCGTGGTGTGGTCTTGAGCGACCGTGCTTAGCGGCTCGCCCCTCAAGTGACAAGATACATTTATCCTTATCCTATCCATAATTTAACCCATTTTCCGTCATTGCCCCTTAACGCCTTATGTGGCAAACCACGCTCGCGCAGGATCACCGCTCAAGGACCCCGATATGGATTTCATCACCGCTCGTACCGCCATGGTTGATTGCCAAGTTCGCCCGTCCGATGTGACGCGCTTTGACATCATTGATGCCATGCTCTCCGTTCCACGTGAGGAGTTCGTACCAACGTCCCTGCGATCTGTGGCCTATTCCGGTGACCACGTGCAGCTGCCAGCAGGGCGGGTCTTGCTGGACCCGCGTGTGACGGGTAAATTCCTCGATGCAGTTGCGCCCGGCCCCGAAGACCTCGTTCTCGATCTGGGCTCAGGTTTTGGCTATTCTGCCGCCCTGCTTGCACGGCTTTCCCAAGCGGTGGTTGCGGTAGAAGAAGACGAAGACATGGTGAAAGCCGCCGAAGAAACCCTGCGCGAGCAGGGGGTGGACAATGTGATGGTTACGCATGCGCCCTTAACTTCCGGCGCAGCAGAGCATGGCCCATACGACATTATCACCGTTCAAGGTGCGATTGAGGAACTGCCAGCAGCCCTAGCGGACCAGCTAAAACTGGGCGGTCGCATCGGGGCGATCCGTGCCGATGGCGTGATTGGGCAGTTCTCAATCGGAACCAAAACCGAAACAGGCATCGCGTGGCGCAGCGTTTTTGATGCAACAGCGCCTGTGCTTCCCGGATTTTATCGCGAAGAATCCTTTAGCTTCTGATCGTTTTCTGCGTTAATCTCGCAAAATCGCGTGTGCTCAGCAGCATGCAGTGTCAATTCACATCGATGGAGCGGGTATGACTTTGAATTCCTGGAAACTGCCAGCAGCAATTGGCCTGGGTGTCGGCATCGCTATGGGTGCAATGATCGGGCTGTCCCCGACCCAAGCAAAATCCGAAACCCTGACGGATGTGTTGATCAAAGCATATCGCACCAGTCCAACCCTGCGCATCAACCAAGCGGCCCTGCGTGCGACTGATGAAAGCGTGGCACAAGCCCGCGCTGGCCTGCGCCCGCAACTGTCGCTAGACGGTCAGCTGGCCGTTAACTCGCGCAGCGGCGAGTCCGGATTTAGCCGCGCAAGTTCCATTGCCCTGACCGCATCGCTTTTGATTGCTGATGGCGGGGCGACAAAGGCTGCAATTGAAAGCGCTAAGCAAAATGTTCTTGGCACCCGTGCCCAGTTGCGCGACATCGAGCAATCCATCTTTCTAAATGCAATCACCGCCTATGTGGACGTGCGCCGTGATCAGCGCAATGTGAGCCTGGCGCAAAACAACATTGCTGTGATTGACCAACAAGTTCAGGCCGCCCGCGACCGTTTTGAGGTTGGCGAAGTGACCCGCACAGATGTCAGTCAGGCTCAGGCCCGCCGCGCATCTGCTGTTTCCGCCCTTGCCGCCAACCGCGGTGCGCTCGAGCGTTCGCGTCAGGCCTTTACAGCGGCAGTCGGCTTTGGCCCAGTCAATCTTGCGCCGCCACCCAAACTGCCAACACTTCCCAGCTCGCTCAAAGCCGCCCATGATATTGCCCAGCAACGCCATCCGGCGCTTGCAGCAGCGCGGCACTTTGAGACCGCAGCACTCTTTGATCTCAAACGTGCTGAGGCAGGGCGGGCCGCAAACTTTAACCTACAGGCCAGCGCTGGGTATAACGACAACAACAGCACTCGGAACGGATTTAGCGACAATGACAGCCTGTCACTGTCCCTGAACGGCCGTCTTCCGCTGTATCAGGGTGGTCGCATCAGCTCACTGCAACGTCAGGCACAGGCAGTTTTGTCTCAGCGTCAAGCAAGCATCCAGCAGACCGCCCGTGATATTGGTCAGAATGTGGGTGTTGCATGGGCCAACCTTCAGGTTGCTCGGGCCTCGATCCAGGCGTCACAACAGCAAATCCGTGCGGCTCAAATCGCGTTCGAAGGCGTGACCGAAGAAGCCAAACTTGGCGCACGCACAACGCTCGACGTGCTGAATGCCGAGCAAGAATTGCTGAACGCACGCTCGTCTCTTACCGGAGCGCAGCGCGACGAATATGTCGGTGCCTACAACCTTATGTCCGCAATCGGTCTGTTGTCGGTCAAGCATCTTGGCCTCGGGATCGAAGAATATAACCCAGAGACCAACTATATTGCTGTGCAAGACGCGCCTTTCCGCTCTAAGCAAGGTGCTGCGGTTGATCGAATTTCGAGCCGTTGGAATAAGTGATACCGCTAAAACAGCCATCAAGATTCATCGGGATGGGGGTCCTGACAAAAGGCGAGTTGGAAGCATATGTCCGATAAAACCAATTCTTCTAGCGATGTGACGGATGTTCTGGCATCCATCCGCAAACTTGTATCTGACGAGGCACGTATGCGCAGCGAGGCAGAACTCGCTGAAACGCAACGACGTGCCGAGGAAGCAGCGGCGGCCCGTGAGTTAGAGTTGGCCCAAAAGGCCAAGGCTGAAGCTGAGGCTAAGGCCCTAGCGGAAGCCGAAGCTCTAGCCGAAGCCGAAGCTAAGGCAGAAGCCGAAGCCGAAGCAAGGGCAGAAGCCGAAGCTAAGGCACAGGCTGAAGCCGCCGCAGAAGCGCAAGCCATCGCTGAGGCCGAGGAAAAAGCCGCCCAAGAAGCAGAAGAGGCCGCACGCCTCGCAGCTCAAGCACAAGAAAAAGCCGAACAAGAAGCAGCCCTCGCAGCAGAGCAAGCCGAAGCAGCCGCCAAGGCACTGGAGCTTGCGCAAGCCGAGGAAGCCGCGAACAAAGCCGCTGCCGCAGCCTTGGATGCTGCGACCCAAGCCTCGACATCTTCAGCTGCACCATCCTTCTTGAACGCCGAAGCGCCGCTCGTTTTGACCTCTTCACAACGGGTGGCAGATACCGTGAGTGCCACTGCCAAAGAGGCGGTTGAAAACCCAGTTGCAGCAGTTTCCGATGTGCCAGACAATTCTGCGTCTTTGCCGTCCTTTCTCGCGGTTGAAGCAGGCGGCCAAGACGTGTCCTTGCTTGAGGACATACCCGAAGACGAAGCGGCTCAAGCCGAAGATCTGCTCGTTCAGTCGCCCGCAATCCCTGATGAGGCCGCAATACGGGCGCTGGTCCGTGATGTTGTCAATGAAGAGCTACAGGGCGAACTGGGCGATCGCATTACCCGAAATCTACGCAAACTGATCCGGCGCGAAATCACGTCAATGCTGTCACAAGGCGCCAAAGACTAGCAGGCACCGCAAGAAATTGGCGGGTGCTACTGCGCAATTTTCAGCAGGCCATCCAAATCCAGATGCGCCTCCAAATGCTCCCCAAGCCGATCTAACGTCGCCTCAATCTCAGCATCGAAATCGAGGCCCGAGGCAGCCCCGCCCCAATGCCTGAGCATGGCTGCCCGAAACCCGTTCTCGCTAAACATGCCGTGAATGTAAGCGCCCAGAACGCGCCCGTCTAAGCGCGCAGCACCCTCTGGGCGGCCCTCAAATTCCAACCAGCCTCTGGCTCGATCCGCACCTTCGGTCTCACCAATGTGGATTTCATAACCAGTGACCTTTGCGCCGCTGGCAGGGTGCGTGCCACTGATCCGGGTCAAATGCTTTTGCGGCGTCATCACCGTCTCAACATCCAACACCCCGAGCCCAGCAACCTTACTGGGTGCGCCCTCAATGCCGCCGGGATCATCGATGCTTTGGCCCAGCATCTGATAGCCGCCACAAATGCCCAGCACATGCCCTCCGCGCCGCAAATGTGCCGCCAGATCAATGTCCCAGCCTTCCGCGCGAAACGCAGCCAGATCGGCAATTGTGCTCTTTGAACCGGGGATGATCACCACCGTTGCGTCGCCGGGCAGTGGCATTCCGGGGCGGATCATCTCGACCGTCACACCCGGCTCCAGCTTTAGCGGATCAAGATCGTCAAAATTGGCAATTCTGGGCAGCATCGGTACAGCAATCTTCAGCGCCCCGTCACCGCCCCCGGTAATGTCCAGCGCGTCCTCCGCAGGCAGGCGATAGGCCTCTCCAAACCACGGCAGTACACCATAGCTGTGCCATCCCGTGCGCGTCTCAATCTCCGTGAGACCCTCATCAAACAAACTCACATCACCGCGAAACTTGTTGATCATAAAGCCTTTTATCATATCTCGATCTTCAGGGGGAAGCACCGCATGCGTGCCCACAAGTTGCGCAATCACCCCACCGCGGTCAATGTCGCCAGCCAGCAAAACCGGACAATTCGCGGCCGTCGCAAAGCCCATATTGGCAATGTCACCGCTTCGCAGATTGATCTCAGCCGGGCTTCCCGCACCCTCCACAATGACCAAATCGCAAGCGGCTTTCATGGCCTCAAAACTCTCCAAAACGGCTGGCATCAGCGTCGGTTTCAGCTTTGAGTATTCCCGCGCTTTCACAGTCGTGATCCGCTTGCCTCGTACCACAACCTGCGCTCCAATCTCGCTTTCAGGCTTCAGCAGCACCGGGTTCATATCGACCAGCGGCTCAACCCCGGCTGCGAGCGCCTGAAGCGCTTGCGCACGTCCGATCTCGCCACCGTCCGCCGTCACAGCCGCATTGTTGGACATATTTTGCGGCTTGAAGGGTCGCACCGATATGCCGCGTTTAACAAACGCGCGTGCCAGCCCCGCCACCAAAAGCGACTTACCAACATTCGAGCCCGCGCCCTGGATCATGATGGACTTTGCCACGCGATACCCTATCGTTTGAAACCGAGGGCAGGCTTAGCGTGGGAAAGGGGCAAGCACAATGAACACCCCAGCACATTTGATCTTTGGCGCAGCCCTGTTTGCGCGCCCAGATGCGTGGAAAATCAATGTCGCCGCAATCATCGGCGCATTCCTCCCCGACTTCTCGCTCTATTTCATGGTGTTCTGGAACCGCTTCATCAATCAAATCCCGTTTGAGATCATCTTTCGCGACCTCTACTACTCCGACTTCTGGCAAACCATCTTCGCAATCGACAATTCGTTTTTCGTGTGGGGCCTCGCCCTTGCCGGCGCACTTGCGCTTCGCAGCCCGGTTGGACTTGCTTTTACAGGATCGGGCCTGCTCCACATTGCGCTCGATTTTCCTCTACATCATGATGATGGCCGCGCCCATTTCTGGCCGCTCAGCGATTGGATATTCGAAAGCCCCGTCAGCTATTGGGACCCATCCGCATATGGCGGGATTGTCTCAATCATTGAATTGGCAGCCTGCGCAATTCTGTTGTTTGTCCTGTGGCGCAGGTTTTCAGGCATGTTCGCCAGAGCGTTGGTCATGCTCACGGCAGCAGCACAGATACTGCCAGCATTGATGTTCGGCCTTATGTTCGCAGACTAACCTCAGGCCGGTTGCGACCCGTTTGCTACGGGCTTGGCTGGGGCGACCTCTCGTGCACGCGGACGGTATTTCGCTAACGCCGCCTCGCGCTCCTGAACGCTGGGATGAACGCTTTCTGACGCACAGGTGCCAATGCACCGCGATCGGCGATGAATGAACAGCTTTGAGGATCCGTCAAACGCGCCAGAGGAGGGCGCAACGATATTGATCGGGAATTCGCTCTGCCACTCATCTGGCAGCTCCAACCCCAAACCTTGCGCTTTTTCCAGCATCCAGCGCAGCGGAATATTCGACAAGCCCCGTGCATGTGGGCGACCACACACTTGGCCGCCAATGTCCGAATGAGTGCCAGGGAACCAAACCTGCTCCAAATGACCTTGCCAATCTGCATCCCGGCTCCAGGCGCGCGGCGCATAGGCGACACGGTTTTCGTCAATCGCCAACGCATGAAAGCCATTGCGGATATGCGGCCCAAGGGCGGCGGAATGAAACTCGGTTGCCATGGGGGCAAGATAACTCAGGATCGGGTAGGGCAACCCAAGCGCCTTGACGCAGTCCCAAATCCCCAACATTTCGATTTCAACGTCCCGGTGGCAAAACTTGCGCGTGAATTGCGTTGCCTGCTCGCTGGGCTCCTGCGCCTCATAATACCGGAATGCGCGCTGAATGCGCCGCTCTGTGGCATGACGGCGATGCAATAGCCCAACGCGATCAATAAACCCCGCTAGCGAGCGTACCGCATAAGCTCCACGTGAATACCCAAAGAGCATGATTTTGTCGCCCGGCTCATAGCGACTGCACAACGTGCCATATCCCTCAACGATGGAGCGATTGATGCCCGTGCCCAAGGCCACATGCCACCATTTGCGAAAGCCCTGCGCCTGCACGCCCGCATCATAGCCGACGGTTTGACTGATCTTGGGGCCGCTTTCCTTGAGAACCTTGTAAAGCAACCCGGCATTGGTCTCCTTACCTTCCTCAAGCGTGCTAAGCGTGCCATCAATTATGAAGACATGCATGCGCTTTGGACGCGCAGCGCGTTTGGCATCTTTGAACAGGTTGGGATTGTTGAATTGCGCGGTCATGCAGTAACGCTAACCCCAAATCGTCAATAAACTACGCTCATGGCAGCGTACGCTGCTATGCATTGGCCTATTCGATGGTTTGAACAGAAATTCCACCGGCAAAACGTGGCTTGCGCTGACGGATCATCAAAAGACGCATGAAAAACGCTGCGATCCCGGCCAACACTATAACGACGACATCAACCGGTCCCCAAAACGGTGGGCGTGCAGCCATGTCTTCAACATTTGTAAGTGGCGCGAACTTCACCTTGTAGGCTTTTACCGCTCGATTTGGTGATGGCAGGGCATAAACCGTCGGTTTTTGAACGTCGCCACTCAGCCAATCGGCACTCTTGTCTTTGTCAAAGTCAAAATTTACCTGAGCCACTGGCTGAACCTTGTTCGTTTCCAGTGGATCAGACGCAGCCGCATGCGCAAATCCCAGACAAGCTGTCAGCGCGGCGATACCAATCTTTTTGTACATAACAATCTCCCTCCAAGAAGATACGTCCAACAATCTGACGCAAAAACGGGGTCGGAGTTTGGCATCACTAAGGTCTAATTTGGATACTCTCATGCGCTTGGGGCTTGGAGGAAATTGATTTAAAAACAATTAGTTAAAGTGGATCTTCGAATTCTGTAAGTTGAAATCTGTCCAAATCGTGCCCTCAAACAATCCCATAATTGGAACGAGGCGCAAAATCTCGGAGTTTGCACAGTATCTGCAATTAGACCCATTTTGGTACATAAAATCCGGCACTTGGAAGAGTTTTGCAGATTGAGCTGAGGCCACATTTTGTGCCCGAGTGCCACCAGTTTGAAAGCGTCCACCGCAGACACGAATCGGGCCGAATGGGCGCGAAAGTGAGGCAAATAACTGAAAACTGCCGCAGTTGCTCTGCTTACGGTTGCAATTTCTTGGCCGCTTTGGCTCAAATTCCATGCACGATCCCTGCAAAATGCCCAGAACTGCCGAATTTGGCGAAAATGCTGACTAATTTTCTTGACCCAAACTGTGGCGATTTGCCAGAAGAGGGGCGTGTAATGAGTAACGATTAAGAGTTTTGATCGATGAGTAAAACCCGCCAAACGTCTATGATGTTCATGTGCCCTTTGGGGAGCGCACGTGATGTATCAGCAGGTTTTGGCCGTTGCTCAAACACAGCACCAATCTCAGGTGCATTGAGCAAACCAAATAGCGCTGAGCCCCATCCCTCCAAGGGGGGCTCGCGCGCTACCACCAAGTTTTCAGTTCAGGATGTCGACAGATTTTCGAACGTGAGCGTGCCAGGCTACACCACGCCGCTCACTTCTTCCAAATGTGTTGTGCAAGACGAAACCGACATCCCGGTTGCTTTGAGCCCAGTCTCTATGGGGTTCCACACGGGGGTGTGGATGGGAGACACTAAAAGCTCGGCAACCGAACCTTTTTCAGCTTTGCAGGCAGGGGGGTAAGTCCTCGCAAAGCGAACACGGTGCCGGGGGGCACTGTGCTTCATAGCCGATGGGTCCGTGGGGGATGCTTATCGGTTAGGTCTGGCGGGCATGCCGCGATAATACGCGCTGTCTCGCCAGACCACTATCCTGATCAGACACACCGAGCAGTGAGACAGATAGGCGCAAAAACGCGTTCTCTTCCGCATCCCGCGTCTCATCTGACAAAACGACCTGCCACAGCGCCTCAATCACGGCCACACGCTCCTCATGAGGAACCGATGCCTTCACCGCACGGGTCAACGTCACATTATCAGAGGCGGCTTCTTCCAGCCGCTCGCCCTCTGCCCTTAGCGCCGCCACCTCTTGCGCCGTGATCGGCGCAAAGCGCTCGCTCAAAATAGCATCAATCATGGCCTGCTCTTCGGGGGCGTAATGCTCGTCAACCTTTGCTGCGCGCACCAGCAACGCCACGAAACCCGCGCGCTCGTCCTCAGGTGTCTTTTCACTGCTCTCAGCGCTCAGCAAATCCAGAAGTTTTTGAAACATGTGTCAGCCTTGTCCTGTTAAGACATCATTTAGGAAGTGAGCGGCAGCAGCGCAATGCTGTGCAGTGCACGTGCAATATGCGTGAGCGAACTGTGCGCCCTCAAACCAACCGGCTTTGCTTAACTGCAGCGGCCACAAAGTCGCGAAATAGCGGATGCGGCTCAAATGGTTTCGACTTCAGTTCTGGATGAAACTGCACACCGATATACCAAGGATGCTCCGGTATCTCGACAATCTCCGGCAATTTGCCATCTGGGGACACTCCCGAGAAAACCAGCCCGCAATCCTCTAGCTGCTTTTTGTATTTAATATCAACCTCATAGCGATGCCGGTGACGCTCTGAAATCCCGGTCTCCCCGTAAACTTCCGCCACTTTGCTGCCCTTGCTCAGCAGCGCATTATAGGCCCCAAGCCGCATTGTGCCGCCCTTATCGTCGCCTTCTTCGCGCTGAATGGTCCGATTGCCTTCTACCCATTCTTTCAGGTGGTAAACCACTGGCGTAAAACGCTTTTTCCCGGCCTCATGGTCAAATTCCTCGGATCCCGCATCCTTGATCTTTGCCAAATTGCGCGCCGCTTCAATCACGGCCATCTGCATCCCCAAACAAATCCCCAGATACGGAATGCCCCGCTCGCGCGCAAACTGTGCCGCCCGGATTTTGCCCTCAGTGCCACGCTCGCCAAAGCCGCCGGGCACAAGGATCGCATTAAACCGCTCCAATTCCGCCGCAACATCTTCTTGCTTGTCGAAAATCTCCGCGTCGATCCACTCGGCCTTGACCTTCACACGGTTGGCCATGCCGCCATGTGTCAGCGCCTCGGCAATGGATTTATAAGCATCCTCAAGCTGAGTGTATTTGCCAACAATCGCGACCTTCACTTCGCCATCCGGGTTGGAAATCCGCTCTTCCACATCGCGCCATTTCGCCAGATTTGGCTTGGGGGCAGGGGAGATGCCAAAGGCGTCCAGAACCGCCTGATCCAAGCCCTCTTGATGGTATCCAATCGGGGCTTGATAGATCGATTTCAAATCCTGCGCCGCAATCACACTGTCAGGGCGCACATTACAGAATAGCGCCAGCTTTTCCCGTTCTTTGCGCGGGATCGGCCCCTCAGAGCGGCAGACCAGAATGTCTGGTGCTAAGCCAATAGAGCGCAATTCTTTGACCGAGTGCTGGGTCGGTTTCGTCTTCAGCTCGCCACTGGCCTTCAGATACGGCAGCAGCGTCAAATGCATGAACAGGCACTGACCACGCGGCTTATCCTGACTGAACTGACGGATCGCCTCAAAGAACGGCAGCCCCTCAATATCGCCGACCGTGCCGCCGATCTCGCAGAGCATGAAATCGACCTCATCTTCGCCGACTTTAATGAAATCTTTAATCTCATTTGTTACATGCGGGATGACCTGAATGGTTTTTCCCAGATAATCGCCGCGCCGCTCTTTTTCGAGCACATTTGAATAGATCCGCCCCGAAGACACCGAATCCGTATTGCGCGCCGCAACCCCCGTAAAGCGCTCGTAATGCCCAAGGTCGAGATCGGTTTCCGCGCCATCATCGGTCACAAACACTTCGCCATGCTCAAAGGGTGACATCGTGCCGGGATCAACATTGAGGTAGGGATCAAGCTTGCGAAGGCGTACGGAATAGCCCCGCGCTTGCAACAAGGCTCCAAGTGCTGCCGAAGCAAGCCCTTTGCCAAGGGACGAGACCACACCACCAGTAATAAAAATAAATCGCGCCGCCATAGAACAGGCCTCTCCCGTGTTGAGCATTCTTGTTGTTTTGAGAAGCCGCAAACTCTGCAGCAACGCATCATCACGGGATTTGATTAGTAGTAGATTCGCGGCGTTTTCACAACCCGGTGCGTGCAAAAGCGTGCCAATATATTGTGGATAATTCCAGAACGCCCCACAAAACCTAGCGAATTCGTGGGGCTTTGGCGTCCGGTATTAGTCTGCGACAGGCGGCAAAGCCGGCTGATCGGACGGAACAGGCGCTGTCAAATCACCCTCAAGCGAAGGTGGCAAAGCAATCTCACCGTCGGTGTTTTCAATCGCGTTGCGCTCAACCACACTGTCGCCAGCCGCATCGCGCGACGCAAGAACCGTCAGCGAGATCGAGGTGATCAGAAAACCGGTCGCCAGAAACCACGTCAGCTTGGAAAGCGCAGTCGCCGCAGAGCGCCCGGACATGACGCCGCCACCGGCACCACCACCGCCACCAACACTGCCAAGACCGCCGCCCTCAGAGCGTTGCAGCAGCACAGCACCAATGAGGCACAGCGCAAGGATCAGATGGATGGTCAGGACGATATTTTGCATCGGGTCACTTCTTCGTATGTAGCAGCGCCGCTGAGTAACGCAGGCAGGCCAGCTTGTCGATTGCTAATTAAGTGCCCAAGTGCCTCGGCGCAAGTCGTTCAGTAACTGCCAATGTTGCCAAGATGCTGTTTGAGCGACACATAGGCCCATGTCTCACGTCCGCCACGCGCGCGAATTTCTGCAAGTTGTTCCCGTGCGGCATCAAATTCCCCTTCATTTGCAAGGGCTTGACCCATGTAGGATCTTGCAAGTAGGTAATTCGGGTCAATCTCTAGCGCGGCAATGTAATAGTCCATCGCCTCGGCCTTGTGGCCAAGTTTGCGATTGGAATAGCCCAACATGTTAAGCACTTTAGCCTGATTTTGATCCCCAATTGCCTCAAGGGCCGCAATAGCATGTTGATACTGCCCAGCATAAGCAAAGGAGCGTGCCGCCTCGAACCGGGTATCGTCGTCAATCAACTTGCTGTCAGTGGTGACACAGGATTTCGACTTTTTGTCCCATGCCTGACCGTTTTCGCATTTCACTGGCTTGGCTGGCGTTGAGTCATCATCTGCCGCAAACCCAATTCCCGCTCCACCAAATGTGAGAAGGGCAGCAATGGGTACTGTTTTGAAAATCGGGCTCATCTTACGGA
The DNA here is from genome assembly GCA_964594465.1 of uncultured Rhodobacterales bacterium. Classification (GTDB taxonomy): domain Bacteria; phylum Pseudomonadota; class Alphaproteobacteria; order Rhodobacterales; family Rhodobacteraceae; genus CAZQMR01. The sequence continues at coordinate 11,485 of CAZQMR010000077.1, forward strand.
CTCACTTTGAATGATTGCGCTCCCTGTAAGAATTAAACTGATTTCCGGGAAAGTAAAACACGATGCCATGAATGTGATGACGTGGCCGTAAAGCGCGCACCCAACGTCAAAAAGCGGCGAATGAACTTCGCCGCTTTCAATGTCAAACTGTCAGGATTTAGCAGAAGCTAAAGCAATCCTGGAAATCGAAGGACCAGCATTTGGTCTCAATCTCAGGGATCTCACATTTTGGCAAAACGATTTCGTCGCATTCCCAAAGATCGATCTTGGATGCCTTGTCTTTGAGGTGACCAACCCATGAGAAATCAATGTCGCAAAGGTCTTTATGGTCATGCGCAACATGGATTTTCTTGCTGATGTGGCCAACAAACTGAAAGGCGTCGCATGTCTCGATGGCTGGGGCCTTTGGTGCAGGAGCTTCTGCTTTTTTGTCGCCGTCAGTCTCGCAATCACATGGCGTACCTGTGACCGGTGGGCCAGCTGCAATTGGGTTGTCGACTGGTGCGGCTGCTTCAGTTTCGCCACATCCAGATTTGTCAGCCTTGTCCCAAAGGCTCTTGATCTTGGTGTGAGCCTTGTCGTGGTCGTGACCTTTAAAGGAGAACTTGGAACAATCAATTTTTTTATCCCAGCACTTGAAGTGCTTTGAGCTGCCCCAAAGATCGCACTTGCCGCCATCTTTGTCGGAATGGTCGCGGTCATGATGCTTAGATTTGTTGAATCCGCAGTCGATTTTCTTGTCTTCGCTGCGATCCCAAGAGAATTTCTTCTTGTCGAAGCATTTGCCAAAATCAAACTTGTCGTTGTGACCTTTGTCCCAACCGAACTTCTTGTTGGAATAACCTTTAGAGCTTGTGTCGCATTTGCCTGTTTTGAACCATTTACCGAACATTGTATTTCCTTACTCACAAAATTGTTACGAGCTCTGGATACTCAATTGAGGCGAAAATGCGAGTAAAATTGTCCTATAAAGTTAACGATTGTGGCGAGATTTGTGCAATTTTCCCTTATATCCAACATATTTGTATCATTATGGTCCAAAGTATGTTAAATTTACTTTTGGGCGTTGTGGATATTGTATGATTTCTGGCGAAATGAAGGCGCGAAGTATCGTTAAGATTGTTTCACCATCGGAACATTATTCTGAGATTCGGAATCAGCGCCAATCTATTCGTCAACATCATCCACGTCAGACTGACCCGAAATCGTGCGCCGGACATGGCTCCAGCTCATACCTACGGCAAGAATGAACGCCAAAACTCCAAGTGCGACCCATGTAAGCGCAGTGCTATCCTCCAGGGTCAGGATGCCAAAGTCTGACAAAACCCAAAGCGCTGCGGCAACCAGCGCAAGGATCAAGACAATGCCAACGACCCCAATTGAGCGGAACGTCGCGCGCAAGAAGATGATGTACCCAATCAGCAGCACGATACCGCCAAGCACAGCGAGTGAGAGCCTCAGCTCATAATTCTCAAGCGCCCAAGTGACGTAGTTGTAAGGAGTGGGGTTATAGGTCGCGAGCACCAGAATGCTTGCGAAGATCCAGCGGATCAGAAAACCTGCCATGTGATACATACTCCCTTAGCGAACTTTTATGCGCTCCGCGCGGAAGTATTTGGGGAAAATCGAAATGGCAAGTGGGTTGGGCAACGGAGCCTAAGCCCCGTTGCCCAAGTGTTCTTAGTTCTTGGCTTTGTCGACCAGCTTGCCAGCTGAGATCCAAGGCATCATTTCGCGCAGACGCACGCCGACTTCTTCGATCTGGTGCACATCGTTGTTGCGGCGTGTCGCTTTGAAGCTTGGCTGACCAACGGAGTTCTCCAGCATGAAGTCACGCACGAATTTGCCGGACTGGATGTCGGACAGAACCGCTTTCATCCGCGCTTTTGTCTCGTCGTAAGGCAGGATGCGCGGGCCAGAGACATACTCGCCGTATTCCG
>CAZQMR010000078.1:0-13046 GCA_964594465.1 uncultured Rhodobacterales bacterium
AGCTTGCGGATCAGATGAAGGCAGCTGAGCCGTTTCAGCTTCGCTGGCTTTCAATTCCAGCTTTGGCGCTTTTCCGACCTGTTCAGCTACTGATGGCAGAGGTTCGACACTGGCTACTGGTTCTGCTTCTTGCGCTGGCTCTGGCTCTGGCTCTGGCTCTGGCTCTGGCTCTGGCTCTGGCGCATGTAGGGTATCGACGGGCTCAGTCGACGCCAAACTGTCAGAGGCACTTTGCGCTTCAGGCTGAGACGGTTGAGGGTCAAGTTTGTCCGCAGGCGGTTCAGGAACACTTAAAACAGGTGCGGCTGCAACAATCATGGTCTCGGGCTTCTCAGGCTCAGCGTCCTGAGGCTGCGGTGCGGGGGCGGCCAATGCCTGCTCCTTAGGGACGTCCACAACAACTGGCTCAACAACGCTGGTTTCAACCGCCTTGGGCTTTGGGACAGACGCAGGGTCCAACTTAGCCGTTTGCGTCGCCGCATTGTTTTGCGGAACAGCCGGCTCGGGGCGGTAGGTCGCGGCGGTCACGGTTGCAACGCCTGCCACAAGCAACAGTACAACTGCCAAAGCACGATGCTCTTTGAGCGACTGCCACATATTCAACTCTCTCCACAAACTAATGGACGTGATGTTGGACAATCCATGTCCGAAACCCACATCCTACATCGCACGCGACTTTAAACTGACCTGACGGAGTTGAGCAACGGGGACAACCAAGAATGATTTGCTTTGCCCAAGATATATACACAAATCGAACCTTGAAACTGGCTTTTGGCCCGTCGCCAGTGAGGAGAATCCCCTAAACTCGATGGTCCTGCCTCATGGATGACAGCGAATAGAGCAGGATCGCCGCCCATATCATTGGAAATGCGATCATGTGGTCACGGGTGAATGGCTCCTGAAACAAGACCACCGCGACCATGAATTGCAGCGTTGGGTTCAGGTATTGAAGCAAACCGATCGTACTCATGCGCAACCGGCGGGCAGCAAATGTAAACAACAGCAATGGGCAGCCGGTGAGCGGGCCTGACAAGATCAACAAGAGCGTGTCTAGCGGGGTTGCGCCAAACCACCCGCCCGGACGATCAACCATGCCCGTGCTTCCGGCGCCATGGACTTGCCAAAGCCACCAAAGCGCAATCGGTGCGACCAGCAAAACCTCGACAAAGACTGAGGTGATCGGTGCCACTTCGAGGTTCTTTTTGATCAAGCCGTAGACGCCAAAGCAACCTGCCATCACCAGTGCCAGAACCGGCGGCACATCCAAACGCAACAACAGCAGTCCGACCGCGATGGCGACAATCAGGATTGCAGCGGTTTGCACTGGCTTGAGGCGTTCTTTGAGAAAGAGCATGCCAAGCAGGACCGACAGGAGCGGATAGATGAAAAATGCCAGCGAGACCTGAATGGTTTGCTCGATTTGCACAGCATAGATCAAGCCAAACCAATTGATTGAAATGATGCCAGCACACAAAAACATGCGGATGAGGTTTCTAGGTATTTGGAGGGCGGTCCACACGTCTTGGAGCTTGCTCAAGGCGATCAGTATCACACCAAAGAACAGGCAAGACCAAACGACCCTATGGGCCAGTAGCTCCAGCGGGGGCACATGGATCAGCAATTTGTAGAAGATCGGCCCAAGGCCCCAGATGATGCAAGCACCGAGTATGGCGAGAAGGCCTTTGGTGGGGTCGCTCATTGGGTCTGGCGCCTGTGCGCTTTGGTGGCTCAGGAGCCTCCGGCGGAAGTATTTTTTGGAAAATCGAAGGGTGTGGCGCAGCCCTGTTGATGGGCTGCGCCAAGATTGGTTAGGCGGATGCGAGGCGCATTGCTACGTTTTCCCAGTTCACGAGGTTGTCCAGGAAGTTAGAAATGTAGACCGGGCGCTTGTTGCGGAAGTCGATGTAATAGGAATGCTCCCACACGTCACAGCCAAGAAGTGCTGTTTGACCAAAACAGAGCGGGTTCACGCCGTTTTCGGTCTTTGTGATCTTCAGCTCGCCGCTATCAACCACAAGCCAGCACCAGCCGGATCCGAACTGGCCTGCGCCCGCTGCACCGAACTGCTTTTTGAACTCATCAACCGAGCCAAACGCATCCGTGATGCGGCTTTCCAGCTCGGAGGGCATATCGCGACCAGTTGGGCCCATCATTTCCCAGAACTGGTTGTGGTTCCAAAGCTGGGAGATGTTGTTGAAGATGCCGTTTTGCGCCACAGCGCTGGCGTCATAAGTGCCGGTAATGATGTCTTCCATCGACTTATTTTCCCACTCGGTGCCCGCAATCGCAGCGTTGCCATTGGTCACATAGGCGTTGTGGTGCAGGTCGTGGTGAAATTCGAGTGTTTCCTTGGACATGCCGCCGCTTGCAAGGGCATCATGGGCATATGGAAGATCGGGAAGTTCGAAGGCCATAGGGGGTTTCCTCTCTCGTCTCTATTTTGGTGGTTCTGCCGCAAACTAGTGTGCGCGGCTGTGGTTGGAAAGCCTAAACCGCGATCAGGGCAGCTGCGATGCGGCGCCCTTCGGCAAGCAGGATGTTATAGGTGCGGCAGGCGGGAGCTGTGGCCATCAGGTCCGGGGGAATGCCTGCCTCGGTCAGGCGTGTCATGACATGCTCGGGCGGTTGGGCGATTTCGGCACCTGTGCCTAGAAACAGCACGTCAAATGTGTCAGCGGCTGCGATCAGCGCATCCAGATCATCGTAGCCGCCCCAAGGCTGGGACGTGCCGCCCAGAAGCAGCAAATTGCCCTCATGGACCTTGTTATCAATCCGAAAGAAGCCCGGGCCGTAGCCGTCAATGGGCGGGGGGCCGGAATAGTCGATCTCGTTGAGGCGCATCTCTTTGGTTCCTTCTTAGTCCCAGATCGGCAGGCCAATCACGGCGGAGGCCAGAATAATCGCGTAAGCCACAAAGCGAAACAGTTTCTCTCGCTTGGGGTCAAACAGCTTTGCGCCAATCAGCTCTGCTGCGAGATAGGGCAATGTGAGCGCAAGGCCAAGGGCCAGCGCAGAAATTGCCAGCAGACCGCGCAGCGCGAGCGTGGCAATCAGGATGATCTCTGTCAGCACAAGATAAACGAAGATGTTGGCGCGGATCTCGTCAGCCGGGCGTTTGGAACTGAGATAGGTCATGATGACCGGCGGTCCGGGCAGCCCCGCAAAGCCGCCCATAACGCCACCAGTGAAGCCGATGCCCATGGTCGTTTTTTTGCCAAGTGATCCAGTGTAGCGCCAGCCGCTCAGCAAAAGCACGACCATTACGAGGATCAGGCAGGACACGATCATCCGGAAACCATCAGGGCTGAGTGCTGTCAAAAGTAATAGGCCAAGCGGAATGCCAATGAGCGCCCCTGCGCCAAGGCGGCTCAGTTCTGTGCGGCTCGCGCTTTTGGCCATGGACGGGAGCAAAGGAAGCACGCCGAGCGTGTCAAAAACTGCGATGGCTGTGAGGATTTCCACCGGATCAAGCACGCGGCTGGCCAGAGGAATAAAGACCATTGCGGTTCCGAACCCTGCAAAACCGCGCACGAGGCCGGCCAGCAGGACCGCGATCAGTAGAAGTGCAATGCCTGCGCCGTCAAGCGCAGGAAACCACAGGCTCATGCGTCGATATTTGCGAACTGCGTGCCTGCAGCCCCATCGGTTTTGGTCCAGTCCCGCTTAACACCAAGGCGCAGAAGGATCGCAGAGGCCACGAAGATGGAGGAATAGGTGCCCACAAGCACGCCCCAGATCATCGCAAAGGTGAAGCCACGGATCACCTCGCCGCCCAGCAGATAAAGCGCAATCAGCGCGATCAGCGTGGTCACAGAGGTCATGACGGTGCGGTTGAGGGTCTCGTTGATGGAGAGGTTCAGCACCTCCTCCAGCGCACGGGTTTTGTATTTTCGCAAATTCTCCCGCACGCGGTCAAACACAACCACCGTGTCATTGAGCGAGTAGCCAACGATGGTCAGGATCGCAGCAATGATCGAGAGATTGAACTCAAGCCCAATGAGCGAGAAAACACCAATCGTCAGCACCACGTCATGCACAAGAGCGGCCACCGCCCCCACAGCAAACTGCCACTCAAAGCGCAACCAGATGTAGAACAGCACCGCCGCAACCGCGAGCACCACGGCGATGATACCGGCCTGCACCAGCTCGCCGGACACTTTCGCACCAACGCTTTCTGTCGCCAGAAACTTCACACCCGGAATGGCCGCGCTCAGCGTGTCTTTGACTTCAACAATCGCCTCATTCTGAACCGATGGGTCATTATCGACCTGTTCAATGCGGATGAAAACCGAATTGGTCTCGCCTCCAGTGGCAGAGGAAATCTCGGTCACCGAGACATCACCAACATCGACAGTGCCCAGCGCTTCGCGAAATTCGGACACCGCGACATGCTGCTCGGTTTCGACCATCAGCGAGGTGCCGCCGCGAAAGTCGATGCCGTAGTTCAAGCCGAAACTGAAATAGATCACGATCGAGGCAAGCATCGCAAGGAGCGAGGCGCCTAGCGTGACTTTGGATTTGCTGAAGAAATCAACATGCGTTTCAGCAGGGACGAGTTTGAGGCGCATCTATCTGGTCCCTATACTTCGATTGTCTTTGGACGGCGGTTTTCATACCACATCACGATCATCAGGCGGGTCACGTAAACGGCTGTGAAGACCGAGGTCATGATGCCAAGGCCTAATGTAACAGAGAAGCCTCGCACCGGGCCGGAGCCCATGGTGAACAGGATCACTGCCGCGATGAAGGTTGTGATATTGGCGTCAATAATCGCGGAAATGGCTTTTTCATAGCCAAGCTCAATCGCACGCGCCGGGCCTTTGGCAGTTTTGAGTTCCTCGCGGATCCGCTCAAAGATCAGCACATTGGCATCCACCGCCATCCCGATGGTCAGCACGATCCCAGCGATGCCGGGCAGTGTTAGAGTGGCACCAAGGATTGAGAGCAGGCCGAATATGAGAGCGACATTGATCAAGAGTGCGATATCGGCAAACAGCCCGAACAGGCCGTAGCTCAGGACCATGAAAATCAGCACTGCTGCAAAAGCGATGATGCAGGCAATGCGCCCTGCTTCGATACTGTCTTGCCCCAGCTCAGGGCCAATCGTGCGCTCTTCGAGATAGGTCAGCTTTGCCGGGAGCGCACCAGCGCGCAGCAGAATTGCCAGCTCGGTAGAAGACTCAACCGTAAAATTGCCTGTGATGATACCGGAGCCGCCAGAGATATGGGACTGAATGCGGGGCGCGGACAGCACTTCATTGTCCAGAACAATCGCAAACAGGTTGCCGACGTTATCCGCAGTATACTTGCCGAACTTGCGCCCGCCCGATGGGTTAAGGCGGAAATTCACCGCTGGCTGACCGTTTTGGTCAAAAGCAGGTTGGGCATCCGTAAGTTCGTCGCCCGAAATCGTTGGCGACTTCTTGACGCGGAAAAATTCGTTCGGATTGTCGAGCGAAGGGAAAATCACATTGCGCGCCCCTGCCCGCTCATCAATGCTGCCTGCAATGCCTTCCACATGATGGAATGTCAGCTTGGCGGTCTTGCCGATCAGGCTTTTCAGCTCTTCAGCGGATCCCAGTCCCGGCACCTGAATAAGAACGCGGTCGGTTCCCTGGCGCTGAATGGTCGGCTCGCGCGTGCCTGCCTCATCCACACGGCGGCGCACGATTTCTACCGTTTGCTCCATTGTACGGCGATCCATCTCGCGTCGCTCAGCCTCGCTAAGCGTTACGATCAACTCGTCGCCTTCAATGGCAACCTCGATATCCCGCGCAATCGCACCCGAAAGAGACGACACAGGCTGCGATAGCCCCTCGGCCAATTCCTTGGCGGTCGCCATTGCATCAGCATTGCCAATGCGCACGCGCAGTTCATCGGCAGCGGAATCTGTGCGCCGGATCGTGCCAATGGCATCTTCCTCACGCAACGCATCACGAACACCCGGCCACATCGCATCAAGACGCGCAGCATAGGCGTCCTCAACAGCGACTTCTGCTAGCAAATGCGCCCCACCGCGCAGATCGAGCCCAAGATTGACCAAAGCCGAAGGCAGGAAACCGGGCCAGCGATCAACATCGTCTTGCGAAAACGTCTCCCCCGCCTCTTGAGCGATCAGCGCGTCATTATGCGCTTCGACATTTCCATAATTCAGATTGGGTGCAGCAAGAACGAGACCGAGGAGACAAACACCCCAGATCACAATCTTTTTCCACAGTGGGAAGTCTAGCATTGATGAGGACCCTTTGTCCGATAGGCGCGTTGGCGCGAAATTAGCTTTCGCGCGGTTCGGTCTTGCTTAGGACGTTGACGATGGTGGACTGCACGACGCGGACTTTCACGTCCTTTGCGATCTCGACCTCAACTTCGTTGTCTTCCATGACCTTGGTGATTTTGCCAATCAACCCGCCTTGGGTCACAACCTTATCCCCGCGTGAGAGCGCCTCAACCATAGCGCGATGCTCTTTCATCTTTTTCTGCTGTGGGCGGATCATCAGGAAATACATAATCGCGAAGATCAAAATGATCGGAATGAAAGAGGCTAGCCCTCCAGCAGCGCCGCCCCCGGCAGCTTGTGCATAAGCAGGTGTTGCAAACATGTGTAGTCCTTCCAGATCAGCCCCGAATTCCAAGTTGGCGGACCCTATAACTCCGCCTTGAGCTTGGCAAGACAACCCGACTCTTTCGCGCCATCCCTTGCAGTGCAGATACAGGCTTTTGGCCGGGTTTCAAGTCGCAGGTTTTTTGAAAAGTCCAAATCCTGCAAATCTAGATCCAAAAAAAAAGCGAAATTTCAGAATTCAAACTCAATTCAACCAAGGTTGCCACTTCAGCGCCGCATTTTGATCAAAGCTATGACCACGGTTAACAAACAACACGTAACGGCGTCACAATCCCTGTGGCTAAAAAGTAAAGGTAATCCCCCCCCATGCCTGTAATCATCGGTAACTCAGATCAAATCAACTTCATCTCTGGCGGCGACACTTACGACCATATAACAGGCGGCAATCAGATCGACTTCATTTCCGGGGGGGGCGGCAATGATCGTATTTTTGGCGGCATGGGCAACGATTTTTTACGGGGCGATGCTGGTAACGACAGGTTATCCGGCGGTCAGGGTGATGACAGGCTGTTTGGTGGTACAGGAAATGACCGGCTGGATGGCGGTGAGGGCAACGACGTTTTGCAAGGCGGCGACGGTAACGACCGTTTCCTTATGGGCGATGGCGACATTGCCAGCGGCGACAACGACGCGGACACATTCATCTGGCGGGTGAAAGCGGATGAAACAATCAGCATTTCAGATTTTGACGCATCAGAAGGCGACCAAATGATTCTTTGGGGCGCTAAGCGTATGCAGTGGGAAGCGATCGACGAAAGCAACCACACGACAGTCACCTATGAAAACGGTGCTGAAATCAAATTTTATGGATACAGCGCCGCTGAAATCGAAGCCAATGCAGCCGATTTTGGACTGTAAAATTCGATTTAAAATCAGCATGTTATTGAAAATGAAATAAGTCTTTTCTAAACCTTAATCCTCGATCCTAGGAGCATGTCAACGGATCGAGGATTTTGGGTATGAAACTTGTAAGAATAACTGTTCCGCAAAATGCGGACGAATTCGAATTCAAAGACGAACACTCGAAATCGGCACCACCCACACCGAGCAAGCCCCAAACCGTGTCAGATCATGCGGGGCCAAAATATCCAATTGCACTAGCCTTTCTGCCACCAAATGAGGTGGTTTAAGTGGTTTAATCTGGATCGCTAATCGTGCATAAGGCGCTCGTAATTTCCAAGCAAACGAGAGCGACCGATGCACGATATCCGCATGATCCGCGAAAACCCTGACGCATTTGACGCAGCTTTGGCCCGCCGTGGCAAAGCGCCAATGTCGGCTGACATTCTGTCGATTGACACAGCACGTCGCTCTCGTATTTCCGCAGCCGAAGCGGCACTTGCTGAGCGCAACACGGCCTCCAAAGCCGTGGGGGCCGCGAAAGCAAAGGGCGATGAGGCGGAATTTGAACGCCTGCGCGCTTTGGTCACTGACAAAAAGGCTGAAATTGCCCGGCTTGAAGAAGAGGCCAAAGCCGAAGACGCGCGTCTAAACGACCTTCTTATGGGCATCGACAATTTGGCGATGGAAGACGTGCCAATTGGCGATGATGAAGACGACAATGTTGAGATGCATCGCTGGGGCAATGTGCGCAACTTCTCGTTCAAGCCGAAAGAACATTACGAGGTTGCAGCCGCGGCTCAGGGCCTAGATTTCGAGGCCGCAGGCAAATTGTCTGGCGCACGCTTCGTTGTCCTCAAAGGGGCAATGATCCGGCTGCACCGCGCGCTTGGTCAATTCATGCTCGACACTCATATCGAAGAACATGGGCTGACAGAGATGTGGACCCCAGTGCTGGTGCGCGATGAAGCTATGATCGGCACCGGGCAGTTGCCCAAATTCGCCGAAGACAGCTATCAGACCACCAATGGCTGGTGGCTGATCCCAACGTCTGAGGTCACCCTGACCAATCTCGCTGCAGATCAGATCGCCAACGAGGCCGACCTGCCCCGCCGCATGACAGCCCTCTCCCAGTGCTTCCGCTCCGAGGCTGGCTCTGCAGGGCGCGACACTGCTGGTATGTTGCGCCAACACCAGTTCGAAAAGGTCGAAATGGTTTCGATCACTTTGCCAGAGGATAGTCGTGCCGAGCTTGATCGCATGACAGGTTGTGCCGAGGCGATCCTCCAAAAACTAGAAATCCCCTATCGCACGATGGTTCTGGCCACTGGTGACATGGGCTTTGGCGCGCGCCGTACCCACGACATCGAGGTTTGGTTGCCGGGTCAGGATACGTATCGCGAGATCTCAAGCTGTTCGGTCTGTGGTGACTTTCAGGCCCGCCGCATGAAGGCGCGCGTGCGCCGTACCTCGGGCGATTTGGAGTTCGTGCATACGCTCAATGGATCCGGTTTGGCCGTTGGCCGCGCCCTGATTGCGGTGGTTGAAAACTACCAGCAAGAGGATGGTAGCCTGTCCATTCCCCCTGTTTTGCAGCCATATATGGGCGGGAACACCCAAGTCACCGCCGAAGGCGTGCTTACGAAATAGATTTAAAAACAAGACTGTGCGGTTAAAACTTCAACCTAAACCGCACAGCCATTGACGCAACAAGCGAAAGTGTCGCCTGACCAAGTTTGAGCGGTTGCGCAAGACCACGCGACTCAGCGATTTGGGCGAAATTGCGCTGCGCCTTGCTTTCACGACTGCTCGCACTGAAATTGAATTCGACCGACACATGTCGTCCGGGCCTTTGTTGAACCCGAGCCCCTTGCTGGCTCAGAAAAGCTGTGCGCTCCGGCACCGGGACACCGACATGTTGAAACGAAAACTCAAACGCTTCGTTGGCGGACGCGCCGCTTGCGCAGGATATGCCCCACGCATAGGCAATCGCTCTCAAAATTCGCACTATAAGCTCCCAAGCCCACCATCTTTTCAGACCGTGGCAGAAGGGCTTTACGCGCCGTCGTCCTTGGTCCAAAACACCACTTGGTAGGGAATAGCAAACCGAACTTAGCAAAGGCTTTAGGCATGCGGATTTTGATCACTAATGACGACGGGATTATCGCCCCGGGCCTGATTGTTGCGGAAAAGATCGCTCAAGATTTAGCGGGTCCAGACGGAGAGGTTTGGGTGGTTGCACCGGCGTCCGAGCAATCAGGTGTGTCCCACTGCATTTCCTATGTCACCCCGATGCGCATTGAGCAGTTGGACGAACGGCGCTTTGCCGTTGCGGGATCACCAGCAGATTGTGTTTTGGCCGGGCTGTTTGATGTTTTGAAGGATAGTCCACCCGATCTTGTGCTCTCTGGTGTCAATAAAGGGCATAATGTTGCTGAGGATACGGTCTATTCCGGCACTGTGGGTGGTTCGATGGAAGCCGCGCTTCACGGCTTCAAAACAATTGCCATGTCACAATATTATGGACCGGAGAATGTAGAACTGGATGATCCGTTTGAATCAGCAGTAGCCCATGGCGCAGGTGTCGCCCGCCAATTGCTCGACAAGGCGGTTTGGCATGATGGGGATTACCAGACCTTCTATAACGTGAATTTCCCGCCCCTGCCCGCAAGTGCTGTTAAAGGTGTGAAGGTTACCGCTCAGGGGCGCCGCCGCTCTGCCAGCTTCGGTGTTGAACCCCATGTGGCCCCCAATCGTCGCCGGTATCTTTGGCTGACCCATCAGTCCGGCAATCCAAGTTCTGACCCGGGCACAGATGCCCGCGAGTGTTATGAAGGCTACACAACAATAACACCGCTCAGGGCTGATCTAACCGCACATGACCATATAGACGACCTGGCCCAGAAAATCTCGTAAGGCACTGTTTTTAATGACGTCAGAGGCGATCACAGAACTAAAAATGCGCTTCGTCTTTGCGCTGAGATCACGCGGTGTGACCAATGCAGCGGTTCTGAACGCAATGGAAGAAACCCCGCGCGAGCGCTTTGTTGAGGGGTTGTTTCAAGAGCGTGCCTATGAGGATACAGCCCTGCCAATATCTTGCGGTCAGACAATTAGCCAACCCTCTGTAGTCGGTATGATGACGCAAGCCCTTGATCTTAACAAACGGTGCAAAGTGCTCGAAATCGGCACCGGGTCTGGCTATCAGGCTGCGATCTTGTCCAAGCTGGCCCGCCGTGTTTATACGCTTGAACGCCACCGCCCGCTGGCGCGGACCGCATCGCAGCTCTTCAATGAGCTCGGCTTGAGCAATGTCACGGTTCTGTCCTCGGACGGAACCCAAGGCTTACTTGAACAAGCCCCCTTTGACCGCATCCTTTTGACAGCCGCCGCAGAAGACCCACCGCGGGCCTTATTAGACCAACTTTCGCCGGACGGCGTGATGGTTTTGCCAGTTGGTCAAAGCGATACGGTGCAAAAACTCATAAAAGTCGTGAAATCCGGTAACGAATTGGACTATAGTGAAATCAGAGACGTGCGCTTCGTCCCCCTCATTGAGGGAATGGCGCAAGACGTGCGCGAATAATTGGAGAATTGGGCAGCATCAACGCATGTCCGAATCCAGATCGACAGGCAAATGGAAGAGCAGTATGACATATCCTCATGTGCGCAATGTTTGGCGGGTGACAGCCCTTGTGGCTGGACTGGCCGTCTCCGGGTGCGGCGGCACCGGTATTGACCTTGGCAATCTGTTTGGCGGCGCGACTGCACCAAGCGCAGATGCGCCAACAAGCTTGGCCCGGCCCAAAGCCAATTCACTGGGTGTTATCAAATACCCAACATATGCGGTCGTTGTCGCGCGAGATGCAGACACGCTGGCAAGTGTCGGCGAGCGCGTTGATGTGGACCCCAAAACACTGAGCAAATTGAACGGCTTGCCGGAAAATTACAAACTTCGCGCAGGCGAAGTGTTAGTCCTTCCTAAGGGCGCGAATCTTGGCGAAGGTGAGAAATGGTCACCTGATTTGGTCGAAGATGCATTGGAGCGCACTCCAGAAAGCAACACCGCTGCGCGGGTCAGTGCTTCAGGTGACCCTTTGCGCCACACGGTTGAAGCAGGGGAAACTGCCTATTCGATCGCCCGGCTTTACGATGTTTCAGTGACCTCGCTGGCGTCGTGGAATGGGCTTGATGCCAATCTGAGTGTCGCACCGGGCAGAACGCTGATCGTGCCGGTATCGGCGCCGGTTGAGGACAAACCGAGCAGCAATGATCCGGGTCAAGCAAGTGCCGTGACGGCCCCACCAAGCGCGAAGGCGCCTTTGCCAAAGAATGTTGAAGTCGCGAGCCTGCCCGACAGCCCGAATTTGGCCAAAGACCGCACGCCTGTTGGCGTTCAACGCAAACTGGCTTTGCCAGTAGATGGCAAAATCGTTAAGGGATTCTCGATGTCACGGGGCTCTGCCAAGAACGAAGGCGTTGATTTCCAAACGAAAGCTGGTGCGGTTGTATCCGCAGCTGAAGCCGGTGAAGTCGCGCTCGTTTCGCCCTCGCTTGATCGGGACGGGAAGATTTTGTTGATCCGCCATGTGGATGAACTGATAACGGTTTACACCGATATTGACGGCATCACTGTCCAAAAGGGCGACAAAGTGAAGCGCGGGCAGAAAGTTGGTGTAGTGGCCAGCGCCAGCAAGCCAAGGCTGCATTTTGAGGTACGTCGTGGGGTTGAACCGGTCGACCCGGAAATTTACCTCAAAGCACGTTAACTTTTCAAACTGAAAAATTGCACAAACACGGTGCAAAAGCGGTGCGAAGACGATGCGTCTTTCGCGCCGTTTTTCATTTGTTAATGCAGTTTGTTAACAAAGCCCTAACGCAAACCACTCAGCGCGCAACGCCGCCAAATGCACTTTATTGGAACAACCCGCGACCAGCGGGTTTCATTTTCGAAGCGTCAGAAACTGAGCGAGACGCCCTGGCGACCGGCGAGGTCTGTCACATATTGCCAAGCGACCCGGCCGTTGCGGGCACCGCGGGTTTGTTGCCACTCGATGGCTTCCGCGCGCAAGGTCTCGTCGTCGATCTTGAGGCCGAGCGTTTTGCAATAACCTGCGATCATCTCAAGATACTCGTCTTGATCACAAGGATGGAACCCAAGCCAGAGACCAAAGCGATCTGAGAGCGAGACTTTCTCCTCGACCGCTTCGGCTGGATTGATCGCCGTTGAGCGCTCGTTTTCCATCATGTCACGGGGCATCAGGTGGCGCCGGTTTGAGGTCGCGTAAAACAGCACATTGGCCGGGCGACCTTCGATGCCACCGTCCAGAACCGCTTTCAAGGATTTGTAGTGGCTATCATCGTGATCGAAGCTGAGGTCATCGCAAAAGAGCAGAAACCGCATCTCGGCAGCGTCGCGCAATTTGCCGAGCAGGCGGGAAATAGATGGGATGTCTTCGCGGGCCAGTTCAATGAGCTTGAGCTTGCCCGGTTGCGTTTCGAGGGCTTTGGCATGGGCCGCTTTCACGAGTGAGGATTTGCCCATGCCCCGTGCGCCCCAGAGCAGCACGTTATTGGCGGGGTT
>CAZQMR010000079.1:0-12936 GCA_964594465.1 uncultured Rhodobacterales bacterium
AGCTGGCCAAGAAAATCTTCGGCACCCCCAATGACCGAATGGTCAAATCCGTGCGGCCTCTTGTCGAGAAGATCAACGCGCTGGAGCCTGAGTTTGAGGCACTGTCTGATGCTGGGATTATAGAAAAGACCGAAGAGTTCAAGAAGCGGTATCAGGACGGCGAGACGCTGGACGATCTGCTGCCCGAGGCGTTCGCCAATGCGCGCGAAGCTGCCAAGCGGGCGCTGGGGCTGCGGCCTTTTGATGTGCAGTTGATGGGCGGGATTTTCCTGCATCGCGGCAATATCTCGGAAATGAAGACCGGTGAGGGTAAGACCCTGATGGCGACTTTGCCGGTTTATCTGAACGCGCTGACGGGCAAGGGCGTGCATGTTGTGACCGTGAATGACTATCTTGCGCAGCGCGATGCTGAGTGGATGGCGGAAGTTTACGACGCGCTTGGCATGACCACGGGCTGTGTTGTTCCGGGTATGGAAGAGATCGCCAAACAGTACGCCTATGGCGCGGATGTAACTTACGCGACCAACAACGAACTTGGCTTTGACTATTTGCGCGACAATATGAAGTCGGAGCTGGATCAACTATCACAGCGAGAGCATCATTTTGCGATTGTGGATGAGGTTGATTCCATTTTGGTGGATGAAGCGCGCACGCCGCTGATCATTTCTGGTCCCTCAGAAGACAAATCCGATCTTTATACAGCTATCGACAAGTTCATCCCTGAGCTTGAAGAAGAGCATTATGAGATGGACGAAAAGGCGCGCTCTGCGACGCTGACCGAAGAGGGCACGGATTTCGTTGAGCATCGTTTGCGCTCGGCTGGATTTCTGGAAGAAGAGGCAACGCTTTATGATCCGGAAAGCGCCTCGCTTGTGCATCACGTGAACCAAGCGCTGCGGGCGCATAAGCTGTTCATCTTCGACAAAGACTACATCGTGCGCAACAATCAGGTGGTGCTGGTTGACGAGTTCACCGGGCGGATGATGGATGGGCGTCGCCTTTCAGACGGTTTGCACCAAGCGATTGAGGCCAAAGAAGGGGTCGATATTCAGCCTGAAAATGTCACGCTGGCCTCCGTTACGTTCCAGAATTATTTCCGTCTTTACGACAAGCTCGCGGGGATGACTGGCACGGCGCTGACCGAGGCTGAGGAATTCGCGGAGATTTATTCGCTGGGCGTGGTTGAGGTGCCTACGAACCGGCCGATCATGCGCAAAGACGAAGATGATCAGGTTTATCGCACGGCGCGCGAGAAATACGAAGCGATTGTCCGAGCGGTGAAGGTCGCCCATGAAAAGGGCCAACCGATGCTGGTGGGCACGACCTCGATTGAAAAGTCAGAGTTTTTGTCGGCTGAGCTGAAGAAAGTCGACATTCCGCATGAAGTTCTGAACGCCCGCCATCACGAACGCGAAGCCGCGATTATTGCGCAAGCCGGTGTGCCCGGTGCGGTGACGATTGCGACCAATATGGCCGGTCGTGGCACGGATATTCAGCTTGGCGGCAACGTCGATTTCAGCATTGCTGAGGCATTGGAAGCGGATGGTTCCGCTGACGAGGCGGCGCTGAAGGAAAAGTTCACGACTGAGATCGCGACGGCAAAGCAAAAGGCGCTGGATGCGGGCGGCTTGTACGTTCTGGCCACTGAGCGCCATGAAAGCCGACGCATTGATAACCAGCTGCGCGGGCGGTCTGGGCGGCAGGGCGATCCGGGGCGGACGTCTTTCTTCCTCTCGCTGGAAGATGATTTGATGCGGATTTTCGGGTCTGATCGTTTGGACAAAATGCTGACGCGGCTTGGCATGGAAGACGGCGAAGCGATCATTCACCCTTGGGTCAACAAAGCGCTGGAGAAGGCGCAGGCTAAGGTGGAGGGTCGCAACTTTGAGATCCGTAAGAACCTGCTGAAATTTGACGATGTGATGAATGATCAGCGTAAGGTCATCTTCTCTCAGCGGCGCGAAATCATGGAGGCCCAAGATCTGTCTGATGTGACGCGCGATATGCGTCATGAGGTGATTGATGATCTTGTGGCTGAGCATATGCCGCCCAAAGCCTATGCGGATCAGTGGCAGACGCAGGAGCTTTATGGCGAAGTGATCCGTTACTTTGGTGCGGATTTGCCAGTGATTGCTTGGGCCGAGGAAGAGGGCGTGGATGATGAGATTATCCGCGAGCGCATAAGCGATGAGACGGACAAGCTGATGGCGCAAAAGGCCGTGGAATACGGGCCGGATAACATGCGTCAGATTGAAAAGCAGGTGCTGTTGCAAACGATTGATCAGCACTGGCGCGAGCATATTCTTCGACTGGATCACTTGCGCTCAAATGTTGGTTTGCGCGGCTACGCCCAGCGCGACCCGCTCAACGAGTATAAGAGCGAGGCGTTTACGCTGTTTGACGGCATGTTGACCAAGCTGCGCACCGAAGTGACGGGGCAGTTGGCACATGTGAAGGTTGTCACCGAAGAAGAGCGTGAGCGCATGGTTGCGCAAATGCAGGCGATTGCGGCGGCCAAGGAAGCTGAAGAAGCTGTGGCCGGTCAAGGGGATGACCCCAACGCCGAAGCCGCGTCCATTGTTGCAGCGGCTGCTGCGGATGCTGGCATTGAAACCGCCCTCGCAGGCGGGCGCACGGCTGATTTGGGCGGTGAGCGTCTGTGGTCAAATGCGCGCGTAGACCCCAAGGATCCTGAAAGTTGGGTATATGCAGGGCGCAATGAGCCTTGTCCGTGTGGTTCTGGCGAAAAATACAAGCGCTGCCACGGCAAAGTCAGCTGATCCTCGGCATATCATACTGAGCAGGCGCAATGGCTAAGTTGGATCAAGGTGACCGCTGCGCCTTATCGCCGGGGTCGCGAACGGCGCGAGCCGGACTGAACCTGATCCGTTAGGTTTTTGGTGAACACTGCGTTTTCCTGAGCAAGTGCGCTCATCTCTTCGGCGACGACCGCAAAACCAAGCCCAGCGGAGCCTGAGCGTGCCGCCTCAATACGTGCATTGACTGCGAGCATCGAAAGTTTGCTGAGCGAGGTCATGATTTCTTCGGCGAGTGTGGAGATGTTTTTGGCTTCGCGCGATGCCTCTTTGGCGGCTTTTTCGGATTCTTCGCGCAATGCGACCTCCGCCTCAGCACCAACGATCAAGCCCTGTAAGTACTTAAGCTCGCCATCGTCGTAAATTCCGCAACCGCGATCCCGCACATATGCGTGAGTTTCATCTTGGCGGATGATGCGGTAATCCACATCCCAGGATTCCTTGTTCTCAATGGCCCTATTGATCACATCAACAGTTTTTTCCAAGTCATCCGGATGCGTGATGCCGTTCCAAGACACCAATTGACTATTGAGCAATTCATCCCTGCGATATCCGCAAATCTTTGTGACCTGCCCGGTCAGAAACCGCATTGTGTAATCTTCATCATTTTCACAGCGATAAAGCAGAGCCTCGATCTGGGCAAATACGCTTTCATAGACATCGAGCCGGCTGTCCTCACCGATGACTTCTAAGTCCGACACTTGATCTTTCATAACTCTACCCGTTGATGCGATGGGTCGGGAGTTAGACGGGTAAGGTTAACAAATCTCTATGGTGAAGGCAGCTTGACGACAATATTCTGACCAACGCCCAAGATGCAAAATATGCACAGGCAATGGTGATGCTAAAAAGAATCACATTGTGGCAAAGACCACTCAGTTGCATCGCAATTTGGCCTCAATTGGCGGAAATATTCACCTTAGGGTTGAACGAAAAATCCTCAGCTTTAGATTGAGCAAAAGCAATACCACTCAATCACTCGGAAAATTTGCTTAGATTCATTGGGTTACCCAATTTTTACAGATTGTTTCAGTTGTTTACCTTGATTTTGCTTTTGCCCTAAACTTCTCGTAAAAATTGACCCAATTTCGCCTCGATTGAACGCTAAATCTTGTGACAGTTGATTTCGTTTTGACGAGTGCTTGAGTTCTGTTGCGCTAACACCGCAACTTTGATCCCAGACAAACCGGAAGGTTGGGAACAATTCTGCACCGCGTTAGTGTGAAATTTCGAATGAATGTGAAACCGGAGCCAAATAATGAGCGCAGATGATCATACGATGACGGTCCTGACCGGTGCCGTGTTCGCTGTGGCGATTGGCGTTTCCGTTCAAAATTCGAGTTGGCTGATGGAGCAATTCTCGCCGAAGGTTTATGATGGTGCTGTTGCGGACGCATTTGTGATGCGCGCAGGCCATTCTCAGAAGCTTGATGTCTTGTCCAACGATGATTTTCAGGAGGGCGCCGCTTTTGAAGTCGTAGATGCGCCGTCTTGTGGAACAGCAGAAGCCATCGGAAATGCAATCAATTTCACTGCCAGCGCGAATTGTGCGGGCCCGGTCAGCTTCACCTATTGTGTGCAAACAAACGGAACCTGTGAGCCTGCGAAAGTCGCGCTAAACATTCGCGGCAACGCGCTGACACTTGCCGCTGCCGATACCAAGCCACAAAAGCAAGCCAAGCCACGTATCAAACGCATCAAGCGGGTGGTCAAAAAATCTACTGAGACGCCTGCGCCGAGCAAAGCAATTGTCGATGATCGTCCTGTGGCGGACGCATCCAAGCCGCATTTGCCAAAAGAGCAGCTGAACTCGCTATCCAGATTTACCGCGCTAGACGAGGTTGCACCGCGACTTGCACATAATTCGATCGTCGTCGCACCCCCATTGCTGGCTCCGAAGTTCGACGAGGGTGACACCCAAGTTACCGCTATGATCGACACGACCCAGCCATTGCTGAAATTTAACGCCGTTACCGACGTTGTTGCCCTGACTGACGCAGTGACAACGACAACGCAGAGCCAACTTGGCCTGTCGTCCCAAACTGCGACGCGGCTGCGCGGCGATTGTGATGTTGAACTGCGCACACAAGTGCGTTCCGGCGGCATCATCCATTTGTCTGTAGAGGCCCCTTGCTTTGCAGGTGAAATGGCGCGTGTTCAGCATGCAGGATTGGCTTACGATCTGGATGCCAACGAATGGGGCATGGCGGAAATCGAAATTCCTGCCTTTGATGTTGAAGCCGAACTTCTTGTGAGCTTTGAAGGCACTGAAACCGGCGCACGGGTTGTTCAGTATGTGCCGGAGATGTCACGTCTTCACCGGGTCGCGCTGATCTGGCGCGGCGAGGCGCAGCTCGGTTTGCATGCGTTTGAATTTGGTGCCGAGCGCGGCAGCCGCGGACATGTGAACCCGGTAAACCCACGTGATTACACTGCGGCCACAACAGCGTCAGGCGGATATCTTGACCGCATCGAAATTCGCGACAACACATTCGCAGATATCTACACTTTGCCCGGCGGCAAAACCACGGCGGGTGGAAATGTTTCGCTTGCAATTTCTACGCGCAGCCATGGATGCGACGACACAGTTTCGTTTATGACATTGCATGCCGAACCCGGTCAGGAAATGACGTCACGCGCGTATGAGCTGTCTTCCAAGGCGTGTAAGCGGCTTGTGGATGCATCGCCGGACCAAAATCTTGTGCCCCAGTTGGCACTTGCCCTTAACACTCAATAAAATCGGAAGCGGTGATGAGAGAACTGACCCGCATTTTGCGCTGGCTGCCATTGGTTTGCGCATTGTTTTCAGCCACAGTTGCCTCTGCCGACACGCCTACGATTTCGCTTAAAGCACATGCCGGTGGCGCAACGGTTTCGGGCAAATTGATTGAATTTGATGGCGCGCGCTATGTTCTGGACACCTCCCTTGGGCAGATGGTTTTGGATGCCAGCCAAGTGGTTTGCGAAGGCATTGATTGCCCGACGACGGTTGTAGGCAAAACTGACGAGCAGAGCCTGACCCTGTCCATTGGCGCGGATTTGTCACCCGGTTTGTTGCCGCTCTTAATGGAAGGATATGCCTCCGCGCAGGATCAGACCCTTGTTCGCACCCTTGATGACGATGGAAACTTGGCGTTGCGACTGATCGGTGATGGGCCTGAGACGACTTTTACAAGCCTGCCGCAAGCACCCGGATTTTCATTTGGAGCGATTTCTGAAGGTCGCGCAGATTTGGCACTGTCATTGCAGCGACCAACTGCGGATGTTGTGACTGTTGCACGCGCGAACAAAGCGGCTCAGCTTGACAACCCTGAGCATCAGCAAATCGTGGCCTTGGATGCGGCAACCCTTGTCGTGGCAGCAACAAATCCCGTGCGTGTCCTGAGCCAGCAGCAGATTTTGGATGTTTTTGCGGGGCGCATAGCAAACTGGGCAACCCTTGGCGGCCCCAATGCACCTATCCGTCCAATTCTTGCAGATGCTGTGACCAAGCTGCCGCAAAATCCTGTTGCGAGCCTTCTGCAATCCGGGAAATTTGCCGCATCAGCAAAAACCCTGCCGTCGGCTCAAGCCGTGTCTGATTACGTGGCAGCGGATCGCTATGCAATTGGGCTGACGACCTATTCTAACCTGCGCGGTGCCACACCGATTGGTGTGCGCGGAGCTTGCGGGATCGTGACAACGCCGAACCGCGCTGCGGTTTTAACCGGTGCTTATCCGTTCATTCAGCGCATCGTAGCCTATCAAGCAACAGCGGATGCAACCCCGCTCAGCAATCGCCTTACGGAGTATTTGGCCAGCGAGACGGCACAAGACTCAGTGGGGGATGCAGGGTTCTTTGGCCAACGTGTGTCTTCGATTTCACTGGATGGACAGGGGCAGCGTTTTGTGACGGCGATGCTCAACACCACCGATCGCAACGAGAGTGCAGCATTGCGCGACTTGCTTGGGGAGCTTGAGCACGCGGATCGCCTGAGCCCAACCTTTCGCTTCCGCGCGGGCTCTGATGCGCTTGACCAGCAGGCGCGCGCAGATGCGGTCCGCTTGGCCCGGTACATCAACAGTCGTGATCTCTCAAATCGGGAGCTGGTTTTTGTAGGTTTTACCGACAGCTTGGGCTCTGCCGATAAGAACCGAGAATTGTCAAAGGCGCGCGCCGCATTGGTGGAAGAACAGGTGATGGCCCTGCTCACGCCGCAAAAGCGTCAAACAACGCCATCTATCAGTTTGGGATATGGCGAAACCGCCCCCATCGCATGTGACGATGCCGCTTATGGACAAGCCGCCAATCGTCGGGTGGAGATTTGGCTGCGGCCGCAGGAATTGGCGTCACAATAAGCCTTCGCTTCGAAAACTGAGCGTGCCAGACCGCGCAACGATCACATGATCATGCAACGTGATCGACAATGCTTCACCGGCATTGGCTATCCTTCGCGTCATCGAAATATCATCGGGCGATGGGGTTGGATCCCCTGAAGGGTGATTATGGACAAGGATCAGCGCAGAGGCGTTGAGTTCCAGCGCGCGCTTGACCACCTCGCGCGGGTAAACCGGCACGTGATCGACTGTGCCACGCGATTGTTCTTCGTCAGCGATCAGCACGTTTTTGCGATCCAAAAACAGGATGCGAAACTGCTCCGTCGTGCGCTCGGCCATTGTCATGGTGCAGTATTCTAAAAGTGCAGCCCAGCTTGACACAACCTCGCGCCCCATGACGCGGCTTTGGCCCATGCGGTGCGCCGCAGCCTCGACCACTTTTAGTTCAAGGGCGACGCTCTCCCCCACACCTTTGATGCGACACAGCGCCTGCATGGGAGCGGCCAAAACGGCGCTGAAACTGCCAAAAGCCTCCAACAGTGCTTTGGCCAATGGCTTTACATCGCGCCTAGGAATGGCGCGAAACAGCACCAGCTCCAGCATTTCGTAATCGACAATCGCCGCCTCGCTGCCGCTTAGCAACCGTTCGCGCAACCGCTTGCGATGATCGACATGCCCATGCATGCCCTCACCGCCGAAGACCGGCTGCATACTCTCAGAGAATCCAGAAATGTTCATGAGCCGACACTGACCAAAACCCGGTTAAAGCGTCGTAAATGCGTCTAAGATTTTCGCTTAATGATTTCGATTTTTGGCATTTCGATTTTCCAAAAAATACTTCCGCCGGAGGCTCCTGCCCTCTTAACCGATCCAGACCCTACCAAGTCGGGTGAAACGTCCCCGCAGGCGAGAGCGTAAATATCTCGCATCCATCTTCCGTCACGCCAATGGAATGCTCAAACTGGGCCGAGAGCGATTTGTCTTTGGTCACAGCAGTCCAGTCATCGCCCAGAACCTTGGTTTCGCGACGGCCCAGATTGATCATTGGCTCGATCGTAAAGAACATGCCCGGCTCAAGCTTTGGCCCAGTGCCTGCTTTGCCGTAGTGCAGCACATTTGGCGCTGAGTGAAACACGCGGCCCAGCCCATGACCGCAAAAATCGCGCACAACAGAGCAGCGCTGGCCCTCGGCATAGGTTTGAATTGCGTGGCCTATATCGCCAAAGGTGTTACCTGGCTTGACCTGAGCAATGCCCAGCATCAGTGACTCGTGGGTAATGTCGATCAAACGCTCCGCGCGGCGGCCACGCTTGCCCGCGACATACATCCGCGAATTGTCCCCAAACCAGCCATCCAGAATGCAGGTGACATCGATGTTGAGGATATCACCGTCCTTCAGACGCTTCTCGGGCGAGGGAATGCCGTGACAGACCACGTGATTGATCGAAATGCAGGAAGATTTGGGATAGCCGCGATAGCCCAGCGTCGCCGGGACCGCGTCGTGATCCGCGAAATACTGATGGATCAACTGGTCAAGATGTTCGGTTGTGACGCCCACCTCAACATGCTCGGCGATCATATCAAGCGTGCGGGCCGCCAGATTGCCAGCCGCGCGCATGCCTTCAAAATCGGCTTCGTCATGAATTTCGATGCCGTCCCGATTGAGACGAGACTTTGACTTGCCTTCCACGTGGCAACTCCTGAAAATGGTCGGTCTAGCGGGCTGTTTAACCGATTATTGTGAATTAATCTAGCGCATGAAATGGCAAGGAATTGCGCAGTGTTATGCCGCTGGGGCTGATATCGGTGTCATAGCACAAAACGTCAATACCTGCGGCCTGCGCTACTTTGAAAGCATGGGCATAGGCGGGGTCGATATCTGCAGCGACGCTGACCTTTGAGCAGTCCGTGCGGTTCACAACATAAAAAAGTGCGGCGCGGTGACCTGCGGCTATCATGCTTACGAGTTCACGCAAATGTTTGGCGCCGCGTGCGGTTTTGCTGTCTGGGAATTCAGCGAGGCTGCCAGTGCGTTTGAGCGTGACGGATTTGACTTCGAGGTAGAGGTCCGGGCGGTCTGGTGCGCTCAGCAGAAAATCGACGCGGCTGTTCTCGCCGTATTTCACCTCGGCGCGGATGTCTGGATAGGATGTGAGTTCGGGGATTTGGCCAGCCTCAAGGGCTTCGCGCACCAGTGCATTTGCGGAGCCGGTGTCGATATTGGCAAACCCCTGTTCCAATTCGCAAAGCTTCCAAGAGTATTTCAGTTTGCGCTTGGGATCGTCATTAGGCTCGACCCAGACCCGCGTGCCCGGCTCTGCCAGCCCGGTCATGGCACCGGGATTAGCGCAGTGGGCCACGATCTCGCGGCCATCTTCAAGGGTGATGTCCGAGAGGAACCGTTTGTAACGGCGCTGTAAGGTGCCGCGCATCAGTGGGGTTTCATATTTCATGGCTCAGAGCTATTGAGAAGCGGGACCAGACACAAGGCGAACACCATGACAAATCCGACGGCGGCGATGCTGGTTATTGGCGATGAAATCCTCTCGGGGCGCACGCGCGATGCGAATATGTATCATTTGGCGGGTCAGCTAACGCTGGTGGGCGTTGATCTAAAGGAAGTGCGCGTGGTCTCTGATGAGGCGGAGGATATTGTCGCCGCAGTAAATGCGCTGCGTGGGCGTTATACCCATGTGTTTACCTCAGGCGGCATCGGTCCGACCCATGATGACATTACGGCTGATTGCGTGGCGGTAGCTTTTGGCGTCGGGATTGATGTGCGCGAGGATGCGCGAGCGATTTTGGCGACCAATTACGCGAACCCGGAGGTGGATTTGAATGCGTCGCGGTTGCGTATGGCGCGCATCCCGGATGGAGCGGTGCTGATTGACAACCCGATTTCCAAGGCGCCCGGATTTAGCATGGAAAATGTGCATGTCATGGCAGGTGTGCCGAAGATTTTTCAGGCGATGTTGGATGGCTTGCTTGGCCGAATTGAAACGGGCAAGCCTTTGATCTCTGAAACCTTCCGCGTCGATCGCCCTGAGGGTCAGGTCGCCACACCGTTGCGCGAATTCGCTGAGAACCACCCGGAGCTGACGATTGGCTGCTATCCGTTCAATCTGGAGGGCAGTCTGGGCTGTAACATTGTGGTTAAGGGCGCCGATGAAGGCGTGGTTAAGGCAGAGGCTGCCGCGCTAGAAGATTTACTCAAAGCCTGACTTCCCTCCTGCGCAAAGACAGGGTAAGACCGGGAACAGGGCCCGCTTGGTGGAATTGGTAGACACAAGGGACTTAAAATCCCTCGACCCTAGGTCGTGCCGGTTCGAGTCCGGCAGCGGGCACCAACTTTCCCTGTCGTCAGATGTGTTTTTACAAACTGCGGCCACCTACGGCTGATGCAAATAGACGGCATCAAGATGGGGCTATCAGTTGCTTTGTTTTAATTTGAAACAACTTAAGCGAAAATCGGGAACTGTGGCGAAAATCCCAACAAAAATAGCATTAAACTGATCAATCCCAGCATCCTGCTTCAATCGATTGCGCTCTGAAAATTAATCAGTTAACCGTTTATTAGGGAAGGCTGAGGGGCACGGTTTGGCAGTTACTACACTACGCTTTTATGGAATTGATCCAGGGTTGATTTTCTCAACAACGGTTGGGGATTTCTCGATCTATGAAGGTCCGGGGCTCGCATCTGGCGTTGCGACGATCACCGACAACGAAGCAGGTATCGAAGAAAACACACTGGATGACGACAGCAGCGGTGGTGAAACTGCGACTGCTGATGTCACAGTCGCAGGCAACACTTCGATCGGCTCAAATGTAGATGCCGAGGCCGTTTGGACAGTCCGTGACACGGTGACTGGTCAGCAATTTCAGATTGCCGAATTCGATGTAGAAAATGGAGCGGCGGCCGGCGACTACTTGTTGTCAGAGTTTCCCCTTGTGCCTGGCCGCAACTACGAGATCATTGAATACGACTCAAATCCCAATGCGACCACTGCCGGGCCGGTTTTCACGTATTCGGATTTTCAGGAATTCCCGTCGGATGGGATTGTCAGCGGCACATCTGGCGATGATGTCATCAACACAGGTTACACCGGTGATCCCGACGGCGATCAAATCGACAACAGCGACAATATTGTTGGCTTCACTCCTACAGAAGAGGTCTTTCGCTGGATCAATTTTGGGGCAGCCGGGACTGACATCACTGGCGGCGTGTCAACGTCTATTGGCGGCATTGATGTAGATGTAGCCTACTCTGACGATGGCGGCGGCACCACATTTGAGATCGACACAACCAATCAGTATGAGGGTGCAGGCCCCTATGGTGACAACTCGGCGGCAACAATGGTTGGCGTGGGTCCTGTTGGTGACACAGCGACCGTCACGATTGATTTTGCCGCAGCAACAGGCAGCACGAAAGAGGATTATGTTCAGGACATAAACTTCCGCATCAACGAAATTGATGCGTTTAGTGGGTCTTGGCAGGATATTGTGACCGTCACGGCAATTGGCCCCGATGGAACGGCAACGCCTGTGCTGATTACGCCCAGCGGTGCAGACACTGTATCTGGGAACACAATCACCGCTGCTCAAGGCAACCAAAACGCCACGGATGCTGAAAGTTCGGCACTGATTACGGTTGCCGGACCCGTGAGCCAGTTGGTGATTGACTATGACAACGGGGATGTCGCCGGCCAGTTCCTGACAGTCACGGATATCCACTTTACCACGGTCGAAGATTTCGGTGATCAGGACGACAACGTTGTTGCAGGCGCAGGCGATGACTTCATTGATCCATCACTCGGCAGTGACACAGTTGACGGTGGCACAGGCAACGATACGATCCTTGCCAGCCCAGACAATGACAGTCTGTTGGGCGGCGCGGATGAGGATGTTATCCAGCTCAACAATGGCTTTGGCATTGATACCGTAGAGGGCGGTGAAGCTGGCAGTGACAATGACGAATTGGATGCGAGCAACCTCTCTAACAGCGTCAATGTTGTTATGTCCGGTGATGAAGCCGGGACGCTGACAGATGGTGTTAGCACCGCGCAATTCACCGAGATTGAAGACTTCCGCCTAACCGCGCAAGACGACACTTTTGATGGCACGGCCGCGACAACTTCAACGGAAGTGCTTGCAGGTGCGGGTGATGACACGGTCACCACCGGCAGCGGCAGCGACACGATTTCCGGTGGTTTGGGTGCGGATGTCATGGCCGGTGGTACGGGTGCTGACAGCATTCGCGGCGGTAGTGATACCGATCAAATCATTCTTGAAGACGGGTTCGGCACGGACACCATCGAGGGCGGCGAGGCCGGCACGGATAATGACACGCTTGACGGCACTGCGATCACCTCGGGCGTAACTGTTGACCTGACAGGCGATGAGCTTGGCACCATCACCGATGGTGTGGACACAGCCGGGTTCTCTCAGATCGAGACGTTCGATCTTACGGATCAAGGCGACAGTTTTGACGGTGGCGCCAGCAATGCCAGCGCGACAGTCAATGCGGGCGATGGATCAGATACGATCATTGGCACCGGCGGCGCGGATCAGCTGAGCGGCGGCAATGACGCTGACTTGATCGGTGTTGAGGACAGCTTTGACTCCGACACCATCACCGGCGGCGAAGGCGGTACGGACGCAGACACCCTCACCGGGGCGGCCCTCACCGGGGCAGCGACAGTCATTTTGGGTGGCGACGAAGCCGGGACCATTGCAAGTGGCGGCGACACCGCTGATTTCACCGAAATCGAAGAGTTTGTCCTTACGGATCAAGACGATAGCTTTG
>CAZQMR010000080.1:0-7863 GCA_964594465.1 uncultured Rhodobacterales bacterium
CTCCTTTGATGTCTGCCGCCGCACGCCGCGCCACATGTCCCATATCGCCCTTGGTTACCAGCACAAGATCGGGCACCTCCATGATCCCCGCCTTCATGAATTGGAGCGCATCGCCAGACCCCGGTTGCGCACAAAAAACGGTCGCATCTGCAAGGGCTGCCACTTCCATTTCCGATTGCCCGACACCAACCGTTTCAATCACCACAAGATCGAAAAGCGCACGCATCAAGATCATTGCGGGATAGGTGATATCCGCCACCCCGCCGAGCCGGTCACGTGCGGCCATCGAGCGCAGAAAGACGCCGGTATCCTCCGGGTCCGTTTCGATACGTGTCCTGTCTCCGAGCAACGCACCTTGGGTCCGCGCCGAGGATGGATCAATCGCGATCACACCCACCGTTTTGCCAGATGCACGAAAGCTGCGGATCAACACATTTGTCAGCGTCGACTTACCCACCCCCGGCGGCCCCGTCAGGCCAAGGCTTTTTCCCTTCGGCGCGCAATAGGCCGCATCCAAAAGCGAGGTCACATCTGCTGCATCAGGGGCCGTTTCCAGGCGCGTCAATGCCCGCGCAAGACCGACCTTTCCGCCGCGCTTTAACTCCTCAAGCGATGTGATCATTGTGCCGCGGTGTCCGGGTCTTCGACCAAAATGCTTGCCTGCGCCGCCGCCAGCCGTGCAATCGGCACGCGGTAGGGTGAACAAGACACATAGTCAAACCCGGCAAGCTTACAGAACCGCACGGACGCCGGATCTCCGCCATGTTCACCGCACAGACCCAACATCAGGTTCTTTTTCTTGTCCCGTCCCCGGCGCCCTGCGATCAACAAAAGCTCGCCAACCCCCTCCAGATCAAGGGACAAGAATGGGTCTTCGGGGAACACGCCACGGTTGACGTAATCGCGCATAAACCGGCCCGCATCATCGCGCGACAGACCATAGGTCATTTGCGTCAGGTCATTGGTACCAAAGCTCAGAAACGCGCAGTTTTCGGCCAAATCGCCAGCACGCAAGGCTGCGCGGGGCGTCTCAACCATGATGCCGAAATGGTAATCGGGCAGCCCGCCAAGATCCTCAGCAACGCTCGCGGCTGTCGCGTCTATTGAAGCTTTGACAAGCTCCACTTCGCGATTGGCCGAAATCAGCGGCACCATGATTTCGGGCACAACAGGCGCACCGCCCGTAGAATTGACATGCGCCGCCGCCTCAAAAATCGCGCGAACCTGCATTTCGTAGATTTCGGGCAGCACAATTCCAAGCCGCACCCCGCGCGAGCCCAGCATCGGGTTCACTTCCGCCAGATCCCGCACCCGCGCACGCACTTGCGCCAGCGGCAATCCCATCTCAACCGCAAGCGCTGCTAGACCATCTTCGTCGCTGGGCAAAAACTCATGCAACGGCTGGTCAAGCAAACGAATGGTCACCGATTTACCCACCATGATCTCAAAAAGCTCAATGAAATCATTTCGTTGCATCGGCAACAAGCTCTCAAGGGCCGCCTTGCGCACGTCCGGCTCATCCGTCAGGATCATCTTGCGCATCACATTAATGCGGTTTTCCGCAAAGAACATATGCTCAGAGCGGCACAGCCCCAATCCATCCGCCCAGAAGTCTCGCGCCTGTCGCGCCTCTGTCGGTGTGTCAGCGTTGGCGCGCACGCCAATCGTGCGCACTTCATCAGCCCAGTTGAGCAAATCGCCGAGGGATCCTGTGACCTCTGCCTGAATCATCTTGGCCGTGCCGGACATGACCTGCCCTTCTGTGCCATCCAGCGTGATCTCGACCCCTTCGCCAAATATTCGTCCATCCGCTGTGACCAGTTCGCGACGCTCCGCATCAATGCGCAAATCCCCGGCGCCAACCACACAAGGAATGCCAAGACCACGGGCAATCACCGCCGCGTGGCTGGTCATGCCGCCATGAATGGTCAAAACGCCCGCGGCGGAGTGCATTCCACGAATATCCTCAGGTGTCGTTTCAGGGCGCACAAGGATGCAATCAAGCTCTTGGGCGGCCAGTTTCAGCGCCTCTTGCGGCGAAAAAACGATCCGACCAGAGGCCGCACCGGGCGATGCCGGCAGACCTGCTGCAATAATGTCCCGCTTCGCACCGGCCTCCAGTTGAGGATGCAGATGCGTCACCAGCGAGCGTGGCTCAATGCGCAGCAAAGCCTCGTTCTTGCTGAGCGCACCCGACTTCACCAAATCCACCACGATGCGCACCGCCGCACGCGATGAACGTCGCGCAAGTTGGGCATCGGCGACAAAAAGCTTGCCATTCTCTGCCACAACATCGACCAAAAATGCGTCTTTCAGACCCTTACAGAGCTTTTGATTGATGGCCTTGAGCTGCGGCTCGATATCTGAATTGAGAGCAAGCAAAGTTTCAAGCGGCTGGCGCTCCGCCTCCCCCACCACGCTGAAATTGCCAACCAACGCCGGATACCCGGTTGCCTCTTTCACAAACTGAACGGATGCGAACCCATCTGTTGGATAGGTCATTTCCTGCAAAATCAGCGGCAAACCGGCATCTTCTGGCGCGCCGCGCGTTTGACGCAAAATCTTTGCTGTGACCGAATTCCAGTCGCGCAACATCGCTGTGATCGCCGCAATTATTTGCGCCTCTGGATCAGTTGGCAGCATAGCTTCAAGCTCTTTGGCATAGGCGTCTGAAATCTCTGTGAGCGTCTCTTGAGTGGCAACTTCACCTTCGGTCCATGCGGACTCCAGCTCCATCCCCCCTACAAAACTAGCAAAATTGCGCACAAAATCAGTTTCCGCACGCCGCGCGTTCCGCTCACCGATACGTTTGATGAGAGCTGCCAGACGTTTTGGAGTGAGACCCAGATGCAAGAAGCTCGGCGGCCCGCCCCAGGCATTGTCCTGTGGGCTTCCGCGCAAAATCAAAGTAGCATCTTCAGGCAGATCTTTGAGGAAATGCTTCACCGCCTTGGATGGTTTTCCTGCTGCAATATCAGCGGCTTGTGCCGCCGTGAGGCACAAAGATCGGCGCAACGGCACATCAAGCGCCGCAAGCTCTGCATGCCGCGTTGCCCGGTCGCCATAAAGCGTCTTGTCCGTCGGCTCAACACCTTCGGCAGAGAGGATAGTTGCGCGCACCACAGCGTCCCTAACAATCTACGTTGCACCGCACCATAGACAGAAAGTCTAGCGGTTCAATTGTTAAGTTTTTGTGACCAAGCGTCCGCTGCGTTTAGCCTTCGATTTCGGAGAATATCGCGACCTTATGCATCACATCGCGAATGCGCCCCAGCAGGCACAGCCGATTGCGGCGCACGATCTGGTTGTCGACATTGACCTGCACCTGATCGAAAAAGCCATCAATGGGTGCGCGCAGCGTTGCCAATCCGCTCATGGCCGTGCCGAAATCCTCAGATTTCAGGCTATTGCCCAAACTGGCATCCGCCTCATCAAGGGCCTTAAACAGCGCCTTTTCTGCGTCATCCTCGGCAAATTTCAGCTCCGGCTCCAACTCATAGGACACCCCGTCCTTCTTTTCTTCCGCCGACAAAATGTTATTGGCCCGCTTATAGCCCTGCACCAAATTAGCCCCATCATCGGAGCCAAGGAACTCTTGCAACGCTTTCACGCGATTGACCAACAACACCAAATCGTCCTGCCCGCCCAGCGCATAGGCTGCGTCCATCACATCATGACGCACACCTTCACCGCGCAGATGCACTTTGAGGCGATCCGTGAAGAACGACATCAAATCCGCCAGATCAGCGCCCGCATGGCCCTTACCAAGCACGCTTTCCAGCGAGAAGCGCGAGTTATTTTCCAGAATCAAACGGATCACGCCAAGTGCTGCACGCCGTAGCGCAAACGGATCCTTCGAGCCTGTAGGCTTCTCATCAATCGCCCAAAACCCAGTCAGCCGGTCGATCTTTTCTGCCAGCGCCACTGCCACCGAAACCGGCGCACTCGGCACGTCATCGCTTGGGCCAAGCGGCGAGTAATGCTCCTCAGCCACCGCAGCGATCTCATCAGAAAGCCCAGCCTTTTCAGCGTAGTAGCGCCCCATGATGCCTTGCAGCTCAGGGAATTCATAAACCATCTCAGAACTTAGATCAGCCTTGGCAAACCGCGCCGCCTTTTCGGCCACAGCTGCATCCGCACCCACCAGAGGCGCGATCTCCGCTGAAAGGGCAGCAATCCGATCCACCTGATCCGCAACCGTGCCAAGCTTGTTGTGGAAGGTGACATTACTCAGCTTATCCAGCCATGCCTGCCCGCCTGCCCCTGCTACGCGCAAGTCATTGTCCCAAAAGAACTTTCCGTCCGCCAGACGCGCCGCCAAAACCTTGCCATTCCCCGCCAGAATGGTCGCGCCATTATCTGCCGTTTCGCGATTGGCCACGGTCACATAATGCTCAATGCGGCCCGTCTTGGGATTGTGCACAGAGAAGAACTTCTGATGCTCTTTCATCGAGCTTTGCAGCACTTCTGGCGGCAGATCGAGGAATTCCTCGCCAATATCGCCCAACAGCGCCACCGGCCATTCCACCAGCCCGGCTACTTCCGCCAACAGCCCCGCATCGGCCACAACCTCAACGCCGCGCGCAAAGGCCAGCGTCTCTGCGTCCGCCTCAATGCGCCGCGCGCGCTCCGCCGGATCCAGCACGACCTTATGGGCCTCAAGCTTGGCCGCGTAATCCTCAAAACCTGTCACTGCAAAACGCCCCGGCGCCATAAAGCGATGCCCTTCGGTTGTGTCGCCCGAAAGGATGCCATCCACATCCATGGGCACGACGGTTGCCCCTTCTTCGTCGCTCAAAATGCAAAGGATCGAATGCAAAGGCCGCACCCAGCGCAAAGGCCCCGCGCCCCAGCGCATCGATTTGGGCCATGGAAAACTGCGGATCGTCGCCTCAAGCACCTCAGCAACGATTTCCGCCGCAGGCCGCCCGGTCTTTTCGATCAACGCAAAATAGACCTGACCCTTCTTGTCATCGCGCACCTCAAGCTGATCTTTGCTCAAGCCAGTCGCGCGCAAAAACCCTTCAAGCGCCTTTTCCGGCGCATCCGTGCGCGGCCCTTTGCGCTCTTCTTTCAGGGTCGGGCTGTTGGCCAGCAGGCCTTCAACCGACAGCGCCAAGCGCCGCGGCGTCGCAAAAGCCGCCGCTGAGGCATAGGTCAGCCCCGCCTCAACCAGCCCGTTTGTCACCAGCTTTTTAAGATCGTCAGAGGCCTTGGCCTGCATCCGCGCCGGGATTTCCTCGCTGAAAAGTTCAATCAGAAGATCAGGCATATCGCGCATCCAATTTGGTAGTGCATCCATTCTTCGCTGCCTCTCGCCGTTGGCTCGAACGCGAAAATGGATAAATTTTCATTAG
This sequence comes from uncultured Rhodobacterales bacterium, assembly GCA_964594465.1. Classification (GTDB taxonomy): domain Bacteria; phylum Pseudomonadota; class Alphaproteobacteria; order Rhodobacterales; family Rhodobacteraceae; genus CAZQMR01. The sequence goes on from CAZQMR010000080.1 coordinate 5,358, forward strand.
GCGAAATTGCATGCACGTTACTGTTCCGCATATTTCGCATTAAGTTGACGCCACATATAGACCCGGCCATCCGGGTAATGGGCGATATAAGTGTCAAAACCATCGGGCTCATTCTCACCGACTCGCATGGCCGAGGCCTTGTCCGCCTCAATATCCTTGGCGATGCTTTCCGCATCAAAGCAGTCAAACCAAGCGGGCGCTGTCAACGGCTCGGCCTTTTCCTTGTCATCCGTGGTCTCGATATAGTCCCAACCGGCGGTAAAACAGGCGCGCAGCTTGAGCGGAGACGTCGCCGCATCAATCCCGCGATAATCCGACACCGGAAACGGATCGCCCCACAGATTGACCTCTTCCAAGCCCTCAACCGTCTGATAATAGGCGTGGTTCTGGAAGTAATAGAGAGCCCCGCCAAAGAGGAGGGCGAAACCAAGGAGGAGGGTTATGAAGAGGCGGCCGTTCATCAGGAGTTCGTCACTACTAAGTGGCGAACACAAACATTTCTTGTCGGTTTATCGAGAACAACCAAGCTAGCTTCTTCATAAAGTTCCGTGTCAATTAATCTCAACATCGCCTTCCCCTGCGTATCGTCGAGCCACTGTCGATAATTTTCGGCCCGCGACTGATTTCTATTCAATTCTTCATACCCAACGCGTGACAACCAAACTTGCAAACTACTAATTGAGCCTTCGGTTATTCCGCTGCAGTACCAAACATCCCGAGAAAATAACGGGCCGACAGGCGTGTAACAAACTCGTGCATTGGAAACTTCCGTCAGTTCCATCAAACCGCGAGGTAGGATTTCGGCTAACGTAAGATAGCCACTTTCCGGCCTGAGGACATCGACCTCATCGCACTTCATCCTTGCATTGGCGTGAACTGCTCCAGCAAAAATTAAGGCGACAACCGTCGTGAAGAATACTCTCACCCCGCCACCTCAAACCCACCAGCCTCAGTCTCAACAAACGCATCCGCGCACATCTTGGCCAGCGTGCGCACGCGCCCGATATAAGCCTGCCGCTCTGTCACAGAAATCACTCCACGCGCGTCGAGCAGGTTGAACAGATGCGAGGCCTTGATGCACTGGTCGTAAGCCGGTTGCGCCATCACAATGCGCCGCCCCGTCTTGGGGTCGTCATGGGGCTGGGCCAAGATCGCTTGGCATTCCTTCTCCGCATCCTCAAAATGCCGCGTCAGCATTTCGGTATCGGCCACGTCAAAATTCCAGCGGGCATATTGCGCCTCGGCCTCGCGAAACACATCGCCATATGTCAGCGGGATCGGCGCGTCAGGGTCGTTGAACGGCATCTCGTTGCCATCCTCCACATCCAGCACATACATTGCCAAGCGCTCCAAGCCATAGGTTAGCTCGCCCGAAACCGGTTTGCAGTCATGCCCGCCAACCTGCTGAAAATAGGTGAACTGGCTGACTTCCATCCCGTCACACCAAACTTCCCAGCCAAGGCCCCAAGCGCCCAGCGTCGGGCTTTCCCAGTCATCTTCCACAAAGCGGATGTCGTGGATTTCCGCATCAATCCCGATTGCCTCAAGCGAGCCGAGATACAAAGCCTGCAAATCCGGCGGCGATGGTTTGATGATCACCTGATACTGATAATAGTGCTGCCAGCGGTTCGGGCTGTCGCCATAACGCCCATCCGTGGGGCGGCGCGAGGGCTGGGCATAGGCCGCAGACCAGGGCGTGTTGCCCAAAGAGCGCAGGGTTGTGGCCGGATGAAACGTTCCCGCGCCCACTTCCATGTCGTAGGGCTGGAGAATCGCACAGCCTTTTGACGCCCAATAGGCCTGAAGACGAATCAGAATCTCTTGAAAGGAGCGTGGTTTTGACATGCGCGAGGTCCTCGTAATCACTTGGCCCCACTCCCTAGTGCGCAAATCGCAAAAATGAAAGCCCGGCCTTTGCTGGCGACTAGATTATGCTCTAGGATCGGCTTCATTCGCGGGGCTGCGATACACTTTTGACGTGTGCAAAAATCACACTAAACAACTGAATAACAGTAATAAACTGGCAATCGGTCAGATTTTCGCCCTCAAAAAACTTCCCTCAGAAACGATGAAACCCCGCAACGGGACCAATCGCTGCGGGGTTTTCAAAAAATGGTACTTGAGCAACACACGCTCACACTCTTTACACTATCACAAGCACGAGCAGGGGCACTAAACACTCGTTACGCTTCACAGACACATCCCCTGCTCGCAAGACAGTGTTTCGCTTTGAAATGGGGCAGAAACTGGGCAGATCGGTAAAATTTAGCGTAAGATCGTGCAATAATGCTGAATAATCTGGCTCAGAATGCACAAACCGGCAGTGACTCAGCATTTTTGAGCAGCAAAAGTCTCAATAATTTGCCGCCAAATTTCCAACTGCCCTTACACATCTCCATCACAAATGTTTGATTCATATAAGTTTTTCCAATCGCATGCGCAGAGCGAAAAAATCTAAAAACCCTCTGATTGTATGCTTCAGCCCTGCATCAGATTTGCCGCACGG
>CAZQMR010000080.1:7963-12533 GCA_964594465.1 uncultured Rhodobacterales bacterium
AATCTAAAAACCCTCTGATTGTATGCTTCAGCCCTGCATCAGATTTGCCGCACGGACTGCAGAATTCTGCGATTTCACAATAAATTCATCCATAACTGTTTCACTTTGGTGCGAAACGGCGTGTTCAGAATTGTGGCGGTACTTTACAGTTGCGAATAATTCTCATAATCATTCAAAAGCAGCCACACCCCAACTTGAAAGCGCTTGAAGACATGAAAATCCCGGTAATTTTGCAAAGTGCTATTTGTGCTGTTTTATTCGCAACCGGTTCAGCCGCTGCGGATAAGTTCAAAGCCGTCACCACCTTTACCGTGATCGCAGACATGGCGCGCAACGTGGCGGGTGATGCGGCCACCGTTGAAAGCATCACCAAAGCCGGTGCAGAGATCCACGGCTACCAGCCTACCCCGCGCGATATCATTCGCGCGCAAGGCGCTGATCTGATTCTGTGGAATGGTCTCAATCTTGAGCTGTGGTTCGAACAATTCTTTGCCAATCTGCGCGACACGCCTTCTGCCACGCTCAGCGACGGCATTGCGCCCATGAGCATCACCTCTGGTGAGTATAACGGCAAGCCCAACCCCCATGCCTGGATGTCGCTCACCAGCGCGCTGATCTATGTCGACAATATCCGCGATGCATTCGCGACCCATGACCCAGATAATGCCGCGATCTACACTGACAATGCTGATGCCTATAAGCAACAAATCAAGGAAGCGATTGCGCCCCTGCGCGACGCCGTGCTTGCCGTGCCTGCCGAAAAGCGCTGGCTGGTAAGCTGTGAGGGTGCGTTCAGCTATTTGGCGCGTGATTTTGAGATGAAAGAGCTCTACCTCTGGCCCATCAACGCAGATGCCCAAGGCACGCCTCAGCAGGTGCGCAAGGTCATCGACGGCGTGCGCGCAAACGACATCCCAGCCGTGTTCTGCGAAAGCACAGTCTCCCAAGCCCCGGCCAAGCAAGTCGCCCGCGAAACCGGCGCTACATACGCTGGCGTGCTATATGTCGACAGCCTCACCAAGGCCGACGGCCCTGTGCCAACCTATCTCGACCTGTTGCGCGTCACCTCGCAAACCATCGTCGACGGCCTTACAAAATGAGCCCCGTGACCACATTGCCCGGCATTGAGGCCAGCGATGTGACGGTCACCTACCGCAACGGCCACACGGCGCTGCGCAATGCCAGCTTTGACATTCCTGCTGGCACCATCACAGCGCTTGTGGGCGTGAATGGCGCGGGCAAGTCGACGCTGTTCAAGGCGATCATGGGCTTCGTGCCAACTGCGCGGGGCGACATCAAAGTGCTCGGCCAGCCCGTCAAGGACGCGCTGCGCCAAAACATCGTCGCCTATGTCCCCCAAGCTGAGGAGGTCGATTGGACCTTCCCTGTTTTGGTCGAGGACGTGGTGATGATGGGCCGCTACGGCCATATGGGCTTTTTCCGCCGGCCCAAAAAGGCTGACCACGCCGCCGTCACCTCGGCCCTTGAGCGGGTCAACATGGTTGATTTCCGCCACCGCCAAATCGGTGAACTCTCCGGCGGCCAGCGCAAGCGCGTGTTTCTGGCCCGCGCGCTGGCTCAAGAAGGCAAAGTCATCCTGCTCGATGAGCCCTTCACCGGCGTTGATGTGCAAACCGAAGACGCGATCATCGCCCTCTTGCGCGAGATGCGCGATGAGGGCCGGGTGATGCTGGTCTCGACCCATAATCTCGGCTCTGTACCTGAATTCTGTGACCGCACCGTGCTGGTCAAAGAGACAATCCTCGCCTTTGGCCCCACCGTCACCACCTTCACCCGCGAAAATCTCGAGCGGGCCTTTGGCGGCGTGCTGCGTCATTTCGTGCTTGGCGGCTCAGACCTTCATGACGACGACGACCAGCGCCGCGTCCATGTCATCACTGATGATGAGCGCCCCTTCGTGCTTTATGATCATGGCCCCCGGAAAGAAGCTGCGGATGATTGAAACCCTGCTCCTCCCCTTCACCTATTCCTACATGTTCAACGCGATGTGGGTCAGCGCCTTGGTCGGGGCAATCTGCGCCTTCCTCTCCGCCTATCTCATGCTCAAAGGCTGGTCCCTGATCGGCGACGCGCTCTCCCACTCCATCGTACCGGGCGTCGCCGGAGCCTACATGCTCGGCCTGCCCTTCGCGCTCGGGGCCTTCGCCGCAGGGGGCCTCGCGGCAGGCGCCATGCTCTTTCTCAACCAGCGCTCCGGCCTCAAAGAAGATACCATCATCGGCCTCATCTTCACGTCATTCTTTGGCCTCGGCCTTTTCATGGTCTCCCTCTCGCCCACCTCCGTGAGCGTGCAGACCATCACCATGGGCAACATCCTCGCCATCACACCGGGCGACACGCTCCAGCTCGCGCTCATCGGCTTCATCACCCTCGCGGTCCTTCTAGCCAAGTGGAAAGACCTCATGGTCGTGTTCTTTGATGAAAACCACGCCCGCTCCATCGGCCTCAACCCCGACCTCTTGCGTGTGATCTTCTTCACGCTGCTCTCCGCCTCCTGCGTCGCAGCGCTCCAAACCGTTGGCGCGTTCCTTGTGATCGCCATGGTCGTCACCCCCGGCGCCACCGCCTATCTGTTGACCGACCGCTTCCCGCGCCTCCTTGCCCTCAGCGTCGCCATCGGGGCGACCACCAGTTTTGTCGGCGCCTATCTCAGCTTCTTCTTTGACGGCGCAACCGGCGGGCTCATCGTCAGCCTGCAAACCCTGATCTTCCTCATCGCCTTTTTCTTGGCCCCCAAACACGGCTACTTGGCCGCCCGCCGCCGCGCCGCCGCCGCCCTGAGCGCCCCATGATCGACGCCCTGCTGTTTCCGTTCCAATTCGCCTTCATGAACAACGCGTTCTTGATCATGGCGATCATCGCCGTGCCCACCTCGCTGCTCTCTTGCTACTTGGTGCTCAAAGGCTGGTCCCTGATGGGGGATGCGATCAGCCACGCGGTTTTGCCCGGCGTCATCCTCGCCTATATCCTCAACATCCCGCTCATCATTGGCGCGTTTTGCGCTGGTATGATCTGCGCGCTTGCCACTGGCTTTTTGTCTGAGCACAGCCGCGTAAAGCAAGACACGGTCATGGGCATCGTCTTTTCGGGCATGTTCGGCTTTGGCCTCGTGCTCTACACCAAGATCAGCACCGATGTGCATCTCGATCACATCCTCTTTGGCAACATGCTCGGCGTCTCCGGCACCGATCTGCTCACCGCCGCCCTTATCGCCGCCTTTGTCGCCATCTGCATCATCGCCAAACGCCGCGACCTGATGCTCCACGCCTTTGACCCGATCCAAGCCCAAGCCGTGGGCCTGCGCACCGGCTGGCTCCACTATGGCCTGCTCGCGCTGATCTCCCTCACAATCGTCGCCACCCTCTCCGCCGTGGGCATCATCCTCTCCATCGGCCTGCTGATCGCACCGGGCGCTATCGCCTTCCTGATCACCAACCGCTTTGAGCGCATGTTGCCCATCGCTGTCGCGGTCACGCTCTTTGCGGGCCTTGCAGGCGTGTATCTGAGCTTCTTCATCAACAGCGCCCCGGCCCCCACAATCATCCTCATTCTAACGGCCATCTTCATCGCGGCCTTCATCCGCATCAACATCCGCGCGAGGCAAATTAAATACCAGAGTTAAACAATCAGGTATTGATCCGACAAAAATAGTCAGGTACTCCGAGTCGCATCAAAAGCGCAATCAAAGAGAGATTCCAATGATCAAATCTATCGCCCTCGGCCTCACAGCCAGCCTCATGGGCGCAACCGCCGCCCTTGCTGACGTCAACATTTACTCCTACCGCCAGCCAGAATTGGTAAAGCCACTCTTTGACGCTTTCACCGCGCAAAGCGGCATAAAAGTAAACGTCGTCTTCATCAACAAAGGCTTGGTTGAGCGGCTCAAGGCCGAGGGCAAGCGCTCCCCCGCTGATTTGATCTTCACAACGGACATTGGCCGCCTCACCGGCGCAGTCAAAGCAGGCGTCACCCAACCCGTCGTGAACGAGACCCTGTCTGCACAAATCCCCGCCGAGCTGCGCGACCCAGACGGCCATTGGTTCGGCCTCACATCTCGTGCGCGGGTTGTCTATGCCTCCAAAGACCGCGTGGCGGAGGGCGAATTGACCACTTATGACGATCTCGCAGACCCCAAATTCAAAGACCGCATTTGCACCCGCTCAGGCACTCACGCCTACAACCTCGGCCTGACCGCTGCGGTGATCGCAAATTACGGCGAGGCAGCCGCCAAAACATGGCTCGAAGGCGTGAAATCCAACCTTGCGCGACGCCCCCAAGGCAACGACCGCGCTCAAGTCAAAGCGATTTGGTCCGGCGAATGCGACATCTCCGTGGGCAACACCTATTACATGGGCCTGATGATGACCAACGAGGAGCAGCAGCCCTGGGCCGACAGCGTGCGCATCCTCTTCCCGACCTTCAAAGACGGCGGCACCCATGTGAACTTGTCCGGCATGGCGCTCACCCAATCCGCGCCCAACAAAGCCGAAGCAATCCAGCTCATGGAATTCCTCGCCAGCGACGAGGGCCAAAGCTTGTACGCGCAAGT
>CAZQMR010000081.1:0-12476 GCA_964594465.1 uncultured Rhodobacterales bacterium
TTGACCAGCGGTGAGCCAATGCTTGAGGCGGTGCCGTCGCGGGATATGGGGGGCTTCATGCTCAACATGATCCTTGGCGTGGTCTGTGTGTCGCTGTCCTTGCCGCTTGGCATTGCGCTCGCACTTGGGCGACAGTCAAAACTGCCGATCATCCGTTGGATTTCGGTGATCTTCATTGAGTTCATTCGCGGTGTGCCGCTGATCACTTTGCTCTTCGTTGCGAACGTGGTTCTGGCCTATTTCTTCCCGCCGGGATCCAACATTGATTTGGTCCTGCGTGTGATCATTATGATCACCATGTTCTCTGCGGCCTATATCGCGGAGGTGATCCGAGGTGGTCTCGCGGCCTTGCCAACAGGGCAATATGAGGCGGCGGACAGCTTGGGGCTCGATTACCCACAAGCGATGCGTCTTATCATTTTGCCACAGGCGCTGAAGATCTCAATTCCTGGCATCGTGAACGTCGCGGTGGGCTTGTTCAAAGATACCACGCTCGTCTCCGTGATTTCGATGTTCGATTTGGTTGGCGCTATTCGCGGCCCAATCCTCGCCTCAACTGAGTGGAATGGGGTCTATTGGGAGCTGTTCATGTTTGCTTCACTCCTGTTCTTCGTCGTGTGCTACGGCATTTCACAATATTCGCAGTGGCTGGAACGCCGCCTTGCGACAGATCACCGATAGAAAGGTTTGAGCGATGGCTGAAGCTGCGCGTATGCAAGTCTCTGACGAAGTTGCGATTTCGATCCGCAATATGAACAAGTGGTATGGGTCGTTCCATGTGCTCCGTGATATTGATCTGACGGTCAATCGCGGCGAGCGGATCGTGATTTGTGGGCCCTCCGGGTCCGGTAAATCGACCCTGATCCGCTGTATCAATGCGCTGGAGGAGCACCAGCAGGGCGAGATTACCGTGGATGGCACATTGCTGTCCTCGGACCTCAAGAACATCGACAAGATCCGTTCGGAAGTGGGTATGTGCTTTCAGCATTTTAATCTCTTCCCGCATCTGTCGATTTTAGAGAATTGTACGCTGGCGCCGATCTGGGTGCGCAAAATTCCGAAGGCTGAGGCTGAGGAAACGGCGATGCATTTTCTTGAGAAGGTGAAGATCCCAGAGCAGGCCGATAAGTTCCCCGGTCAGCTTTCGGGTGGTCAGCAGCAGCGTGTGGCGATTGCGCGCTCTTTGTGCATGCGCCCGCGCATCATGCTGTTTGATGAGCCGACATCTGCGCTTGATCCAGAGATGATCAAGGAAGTGCTCGACACGATGATCGAGTTGGCTGAGGAAGGCATGACCATGCTCTGTGTGACTCATGAGATGGGCTTTGCGCGTCAGGTTGCCAACCGGGTGATCTTTATGGATCAAGGGCAGATCGTGGAGCAGAACGAGCCCGAAGCGTTCTTTAACAACCCGCAGAGTGATCGTACGAAGTTGTTCTTGAGCCAGATTTTGGGGCATTGAGCGTCAAAATCTGAGTTCGTTTTTTTAAACAGGGCAGTTGTCAGGGTGACGGCTGCCCTGTTTTACTTTATTGGGCGTGACCGGCGACCAGCCGGTCTCAATTTCAGTGTGAGGGTAGGATGAAACCTTTAGGTATCCGCTTTGCGACGGTTTCGCCGTCTGACGTTCATCAGGGGTTGGTGGGCATGTTTGAGGCGATGGGCCTCAAGCAGAAGGATCTGGGCGATCTTGGTGGCGTTGAGGGAGCGGTGTTTCCAGCAGGTGAGCATAGCTGCATAGAGGCGTGGGGCGAGCTTGATGGCTTGCCCAAGGGCATCATGTTGCAAGTTATCGTAGATGATGCGGATGCTTATGCAGAGCATGCGCGGGCCAATGGCTTGGACCCAAAGGGGCCAGTGGATGCCCATGGGGAGCGGATTTATTACCTGATCGCACCGGGTGGATTGTCGGTTTCGTTCCAATCGTCATTATAATTTGACCTCCAAAATGTTACAATCTGAGGCGAATTAACGCGGCTCTAAGTTAAGTGTTGCAATGCAGTTCAAAGCGCTTACGAGCAGGTGAAACGCATTTCTTCCCGGAGCAGTAAATTGGCTGAGGCCCAAGAGACCGCGCTAAGCGGAACGACCCCCATTTCTAAAGTGGAAGCCTTGTTGGGTGAGCCGCTATCGCTTGGTCGCGTGAAAATCGAAGTCCTTGCCGGGTTGACGGTCGCCCTTGCCCTGGTTCCGGAAGCTGTCGCCTTTGCCTTTGTTGCAGGTGTCCATCCGTTGGTTGGGCTTTATGCTGCCTTTCTAGTTGGCTTGATCACAGCCGCGATTGGCGGCAGGCCCGGCATGATTTCCGGCGCTACGGGTGCTTTGGCGGTTGTCATGGTGTCGCTCGTGGCGGAGCACGGTGTTCAGTACTTGTTTGCCACAGTGGTTTTGATGGGGATCATCCAGATTTTGGCGGGTGTTTTCCGAATGGGTAAGTTCATTCGGCTTGTGCCACATCCTGTGATGCTTGGCTTTGTGAATGGTTTGGCCATCGTGATTTTCCTCGCACAGATGTCGCAATTCCAAGTGATGGGACCAGATGGGGAGCATCAGTGGATGACTGGCGCGCCGATGATGAACATGTTGGCCCTTGTTGCGGTGACGATGGCGATCATCTGGGGGTTGCCGCGTGTGACGAACGCAATTCCTGCGCCTTTGGCTGGGATCGGCATCGTTGCGGCAATCGTGCTGATTTTTGGGATCGATGTGCCGCGCGTGGGCGATCTCGCCTCGATTGAAGGTGGTTTGCCATTGTTCAGCATTCCGATGGTGCCGCTCAATCTGGAAACGCTTGAGATCATTTTGCCATACTCTTTGATCCTCGCCGCGATTGGTCTGATCGAGAGCCTTTTGACGCTCAACCTTGTGGGGGAAATCACCGGCAAGCGTGGTGGGTCTAGTCAGGAATGCATTGCGCAAGGTGTCTCCAACACGGTCACTGGTTTCTTTGGCGGAATGGGCGGCTGTGCGATGATTGGGCAGTCGATGATCAACGTGAAATCAGGTGGTCGCACACGGCTGTCGGGCATTGCCGCGGCGCTCTTTTTGCTGAGCTTCATTCTTTTTGCCTCCTCCTTGATTGAGCAGATCCCGTTGGCGGCGCTTGTTGGTGTCATGTTCATGGTCGTGATTGGAACCTTTGCGTGGCAAAGCCTGACGGTCTTGCGCAAAATTCCACTGACCGATGCGCTTGTCATGATCCTTGTTACCATTGTGACCGTCGCCACTGATCTGGCGATTGCTGTCATCGTCGGTGTGATCGTATCTGCGCTGGCTTATGCTTGGACCAACGCAACCCGCATCGAAATCCGTCGTGAGATCAAGGAGGATTGGTCTGCGGTCTATCATGTCCAAGGGCCATTGTTCTTCGGCTCCGCAGAGGGGTTTCTGGAGGGGTTTGATCCTCAGAATGATCCAAACGTTGTGATTGTTGACTTCTTTCATTCACGGGTTGCCGATCAGTCTGCATTGCAGGCCATCGAAGCCGTTGCGGCCAAGTATCAGGCGTTGGGCAAAGAGCTTCAGCTACGGCATTTGTCCAAAGACTGTCACCGTCTTCTGACCACGGCTGGACAGTTGATGGTGGCAAGCGATGATGACCCGGAATACGGAGTTGCCGTGGATTACGGTGTGCGTCTGGGCCTGTTCTCTGCTGCCCACTAGAACCAGTTAAACGAGCTGTTTTGGGCGGGTGAAGTCTTCAAGCGTGCAGTGTCCTGAGCGCATATGTTGCCATGTGTCATCCAAGGCAAGCGTCGCGACCGCTGCTGTGGGAAAGTCAGGCAAACCGATGCCCGTCAGGGTTTGAACCAACATGCTGAGCGTAGGTTGATGGGCGATCATCAGGAGAGTTTGGCTGGCTTGCGGGACAGAGCTGAGGTGTTTGATCAATCCACTTGGCCCATCTGAATAGAGCGCGTCCTCGGTCACAACCACGTGGTCAACACTGGGCAATATGCGGCTGAGATGGGTCCATGTCTGCTGAACCCGCAGGGCTGGGGACAGCATAACAAAATCCGGGCTCAAGTCTTGCTCGGCCAAAAACTGCCCCATCAACACGCTGGCAAGCCGCCCGCGCCGATTGAGCGGGCGATCGATGTCGCGCAGACCATTGTCATTCCAGCTAGACTTAGCATGGCGCATCAAAATCAATGTCTTTTCCACCTTGCCCTCACTCCCCTTGAAAAGCCGACATGTGAAAGCCGGATTGCTCTGGGTTGCGCTCAGCACCATGAAGCGGGCAGGCGCGGCGCACTTGGCAGCCTTGGCTCTTGCAAGACTGGCCCGCAGTGCTGCGCAAATATGCGTGGCATCCGGGCACGTCATACCTTTGGGAATTCAGAACCCCGGCAGGGCAAGCCGTGAGGCAAGGTTTGGAGATGCAGGTCTTGCACGGCGGTGCGGATGGTGATGGAACGTCAAATCGCTCACCAAAGGCCAAAGCGCCGCGAAACGAGACCATGAGGCCGTGCTGTGCATGAACCAACAGCTCAACAGGCGAGACAAAACACTGCTCGCTGCGCAAAGCCCAGGAAATGAAGGGCACATAGGGCGGCCCGCCAAAGGGGAAAAGTGGCTCAGCAGTGAGCGTCTTTGCGATCCCGCCCAGCACCCGCGACGACCATCTGTCTATTGGGTTGGCTTGCTGATCTTTGAATTCATCTGATGTTTTAAACTGTTCCCAAAACCCGCTGGCTGGGCCGATCATGAGCAGCGTTTGGCACTCTTTGGGAGCATTGTCTGACGCCGTGGGATGAAATCCGCCGAGCACTGCGAGCCGATGGGCGGCGCATAGCTCATCAACTTTGCTCAGCATGTCACGCGGCATTGTCTTCGCGAATGATCGTGCCTGCACCATGTTCTGTGAACAGCTCCAACAGGCAAGCATGGGGCGCGCGACCGTCAAGTATGACCACCGCTCTCACGCCGCCTTCAAGCGCGGAGAGGGCTGTTTCCGTCTTAGGGATCATGCCACCGGCAATCGTGCCATCTTTGGTGAGGTCTTCCACATGTTTGCGCGTCAGCGCCGTCACCACATCGCCGCTGCCATCTTTTACGCCCGCAACATCCGTCAGCAAGAGCAGGCGTTTGGCTTTGAGCGCGCTGGCAATGGCACCTGCAGCCGTGTCGCCATTGATGTTGAACGTCTCGCCCTGATCGCCAAAGCCGATTGGCGCCACAACGGGGATCATTTCTGAGGCTAGGAACGTGTCCAGAACTGCCGAGCTAACCTCGATCGGGTGACCGACAAGACCAAGCTCAGGGTTGGCGGCCTCGCAACGGATCAGATTGGCGTCCTTGCCCGTCAGGCCCACAGCTTTACCGCCCACCGCATTGATCGCGGCCGCAATGCGCTTGTTGATGCGCCCTGCTAGCACCATCTCAACGACTTCCATGGTGTCGGCATCGGTCACGCGCTTGCCGTTCACAAAGCTCGATTCAATGCCCAAACGATCCAGCATGTCGTTGATCATAGGACCGCCGCCATGCACGATTACAGGGTTTATGTTGCATTGCTTCATCAAGACAACATCGCGGGCAAACCGATCCATCGCGTCATCGTCGCCCATAGCATGGCCGCCGAATTTGATCACGATGGTCGCGCCATCATAGCGCTGCAAATAGGGCAGGGCTTCGCTCAGTGTGCGGGCAGTTGCTGGCCAATCTCGTTTCATTGCACCTGACTTTTTCATTAGGGCATCCTTCAAATCGTCGGGATGTCATATCAAGTCAGCGCGGGGCCAGCCAGCGTCGATTTTGTCACTCAAGCGTGGCGATGACGCTGCGCAGGATATCGACGCCGCTGCCCTTATGGGAGGATGTGAGCATCACTTCCGGGTAGGCGGCGGGGTGCTTGGCCAGTTCTTCAAAGACGCTAGCAACGATCTTGTCCATTTCACCAGATTTGGGCTTATCGCATTTGGTCAGAACCACTTGGAAGGTCACGGCGGAGCTGTCGAGCAGGCTCATGATCTCACGATCCACAGCCTTGAAGCCGTGGCGGCCATCGGCGAGCAGGAACACGCGGCGCAAGGTAGCGCGGCCCGAGAGGTAGGATTTCAGCAGGCGCTGCCATTTCTCGACCACTGCCACGGGTGCATTGGCAAAGCCATAGCCCGGCAGGTCGACGAGGTAGTGGGCCTCGCCGAGCGCGAAGAAGTTGATTTCTTGGGTGCGACCCGGTGTGGAGGAGGTGCGTGCCAATGCCTTGCGGCCTGTGAGCGCGTTGATCAGCGAGGATTTCCCGACATTGGAGCGCCCGGCAAAGGCCACTTCCATCCGATCACCAGCCGGAAGGCCAGACATAGCAACGACGCCTTTTACGAAGTCGCAGGGGCCGGCAAAGAGCTTGCGGCCCAGCTCTGTCTCTGCGTGCTCAAAGGGTTCGCTCAGGCGGAAGCGCAACTGGTCGTTCACAGGACACGCAGCGTATCGCCATTGGCAATACGTCCACCTTGCGCGACGGTGGTTTGCACCCCGAAATCGCGGTGACCAAGCGCGTCGTCAAAGAGCTTGAGGGTATCAAAATCAATGCGGCCTGTTTCGGGATTGGCCATTGTCGCGGTGCAACGCTCAATCGGCTCTTCGACGTTTAGAACAACGTCACCGATTTGAACTTGCTTGCCGACCCAGTCCAGTTCTTCCCACGGAACCGCGCCATCAATCCAGATATTGCCACGCCAACGCATCGCCGAGAGATCGCGACCGGCGCGTTGCGAGAAGGCGCGCAGGCTTGCATGCGAATTGATGGAGATGGAGGGGAGCGAGCTGTCGGTCAGCCCGCGATCTGGAACGCTGTAAATTCCTGTCGGCTGGGCGCGTCCCTCTGGGTAAAGACCGTCGAGCCATTCCAGAAATGCACCTTCGCCGCTTTTGCTATTTGGATCAAAGGTCAGCGGGGCACGCCTCGGATGGGTCAGGGTCATCTCGCCGGAGGTTTCGTCAAAATGGGTGTTGATCGCGGCAAGCTCCGGGGCCTTTGCTACACGGCCAAAATTGCTGCACCGCGCCCATTCCGGCGCGTCGGTGTTCACTTTGGAGGCTTCATGGGTCACGGCCCATGCGCGATCATGCGGCATGGTTTTGCCCGCCGTGAGCATCACTTCGTCCAGCAGTTCCCGACCATGGGACTTGATCGGGTGTCGCCAGAGTTCAGTGATGCGTATGGCCATTACTCGGATGCCTTATCCCGTTTGAATGACGATCTGATATTACCAAACACATCGGGTTTCACCCCTTGTGAGCGCATGATCAGGTATTGTTGAGTGAATGTGATGATGTTGTTTGCACACCAGTAGATCACGAGACCGCTGGCAAACGTGCCGAGCATGAACATGAAAATCCACGGCATCCAGGCGAAGATTTGCGCTTGGGTTTTGTCTGTTGGGGCCGGGTTCAGCTTTTGCTGCATCCACATCGTTACGCCCATCAGGATCGGGAAAACGCCGATGGAGAAAAGGCCTAGCAGGCCGACGCCGGGCTCTGGCACGTCAAACGGCAGGAGACCAAATACGTTCATCCAAGAGGATGGGTCGGGTGCAGAGAGATCGGTGATCCAGCCAATAAACGGCGCGTGGCGCATTTCGATGGTGACGAACAGCACTTTGTAAAGCGAGAAGAAGATCGGGATTTGCACGAGAATGGGCAAACAGCCGGAGGCCGGATTGACCTTCTCTTTCTTGTAGAGCGCCATCATCTCCTGCTGGAGCTTTTGACGATCATCGCCTGTGCGCTCTTTGATTTTTTCCATCTCTGGCTGAAGGTTTTTCATCTTCGCCATGGAGACGTAGGATTTATATGCCAGCGGGAAGAGCAGCGCCTTCACCACGAAAGTCAACGCGATGATCGACCAGCCCATATTGCCGATGATCTTGTTCAGCTCATGCAGCACCCAGAACATTGGCTTGGTGATGTAAAAGAACCAGCCCCAGTCGATGCTGTCGGTCAGGCGATCAACTTCGAAATTGTCTTCGTATTTCTCGAGCACTTCCCATTCTTTTGCACCGGCAAAGAGCGAGGTCTGCATCTCTGCTTTAGCACCTGCGGCCACAGTCATTTTGGGCAAGCGCATATCGGTTTGGTAAGTGTCGTTGGCAGCTGTGTATTTCGCCACGGATGTGAAGGGCTGGCCAGCGCTTGGGATAAGCGTTGTCATCCATTCCTTGCCGGTAAAGCCGATCCAACCGCGATCCGTGACGTTTTCGCGTTCAACAGCGGCACGCTCGTTGGCGTCAATCTCCATATCCGCGAGATCGTCATAATCGGTCTCAGACGTGATGCCATCCACGGAGCGCACGACACCCTCGTGCAGGATGTAAAACCCGATAAGATCCGGTTCGCCTTGCTGTGCGATGATCCCGTAGGGCGCGATTGAGATATCGCTTGATGTGGTGTTTTCTACCGATTGCGTGATGTTGAACAAAAAGTCCTCATCAAGCGAAATGGTGCGGCGGAACACGAGGCCAGCGCCATTGTCCCATTTGAGGGTGATCGGCGTGGTCGGGGTCAGTTTGGTACCGCTCTCGACAGCCCAAGGCGTTTTGGCCCCCGGAAGCGCGTCAAAGCCAACATTGCCGTCGCGGGTCGGTGCCCAGCCATAAAGCGCATAATAGGGATGATCAGTCCCAACGGGGGAGAGGACCGTTACGATGTCCGATCCCTCATCCAGCGAAACTTTGTAATCCTTGAGCTTAAGATCATCGACCCGCCCACCAAGGAGCGAGATTGAGCCAACAACGCGGTCGCTTTCCACGTCAACGCGGGCTGTCTGCGCCAAAGCGGAATCGCGTGTCGGGAGCGGTTCGCCGTCCAGCGTTGGAATGGCCGTGCCAGATGTATCGCCGCTGACTGGAGGCGCTGTCGCCAGATTGCCAGTCGCGGTTTGCTCGTTTTGAGCAACCGTGGCCGGATCCTGTATCGGCGGCTCTGGCGCAAAGAATAAGCTCCAAACGACGATCACAAGGAAGCTTAGCGCTGTCGCTAGGATCAGGTTTTTTGTCTGGTCGTCCATTCTCAAAAAGGCTCCATTTGCCTGCAGTCTCACCGCGTGAGGTTCAACAGGCGCGGAGGGGAAAGGTCAAGGCGTTTTAGCCCATTTGAGGGCGCGGAGGCGTTATTACAAGGAGTCGGGTTGTTAAGGATCAGTTTCGCGGGATTTCATTGCTAGAATCATAAGGGCAGGGTGGAATGACATTTGCGCTGATCATGTCGCCCAGAAGGTCAATTTTTAGCTCGTTTGGCTTAGCAATCGCGTCGCTGTTCATAAATGCATAAGCAAGGTTCAGGCCCGTGCGATGGCCAAAATCTCCTGATGTCACTGTGCCCACGACTTTGCCGCTTTGCATAACAGATGCCCCGCCATGGGCTGGGCGGTCATCGCAGTGAACTTCCAAGGTGACGAGCTGTTTGGCAGCGGGTGACGCAGCGCGTTGTTGAAGCGCGGCTTTGCCGATGAAATCCCCTTTTTCCAGTTTAACCCAGCGCCCAAGGCCGGTTTCAAAAGGGTCGAATTCGGTCAGGATATCCGATTTCCAATGAAGATATCCCTTCTCCATACGCATCGACTCAACGGCGCGGCTGCCAAAGAGGCTTAAGTTATGGGCGGCACCGGCATTGCGCAGCGCGAGATAGGCGGCATAAAGCTGGGCGTTCGGCACGTGTATTTCATAGGCCAATTCGCCGGAAAAGCTGACGGCCATGACCACGGCTGGGGCGATCCCGATGAACGCCTCGCGCACGCTTAGCCATGGGAAAGCCTCTGCGGACCAATCTGCGCGCGAAACAGCACTCAGCACATCGCGCGCCTTGGGCCCCGCGAGAACGAGGATGGTCCAGTCGTTCGTGAGCGACTTGATGCTGACATCTTCGTCTGGCCCAACATGCTGGGTCAGCCAATCCATGTCGTGAAACTCAGATGCCGCCGCAGAACCATACCAAATCCGGTCGGGTCCTGTGTGGCTGGCGGGAAGATTTGCGACCGTGGCCTCAGATTTGAGCATACCGTGATGGTTGAGCAGATAGCCAAGGCCCACGCGACCCGGCTTGTGGGTCACGGTGCCGCAGAACATTCGATCCAGAAAACTATGGGCATCGGCACCTGTGATCTCAAAACGGTTGAAGCCGTTGACCTCGGTTAAGCCCACATTGTTGGTAAGCGCGTCGATTTCGGCTGCGACAAGGTCATGGACCTCGGTGAACCGAAAACTATGCGCTTCTTTGAAATCGGCGCTTGGCTTGATGTAATCCACGCGCTCCCAGCCATTCACCACCGTAAACTCAGCGCCTTCTGCGGCCAACACCGGGGTTAGAGGTGTGGTTTTGGCCGGGCGACCGGCGGGGCGATGCTCGTGGGGGTAATGGAAGCGGAACTCGTTCTGATAGTCTTCAATGGCTTTGAGCGCAGTCAGCTCAACATTGGCATGGCCCGTGAAGCGGCGCGGATCGAGCGGCCATGTGTCGTAGCACGCCTCACCATGGACGATTTGCTGGGCCAGCAGCCAGCCATGGCCGCCTCCTTCGCCAAGTCCGGCGCGTAGGCCGATGATGCAAAAGGCGTTACGCTTGCCGGGGATCGGGCCAACCAGCGGTGCGCCGTCTATGGTGTAGGTGATAGGGCCGTTGACGATGGTGTGGATGCCAACTTCTGTAAGGGCTGGCATGCGCTCAAACGCGCCTTCTAGCACGTCCGTTACGCGGTCCAAATCGTTGGGGCAGAGGTCATTGCTGAATTTCGGGTCCACCCCGCCCATGCCCCATGTGCGGCAGTCTTGCTCGTAAAAGCCGACCAAGAGGCCGTTCTTCTCCTGACGGCAGTAATAATCGCTGATCGGACAACGCAGGAGTGGCATGCGATGGCCCGCGTCCTTGATCGCCGCGATTTCCTCGGTGACGAAATACTGATGTTCCATCGACATAACCGGATGATGCACGCCCATCATCGCCCCGACTTCGTTCACGCGATACCCGCAGGCGTTTACGACAACATCCGCAGCAATCTCGCCCTTCGGCGTTGTGACGATCCAAGTATCGTCCTGAAGTTGGCGCAAAGCTGTAACGGGCGTGTTGCGATGGATCTCTGCACCAGCTTTGCGCGCGCGACGTGCCAAAGCCTGACAGAGCTGAGCCGGGTCGATATCGCCATCCATGCCGTCCCAAAGGCCGCCCACCAGATTGTCGGTTGAGATGAGCGGGTGGCGCCGCGCGCATTCAGCAGCGTCAATAACCTCAAATTCAACGTCCATGCCCCGCGCCATGGAAGAAAAGTGCCGATACCCGTCCATTTGCGCGTCCGTATTGGCCAGTCGGATGCCGCCATCACCGTGATGGTAATTGATCGGATAATCAGGATCATCGGCCAACTCGCGGTAAAGCTTGATCGAATGGGATTTGAGCCCGACCATCGTCTGGTTCATGCCAAAATTGGTCACCTGCGCAGCTGAGTGCCATGTGGTGCCGGAGGTCAGCTCGTCCCGCTCCAGCAACATAACATCGGACCAGCCTTCTTGCGTCAGATGGTAAAGGGTTGAGCAGCCAGCAATGCCACCGCCAATCACAACAACTTTGGTTCGTGTCTTCATATCTCTTCTCCCGCGATGGCTCAGTTAGTGCGGAAAGATTGCCAGTATCAAGGCCTCAATCTGGGGCGCATGCGACTTTTCCTTGCCTTTGAGCGCCTGCTCTGAATTGGATTGCCGCAAATGATCGGGAGGATCGCATTTGGCACGAGCAAGACGCAGCGGTGGGCGGCAGGACAAACATGCACAACGCAGTGTGCCGCCAGCAAATCCGTGCCCGCCGGGGCAGCTTGGCGGGCAGTATAAACCACTGAGCGAGGCGGAAATTGCTGCGATTTACCAAACCGCTTTGCGGCTTTTGGCCGAGCTGGGTCTGGGGGAGGTGCCAGCGCGCCTTGCAGGTGACTTGGAGCGGGCCGGGGCTGTGATGGGCGATGATGGCCGGGTGCGATTCCCGCCTGCTTTGGTTGAGGATGCGATTGCCAAGGCCGCGCGCAAATTTGTGCTCCATGGCCGGGATGAGACGCGCTCCATCGAAGTGGGCGGCGATGCCGTGCATTTTGGAACGGGTGGTGCGGCGGTGCAAACGCTCGATCTTGGTACTGGGCTCTATCGCCCCTCCACATTACGCGATCTGCATGATTTCACCCGCCTTCAGGACACGCTCACCAATGTCAGTTGGTTCACGCGCTGCTGTGTGGCGACTGACGTGCCGGATAATTTTCAGCTTGATGTGAACACGGCCTACGCGCTGATGCGCAACACCACAAAGCCCGTGGCAACCTCCTTCACACTCGCGGAATATGTGGCACCGATTGTTCAGCTTTTGGATATAGCAGCAGGCGGGGAGGGCGCGTTTTCCAAGCGTCCGTTCCTCAAAACCCATATCAGCCCGATAATTTCGCCGATGCGCTTTGGCGAGGATGCGGTGGATGTGGTCTATGCTTGTATTGAGCACAACAT
>CAZQMR010000082.1:0-12295 GCA_964594465.1 uncultured Rhodobacterales bacterium
CAAAACCAGCCCGCCCCAAGCACGGCGAGCCGCAGGTCTTCGAGCAAAAGCATTCATCCGCCCCCATCGATTGGAATGACGAGCCTGCGCCGAAGCCCAAAAAACCAAAACCCCAAGACCGGCCCGCCAAAGACCGCTCCGCCAAGGAGCGCGGCCCAAAAGAACACTCCAAAAAAGACCACCCGTCCAAAGCCCCCAAGGCTCGCGGCCCAAAGTCCAAAAAACCAAAGACCGGCCCGAAGGGCCCACCACCACCCACCGGCAAGCCCACCAGCAAGAAAAACAAGGCCCGCGCTTTGGCCGCCAAAGCCAACGCCTCGCCCAAGCGCAAACCAAAGTAATCTTAGGGTGTAGAGGCTTCGAAAGGGCCGCGCATGGAACCCAAAATTCGCCCCGCAACGGCCACTGACGTTCCTGACTGCGTCAAAATCCTATGCGACTGGACCCAAGAAACCCCTTGGATGCCATCGCATTTCGTGAACCCAGAGATGGTCAATTGGTGGCGCGGTTACTTTGCAGCCGAACGGGCATGGGTGGCCGTAGAAAACACCCAAATAATCGGATTTTGCGCCCGCGACGACGACAACATAGCCGCGCTCTACGTCACCAAACCGTTCCGCAGCTCTGGTATCGGCAAGCGCTTGCTCGATGCCGCAAAGCAAGACCAAACCTGGATCACCGTTTGGGCCTACGCTGAAAACACCGAAGCGCTGCGGTTCTATCACCGCGAGGGCCTAGTCGAAATCTCCCGCGAGATCGACGAAGATACCGATCTTCTCAACATTGAGCATCGCTGGAACAGGCCAACCTGAACGCAGCCGCTCAGAGATTTGCCACGCCGATGTCCTCGCGTTAATCTAACTCCGCCTACCGGAGCAACCCATGTCAGTCATCAGCCACATCACCCTTGGAACCAATGACCCTGACCGTGCCGGACGCTTCTACGACGCTGTTCTCGCGGTGCTCGGCTTTGAGCGCCTGCCCAAGCCGCCCGGCAAACCACCAGCCTACGAAAACGGCGGAATGCCAACCATCTATCTTTATACGCCAGAAGATGGGCGCCCAGCCACATGGGGGAACGGCACGCATGTGGCGTTCGCGGCGCAAACCCAAAACGCCGTGAATGAATTCCACCGCCTCGCGCTTGAGTTTGGTGGCACCTGCGCCGGCAAACCGGGCCCTCGGCCAGATTATGGCGAAAACTATTATGCAGCTTATGTTCGCGACCCTGATGGCAACAAACTTCAAGCCGTTTGCTATGGCGCGATTGAATGAAAAGCGGTCCTATTCACTAAGCGCCACATACCGTTCAGGCCGACGATCCCGAAAAATCCCCCAAGCCGCCCGCGCTCGCTGAATTTCGCTCAAGTTAAACCGCGCCAGCACAATCCCCTCATCCTCGCCCAGCACCTCAACCATTGCCCCCGTCTCATCGGCAATGAAACTCCCGCCATAAAAGGTCAGCTCTTCGCCCACCTTTTCAACCCCTACCCGATTGGCCGCCGCAACCACCGCCATATTCGCCGCCGCGTGCCCCTGCATCACCCGCTGCCAGTGATCAAGCGAGCGCAGCTCGGGCGCTTGCGGCTCACTCCCGATCGCTGTGGGATAAAGCAGCACATCCGCGCCCATCAGTGACATCGCGCGCGCCGTTTCCGGGAACCACTGATCCCAGCAAATCCCCACACCAATACGCCCCACAGCTGTGTCCCAAACCCGAAAACCGGTATCACCGGGCGTAAAATAGAACTTCTCCTGATAGCCCGGCCCGTCGGGAATATGCGTCTTGCGGTACACCCCAAGCACGCTGCCATCCGCATCCACCATCGCCATTGAGTTGAAAAACTGCCGCTCCGTGCGCTCAAAAAAGCTCACCGGCAGCACCACGCCAAGCTCCTTCGCCAACTCCGCAAAATGACCAATCAGCGCATTCCCCTCAAAGGGCGCGGCCAGCTCCAAATGCTTCGCATCCTGTTCCGAGCAAAAATACGGCGTCTCAAACAGCTCCTGCAACAGCACCAAATTGGCACCCTTCGCAACTGCGTCGCGCACCATCGCCTCCGCCTTGGCGATGTTCGCCGCACGATCCCAGCCACATTCCATCTGCGTGACCGCCAGCACCAGCTCGCTCATCTCAATCCCTCCCGAAATCGCCCGCCGAGGCCACCCCCGGCGGGCAAATCAAATCAGCTCCGCAAGCGCGTCCAGATCGCGTCATAGACCTCCTGCGTCGCCTGATCACAGACCGCCACAAAAGCCCCGGCACCAGCGCCGTCACGCGGATTGTTCTCCGGCGATTTCGCCAAATCCGGGTTCACAAACTCCGCCGTGCCCTTCACACCAGCCACATACTGCGCATAGTTCGAAACCTGCGCGATGTTTTCCGGCTCCAGCAAAAAGTCCATGAACAGGATCGCATTGGCCCGGTTCGGCGCATCCTTCAAAAGTACCACATTGTCCATCCAAACGACATAGCCCTGATCCGGGTAGGCATACTCAACATTCGCGCCCTCTTCGCGCGCCTTGGCCGAGAAGCCATTGTAAATCATGCCCACAGCCGCATCGCCTGACACCAAAACGTCCTTCGCAATGTCCGAGCCAAACGAAGCCCAGCTCGCCTTAGCGCCCTGCAACAAAGCATCCAGCGCCTTCAACTGCTCGCGATCCGAAGAACACTGCGGAATGCCCAGATGCAGCGAGGCCATCGCCATCACCTCACCCTGACTGTCCAGCATATTGATCTTGCCTGCGAGTTCCGCGGGTGGATTGAACAGAATATCCGTCGTCTGGATATTGCCCTTATAAACATCCCTATTCACCGAAAAGCTGGTCGAGCCCCACTGATACGGGATCGAGTGTTTGCGACCCGGATCAAAGCTCACATCAACCCACTGATCTTCGATATTGGCGAAGTTCTTCAGCTCGCCATCTGCCACAGTATCCAGCAAGCCTTCACCGGCCATAATCTGAACCATGTAATCACCCGGCACCGCCACATCGTAAGATCCTAACTTACCCGCCTTAAGCGAAGCCAGCATCGCCTCGTTGCTGTCATAGGTGTCCATCGTCACCTCAACATCGTGTTCCTTTTCGAACTTCTCGATCAGTTCGGCGGGGATGTATTCAAACCAGTGATAAAGCGACAGCTTGCCCTCGGCTGCCGCGCCTTGTGCCGCGAAAACGAGCGCCGCACTTCCAAGTAAAGTAGTAAGTTTCATGGATAGTCTCCCTGTTATGGTGATTGGTCTTGCTCTGAGCCGCGCTTCCCAATGAAGTAGGAAATCGTGACCAAAGCGATAGAAAACAGCAACAGCAACGTCGAAAGCGCCATAATGTTGGGCTTTATTCCCTGCTTTACGGAGCCGAAAATCGCCGTGGGTAGGGTTTCAACACCAGCCCCTTTGACGAAATTCGTTATGATAAAATCATCGAGTGAGATGATGAAGGCCAGCAAAAAGCCTGAGATAATGCCGGGCGCCAAAATCGGAAACAGCACATAGCGAAAGGTCGGCCAACGCGCCGCGTAGAGATCCTGCGCCGCCTCCTCGTAACTTGCCTCAACCCCTTGCAGCCGCGCCGAAATCGGCAGGTACGCGAAAGGAATGCAAAACACGATATGCGCCACCAAGATCGACGCCGTGCCCAACGTAAACCCAATCGCGGAAAAGAAGATCAGCGTCGCCACCGCCGAGACAATCTCTGGCACCATGATCGGCAGCGAAATCAGCGCAAAGCTCGCAGACTTGCCCCGGAACGCCCCGCCCCGCACCATGCCCACCGCCGCCGCCGTCGCAATCACCGTCGCCGCACTCGCCGCCATCACCGCAATGCTCAGGCTGTTCCACGCGGCGAGCTTAAATTTCTCCGCCTCTGGCCCTGCAAACACATCCACGTACCAGCGCAGCGAAAATCCGCCCCATTCCGTGATCGAAAGGCTGTCATTGAAGCTGTAAACCATCACCACAATCAGCGGTGCGTATAGGATAAACAGGCACAGACAGGTGACGCTGAAAAAGCCGCTATAGCTGCGCAGATCAAACCCCATCAGACCTGCTCCCGCGCTTGGGATCTGGCATAAAACATCAGCACAATCAGCACCAAAGTCAGCAAAATCATCGAGGCCGCCGCCCCAAACGGCCAATTCCCCGCATTGCCCTTGAACTGCTCCTCAATGAGCGAGCCAATCATAAACGTCTTCGCCCCGCCTAGCAGATCCGGTGCCAAAAACGCGCCCAAACTCGGCACAAAAACCAAAATACAGCCCGCAATGATCCCCGGCTTCACCACCGGAATAACAATGCGGCGCAGGATCGTCCATTTGGGTGCATATAAATCCGAAGCCGCCTCCGAAAACGCAAAATTATACCGCTCCACAGCCGCATAAATCGGCAGCACCATGAAGGGCAGGTAGGAATAAAACAGCCCCAACTGCACCGCCAAATTGGTATTGATCAACTGAAGCGGCGCATCAATCAACCCAACCCCCAGCAGCATCTCATTGAGCGGCCCGTTTTCGCGGATCAGAAACTTCATCGAAACCGTGCGGATCAGCAGGTTCACCCAATAGGGAATAGTCACCAAAAACAACCAAACCGCCCGCGTCTGCACAGGTCGCGTCGCAATGAAAAACGCCGTCGGAAACCCGATCAAAAGGCACAGCAGCGTAGCTCCAAGCGCCTGCCAAATTGAGCGCAAAAAGATCGAGATATAGGTCCAGTTGATCTTTGCCGGTTCATCCCCAAACAGCCCGCGATCAAACAGAAATTGATCATAGGCCGCGAGCGTAAACTCCCAAATCACCCCGCCGCGAAATTCCTTGGTCAGGAACGAGTAGACAAACATCAGGCAAACCGGCAGGGCGAGGAAAAACCCAATCATCACCCAGCTTGGCATCATCAGCCAGTTGCGCGCCGGGGCGTATGTGGCGGAAACCGTGCGCCCTGATCCCATGCCTGCCGCCATCAGCGTACCAAGAACCTTGCCGCACCCTCGGCCACGCCAATATAGGCCTGATCCCCAAGCGCCAGCGTCAACTGATCCGCATTATTCTGCATCCGCACGCTCAACACCTGCCCACCGCTGAGCCGCATTGCAAACTGCACATCCGTGCCCAAATACGTGCTATCAATCAGCGTCGCATGCAGGCTCTCGCCCTGCGGTTTCTCTTGCCAGAGCGTCAGCCGCTCAGGCCTGAGCGAAACAAAGCCGTTATCCCCCTGCCGCACCGCATCATTGCTCAGCGCATGGACCACTTCGCCGCCGTCCATCGTGCAGGTCAGCCAATTGCCGTTCACTGTCGAAATCACTGCCTCCACCAGATTGGTATCGCCAATGAAATCCGCCACAAATCGGTTCGCCGGGTTCTCATAAATCTCGTTGGGCGTGCCGATCTGCTGCAACTGCCCCGCTGACATCACCGCAATCCGGTCCGACATGGTCAGCGCTTCTTCCTGATCATGTGTCACGAAAATAAACGTGATCCCGGTGGAGCGTTGCAGCTCCTTCAGCTCCGCCCGCATCTGCTGGCGTAGCTTCAAATCAAGCGCGGACAGCGGCTCGTCCAGCAGCAAAACCTTCGGCCCCGGCGCCATTGCCCGCGCCAAAGCCACCCGCTGTTGCTGCCCGCCGGAAAGCTGCGAGGGCTTGCGCGACACAAACTCCTCCAGCTTCACCAGCCGCACCATCTGCTCCACCCGCTCCGCAATATCGCCACGCTTCCATTTGAGCATTTTCAGCCCAAACCCAATATTCTCCGCCACGCTCATATGCGGAAATAGCGCGTAATTCTGAAACACCGTGTTGATCGGGCGTTTGTCCGGCGGCAGCGTCTCGATCTCCTCGCCATAGAGAAAAATCGCGCCCTCCGTCGTGTTCTCAAATCCTGCAATCATACGCAAAAGCGTGGTCTTCCCACAGCCCGACGGCCCCAGCAGCGTGAAAAACTCATTATCCGCAATGTCAAAGCTCACGGAACTCAGCGCCGTGAACTCCCCAAAGTCTTTGCGCACATCCGCAAGCGTCACAGCAGGCGTCATCACTCTCCCGCCAATTCTGCCAGCTCCCGGCGAAACGGCATCGCATCGCCAATATCGGGCGCATCCAGCTCCCGCGCATAGCGATGCCCGGCATAGGTCGCCCAGGCAATTGGCCCTGGCGCATTTGCATCGCCAATCAATTTCACCGATTTAATCCCCGCATCCGCCCAGTCTGCTTCACGCGCTTTCAACGCCTCATAAACCGCATCATCGGGCGCCATAGAACAGACCATAACAACCGCATCGCAGGGCACTTCGCGCGTCTGCCCGGTATATGTGCAATTCGTGACCACACTGCCCGCATTCACACCAACCACGCCCCGGTTGAGCTGAATATCCACGCCCATCTCCACCAATCGCTTATGGATCTCCGCCTGCTCCAGAGTGTTGACCGTCCATTCCGAGACCAACGCACTCGTCGTCACCAGCGTCACCTCGCAGCCTTTTTGCACCAGCAGCTCCGCGAGCACCCCGCCCATGTAATAATGATCATCGTCATAAAGAGCGACGCGCCCTTTAGGGCTGTCACCCGCCATCAGATCATCCGGCGTAAAGAGCGGCATCGCGCCGTCAATCCCCAACGGCACCACATGCTGTCGCGCCACTCCATCGCGCCGCCAGCGCGCGCCCGTCGCGAGGCAAATATTCTCAAACCCAAATTCCAGAATATCCGCCGCCGAAAGCGCACTCTCAAAATACCGCTCCACATTCGCCTTTTGGCTCAGCTGATACTCCCGATAATCCGCAACCCGCCCCCAAGCCGACAGTCCCGGCAACAACCGCTCCCGCGCAACCCGCCCGCCAAGCACAGTCCCAGCTTCCGCCAGCGCCACATCATAGCCCCTATTCGCACAAGCCAAAGCTGCCTCCAGCCCTGCTGGCCCCGCGCCAACCACCAGCACGCGCCCACTCTCACCAGCCCTAGAAATCCGCTCAGGATGCCAGCCCTTGCGCCATTCCTCCATAAAGGTCGGGTTCTGGGTGCAGCGGCTGATCGACATGGTCATGTCGCCCGTGATGCAAATATTGCAGCCAATGCACTCGCGAATATCCTCGATCCGCCCTTCCTCAACCTTCTTAGGCAAGAACGGATCGGCAATGGAGGGCCGCGCACAGCCAATAAAATCCAAAACCCCGGAATTGATCTGGCTCACCATCACATCGGGCGAGGTAAACCGCCCAACACCCACCACGGGCTTGGTGGTCAACCCCTTGATCCCGCGCACCAAATCCGCCTGCGCCGCCTCTTCCTTGAACCGCGATGGCCCGGAACAATCCTCCCACGCCCCATGCGCCAAATCCCACAAATCCGGCAAATCCGCATGCATCTCAATGAAATCGCGGACTTCCGAGTTCGCAAACCCCAAATCCCCCAGCATCTCATCCAGCGACAAGCGCAGCGTCAGCCCAATCTCATCGCCCACCGCCTCGCGCAAATCCGCCACAACCTCGCGCACAAACCGCCCCCGGTTCGCAAGCGAGCCGCCATATTCATCCGTGCGATGATTGGTCACCGTCGACAGAAAATGCTGAAAAATCCCGAAACCATGGGCGCCATACAAACATATCAAATCAAACCCAGCGGTTTTGCAGCGCAGCGCCGCATTCACAAACCACCGCCGCAAATCGCGAATATCCGCCTTATCTAACGCGCGCGCCTGCACCGGATCATTCGTGAACGTGCGAATAGGCATCGCCGACACCGCCAACGGCACCTCCTTGGAATACAAATTTGGCCCGTTCACCCCCGAATAGGCCAGCTGTATCCCCGCCAGCGCCCCGTGCGCCTTCATCCGATCCGCCATCTTGGCGATCATCGGAATGTCCTGATCTTCCCACAACCTCAGCTCGATAAACGGCGCAATCTCCGAGGAGTGATGCATCTCGCACTGCTCGGTAAACACCACACCCCAACCACCCTCAGCCTTGATCCCCCGCATCTCAGCCGCCGCCGAAGGGTCGCGATAACCCCCGCCATTGCAATGGGGCACTTGATAAAACCGGTTCTTCGCTGTCACCGGCCCAATGGCCATCGGCTCAAACAAAATATCGTAGCGGCTATCTCTGGTCATGTCTGGCAGTCCAAATTTTACAATAGCTACACGGTAAACACCCTGATCTGACACGCAAGGCAAAGCCGTGCTCCGGTCGAGCTTATTCAGCGACCCAATTGATTTGATTAAGGATTGCATGTTAGTCGCAAAGCCGCGTTAAGCATGATCTATGGGTGCATATGCGCTAAATGCCGGGTGGAAGGCCAAGAATGAGAGCAATATTAATCGCGCTAGTCCTCTTTCTAGCCGGACTTGGAGCCATATATGGCTACAACTATCAGACCACGCTGATCGAAGCAGAGGTGTCTGAGCGCGTGAAAGAGCGCCTTGCAAGCCTAAATGCTGGTGCCATCATGCCTCACATTGACCGGCGCAAAGTGGTTTTGTCAGGCATCGTCGCCTCTGAAGCTGAGCGCTCTGAACTGATGGTCGCAACGCGCCGCTTGCCCAGCGTGGATCGCGTGGTGGATGGGCTAAGCGTGTTGAGCGGGACCAGCCAGTTTACGGCGATCAAAATGGCCGACGGCCTTATCATAAATGGTGCGGTTGAAGATCAGGCGATGCATGACGCGCTGTTGGCTCAGGCAACCGCACTGGCCGCAGGCGAGTTGTTTGAAAGTCTCGAAATCACAGGTCGCCCTGTAGATTGGTTCGAACAAGCGATGATTGGGCTTGAAAAGCTTGCCCCCCTCAAAACCGGAATGCTGAGCCTAACCAATAGCGGCTATGCTCTGACCGGCATCACCTCCGATGATCCAAGCGCTGTTGCGGCCAGCTTGGTCGATTTGCGCGACTGGCGCATCAGCATCGGGACGGACCGCGACATCACCGCGCTCGAAGCGGATCGTGCGGCTCTCAAAACGGCGCTTTCCAGCGTGCAAACTGAGCTAACAGCCTTGCGTCTTGAGCAGGATAAGCGCGATCAGACCTCTGTTGAGCAGACCCAAGAGCCCGATGCCCGCCTTAACAAACTGACGGAGCGCGTGGCGTTCCTTGAGGCGGAGCTGACCGCGCGCAATGAGGCCATCGCCAGCTTGCGCGGCCAAATCGGTGACCGCGACACGGCGCTCTATGGGGCGCAGTCAGAGGTTGATGCGGCCAAAGCTGAACTGGCTCTTTTGCGCAAGTCTGGCGATGGGACCGGGATTGCTGCGGTCCAATGCGCGACCATGTCCGAGGCATTGTTGTCCAGCGGCCAGATCAGTTTCACCACCGGCACAGCCGAACTCAGCTCTGCGTCGTTGGCGTTGCTTGAACGCCTCACGGGTCTTGCCTTGATCTGTGCAGGGCCGGGCCTTCAGCTTGAAGTTGGTGGTCACACTGACAGCAAGGGTGCCGAGACCTATAATCAGGAGCTCAGCGAAGAACGCGCCAAAAGCGTGCGAATTTTTCTGATTGGTCGCGGTGTCAAACCGGACAATATCACCGCTGTTGGCTACGGCGAAAGCGAGCCGATTGCCGATAACGGATCTGAGGCAGGTCGCGCCGCCAACAGACGTATCTCGTTCCGCTGGTCGACACTTTAACCTTTGATTACAGCGTCTCGCCTTTAACTTGAAGCATCCAGGATCGCTTTTCGCGTTCGACCAAAGGGAGAGGCAGCGAAACGGTTGTGCATGTTTAAGGCGGGGCGCTCTAAAGGAAAGCCGGAAGCGCTTAACTTTTCAGTAACGCTTCCGGCCGATTTTAAGTCGATTTTAACTGTTCTTTTGCGTGCAGTGCAGTGCACACAGCATATGCGTGCCGGAACTGTGCGCGCGAGTTTTTACTCAAAAACCGCCACAAGACTGTCAACTCCAACGCCCTCTTTGATCTCCCGAAGACGGGCATAAATCAGTGCAACGCTGATGCTGGTTAGGCCGTAAGTGATTGAAAACAATATACCTTGCAGAATAACCGCCGCAATAATTCCGAAGGTGCCAAGGCCAGCAACGATAAGGCCAACACCAAACACCGCCGCCATGTTGATCAGCGTCGCGCAGATCAAAATCAGAACAATTGCCCCAATAACCGGCCAACGATATTCTTTTGTTAAGTCTTGGCTCCGACGCATCGCACCAAATCCGGCCCGCTCAATAACAATCGCGGGAACAACCACGCAATAAACGCCGTAAATCCACAATCCTGGAATGATAACAAGCATAAAACCAATGCCCGCCAGAATGCCTATAATGATCATTTGCACAACGTTTGGAACAATTGTCGCAATCGCCGCGGATGCATATTTTTTGTAAGAAATCGGCCGCGATAGCTTCGCGTCATAGGCCAATTGCACCAAAACAGCGATAATCACCCCATAAACAACGACTTGAAACAGTGTTGACGCGATAAAGCCAATAATAACAGATGTCCCACCAAGAAAATTCGGGTCTTCCATGCCCAAAGCAACTGGCATTCCAATCAAAAGTCCTGAAACCAATAGACCGATGACAATCGGAACAAAGCAAGCAATTGCGATTGGAATCAAATTCCCAAACAAAATTGAGAAGCTCTCGCCAACAATTGCGCCGACGCCAAGTTTCTGGTGTGCCGGTGACGTACTGGTATCTGACATGTAGTTTTCCCTAGTCGATAAATTTGAAATCTGTGTGGTTAATTTTAAAGGCAAAAAAGTGGCATTGCAGCATCGCAACATCATTTTCTTAACTATTTTTTGCTATCTTCTAATAGCTCTTGATTGTGTTTTTTGTCTGCTCGTTTTTCTCCAAACAATTGTTTTTGTTCCAAAAAGGACCGTTGCGCGTTGTAAAATGCTGACAAAAACGCTTCGCTATCATTTTCGTCCACCGGATCCGCGTAGTCAATTTTACGTCTAATCTGCTTAACTACCGCTGCCAATGTCTCTTTGCGCCGTCGTGCTGCGGCAAAGCCAGTTTGAGTTTCTCGCGCTCGCAGCAGGTCTTCGAGCGTTTGCAATTCAAATCGGCCATAATGATCCAAGTGGTGGGTCAAAAAGGTGAATGCTTCGGTTGGATCCCGGTGCGCGACTTTTTCCAGCGCCATGTCTTTGAGCAAAACCGGCACAGGCAAGTGGATCACAAACGTACCTGCAATGAGATCCCCCAAGCGTTGACGACGACGATTGAGCAACGGTACCGCCAGAACGCCAATGATCCAAACCGTTGCCATGAGTGAAAACACTGTGTTTTCGGTATCAAGAGAAATCAACAGTGTCCCCGGCAGGAAAATCTCCGCTTCCTTCATAAGGTTCCGCGACACAAGGGCATGCGGGCTGAGCGATCCGCCATCGCTGGAGATCACTTTGATCTTCATCAATCTTTTGCCCAGCGTTTGCCCGTTCCACAAAAGCTCAGTGACCACATAATAGGGAATACGGATGATGAAAAACAGCATCGAACCGATCGCGTAAACGGAGTTTGGTGTCGCGATGCCCGATGAAAACAAGAAAATCACGATAGCGATCGCACCAATGGCGGTGATTGCGATATCGGTCACTTGTGCAGCCAAACGCACGCCTGCGCCTGCAATTTGGAACTGCAACGGAACGCCCTCGGGAGGCAGAATGTTCTCAATTCCTTTGGGCGGTTTTTGCTTGGGTTTGCCTTTGCCTTTGCGCCAAAACCTCATGACTGGCGTCTCCCGGCAAGCACAAACCATGCCAACCAAAGCGCGCCAATGCTCCAACCGACAATCAACCGGGTGGATTGATCTTGTACGAGTTGGCGCGCAAAACCTTCCAGAAGGGCGGCCGCAATTAGCATGAAAGCGGCGATAATCGCGAGTTTGACGGCCGTTTTACCGGCGCGTCTCAGAGATTCTGCGCGGCGCAATTGCCCGGGGAAGAGGACAGCCGATCCAAGTTGAAGCCCGCCTGCACAGGCGATGCAGATCGCGGAAAGCTCTGTGACGCCGTGGATCGACAACCAGCCTGCAATATCCCAGCCAAGGCCGCGATCTACATGCAGAGCAACAAAGGCCCCAAGGATTAAGCCATTGTAAAACGTCAATAAAACAGCAGGAAAGCAGAGGAATGCGCCTAGGCCGAATATAAAAATCGCGATCCTCGTGTTGTGAGAAAACAGATGCGTGGCAAATGCTGAGAGCCCATTTACGCTGGGGTCATCATCATAGATTACGCTTCTGAGATACTCTACTGAGCTGTCCGGCCCGCGCCCGCCGCCCAAACTTGGCGGCATAAACACATTGTACCAAGCTGGGTTCTCGAAAAACAAAAGATAGCCCGCC
>CAZQMR010000083.1:0-12176 GCA_964594465.1 uncultured Rhodobacterales bacterium
GGACCTTGCGGGTGAAGATGCGCTTTGAGAAGGCGGGCGCACCGACATAGATCCCGTATTCGCTGCTGTTGTTGAGCACGAGCCGGTAGAGCTTGCCAGTTTCGAACTCAAACGTGTTGGGAACCCATTTGGTGCCGTCGTCTGCGCCAATCTCGACTTCGATCACGATGGCATCTTGCCGGGTCAGATCGCCCTCAGCGAATGCAGTGTGCGCCGTAGCGCCAAGCAGCAAAGATGCCGTCACGGCTTGTGTGATCTTCTTTGCTAGATTTGTCATTTTTCCTCCCAATATTTTTTTTATGGGAGAAATGGGTATTCAGCACACGCGCAATGATCCAATCATAATTTCTAAGAGCCAAAGCGTTTGTGTTTCACGACTGCCCGTATGCCCGGGTGAGATTACTCACGATACAGCTTGTGACAGGCTTTGCAGGTTTCGCCGAGTTGAGGCATGGCTTGGGCCAGATCGGTGGGTTGATTGATCGCTGCGGAGAACTTCAGGGCTACAGTTTCCAACGCGCGTGACTTTTCTGCGAAATCTTCGAAATTGGTCCAAATCGCGGGCAGTGCTTCGGATTTAGGGTCGTTTTCGCGAGCTTGGAACAAGTCCGGTGTTGCGGCGGCGTATTTTGCTATTGCGGCAGTCGCGGCACTTGCGGCTTTCGCGTCAAATTTGGTTTGTCCTTTGGCCATCTTGCCAAGAACCTTCATTTGCGCGCCGATACCGCTCATTGCATCCATTCGGGCCAAAACAGCGGCGTTTTTGACGCCGGAATGTGCAAAGGCTGTCCCAGCACAGATGAGGGTAAGACAGAAGGCAGCGTTGACTGGTTTCATGGGGTTGAGCGCTCCGATTAACGGAACCAAATTACTTAAGTTCTATGCGACTGCAAGGTTCAGATGCGCACCACACGAAGCAAAAGTTCACCAATGCCGGTGAAGGTTAGCGTGCGAGCTTGCGTCATTGGTGTCGCCATGCTGGATCCAATGTTAATTTCAACTTTTGTCCCCTAATTGGTTTCTGGCATCACGGCCTCCAGCAATCGTTCTAACAGTCCGATCGCAAAGCGCACGGAATATCCGCCGAAAAAGGCGGCCATGGTGCCAAAGGCGAGCACGCCGGTATCAAATTGCTCGGTAAAATTTAGGAGCCAAGGCAAAATAAAGCCGAACATACCACCTAGAAGAATTCTGGGGCCAACCTTGCGTTCTTCGCTCAAATCAAACGTCTTGAGCCGGGTGGTGGTGAGCGCGTGATTGAGCAAATGGACCAGTGCTCCGACACAACCAAATGCCACCCATGTGGAGTAGCGGAACAGATCGCTGTCAGTTTTGATTTTCCATTCCTGTGGCCCTAATTCGTTCCAAACCAAGTGACCAGCTGCAATTGCACCAATGGCAAACAATGTACCCGTCACATAATAGGTTACACGCACCACAAAGCGGCCAGCAATTGAACTGAGCGGATCGCTTGGCTTAAGTCGGCGCGTTGCTAGCAACGAGTCGATGGTGACAGGATGGGCCTCAGATGAAAGCGCTTCAGTGACCTGATTGTAGCAAAACGTGGACTTTTGAATTCTGGAGAGTTTTTTGAAGAAGGGAGGAATGCCATTGATGACCTCCGGATTGTCAAGCTCCTTGGCATCCTCGCTCGCGTAGTGTTCGCCAAGAATAAACAGGCCGTGAACGCTTTCGGAGACATTTTTGCCAGCTGCTATGCAGTGATGGAACAACAATTGCGCCTTAGCTTGTGCGTCCGGTCTCACAAAACGGTATTTTTCTCCATCTTCTGAAATCTTAAACCCAAAATAGCGTTTAAGCGTCACCCAGAGTGTTGTTTTTGAGGATCCATACTCCATGCCGTCCGCATAGGTTTCGTTGTCCGGCAATGGTACTTGCGAGTTTGGAGATGAATCTGGAACGGTAGCCCTAGGTTGCTTTTCAGAGCGGACGGAATTTTTCTCTTTTATGATTGTGTCAGCGACCATCATACGTCTCCTCGGTAATGACCCGTTTCTGCAGTGCAGGAGTAGGCTAAGTATGATGGCGTTATTGGATCGTTATTGTTATGTGAAACTGAGTTTAGAGCGGCCGGGGCTTGAACCAGATACACATCCCCTTTATACGCCCCCGGTGGTTCATACGAACCGCTAGAATCGTAATGCCGTGTTTATCCTCTTGTTGTCGCATCTCAGGGGGTAGTTCCGGCCTAAAGGAGATAGCGACAATGGTTAAGCTTAATGAGCTTGCAGACAATCCTGGTGCAACCAAACGCAAGAAGCGGGTCGGACGTGGTCCGGGTTCTGGTCTTGGTAAAATGGGTGGCCGGGGTATCAAGGGTCAAAAGTCCCGCTCAGGTGTAGCGATCAATGGCTACGAGGGTGGCCAGATGCCGCTCTACCAGCGCCTTCCAAAGCGTGGTTTCAACAACATCAATTCCAAGCGTCATGCGGTGATCAATCTGGGCATCCTCCAGAAGTTCATCGACGCCAAGAAAATCGACGCCAAAAAGCCGATCACCGAGGAAACTCTGGTTGAGAGCGGTTTGGTGCGTCGTGTGCGTGACGGCGTGCGCTTGCTTGCCAAGGGTGAGTTGACAGCGAAGATTGATCTGACGGTCACGGGTGCGTCTAAATCTGCTGTGGAAGCGGTCGAAAAAGCTGGCGGTAAAGTGACTGTGTCCGCACCAGCGGCAGAAGCTTCAGAGTAAGACTTGTGGTGGCCCCGGTCACCCCTTACATCTAACGCACAGTTTTTCGCACCGCCTAAGTTTTAAGCATTGGCGGTGCGCCCAATAGGGAGCATTGCACGCCCAATGGCATCAGCAGCAGAACAGATGGCCAGCAACCTAAGCTGGTCTTCCTTTGGCAAAGCCAAAGAACTCCAGCAGCGCATTCTTTTTGCGATTGGTCTGCTGATTGTCTACCGGATCGGCACTTATATCCCGATCCCGGGCATCGACACGAACGCGCTTCGCGACTTTTTCACCAACAATGACACCGGCATTGCGGGCATGCTCAACATGTTCACGGGTGGTGCGGTCAGTCGGATGGCGATTTTCGCGCTTGGGATTATGCCCTATATCTCGGCCTCGATCATTGTGCAGCTTATGACGGCGATGGTGCCCTCATTGGAGCAGCTCAAGAAAGAGGGGCCGCAGGGGCAAAAGAAAATCAACCAGTACACGCGCTATGGCACGGTGTTTCTGGCGACATTTCAGGCTTATGGCCTGTCTGTTGGACTTGAGAGTGGCGATGTTGTCCATGATCCGGGCTGGTATTTCCGTATTTCCTGTATCATCACGCTTGTGGGCGGCACCATGTTCCTCATGTGGCTTGGTGAGCAGATCACGGCGCGTGGCATCGGTAATGGTATCTCGCTGATCATCTTTATCGGGATTATTGCGGAGCTTCCGGCGGCCCTTGCAGGGTTCTTTGCACAAGGTCAGACCGGCGCGCTGAGCCCGGCTGTTATCATCGGTGTGATGATCATGGTTGTGGTCGTGATTGCCTTTGTTGTGTTCATGGAGCGCGCGCTTCGCAAGGTTCACATCCAGTATCCGCGCCGTCAGGTGGGTCAGAAGATGTATGGCGGTGAGAGCTCTCACCTGCCGATCAAACTGAACCCTGCTGGTGTTATCCCGCCGATCTTTGCGTCCGCGATGCTGTTGCTGCCAACGACGGTTGCGACATTCTCGGGCCAGCAAAGCTCGAACGTGCTCAACACGATATTGGCGTATTTTGGCCCCGGCCAGCCGCTTTATCTGTTGTTCTTCGTTCTGATGATCGTGTTCTTCTCCTACTTCTATACGGCCAACGTTTCATTCAAATCTGAGGACGTTGCGGACAACCTGAAGAAGCAGGGCGGTTTTGTGCCGGGCATTCGCCCTGGGAAACGCACCGAGGAATATCTGGATTATGTGGTGACACGATTGTTGGTGTTGGGCTCTGCCTATCTTGCCGCTGTGTGTTTGCTGCCCGAAATTCTGCGCTCTCAGTTAGCAATTCCTTTCTACTTTGGCGGTACGTCGCTGCTGATCGTTGTATCTGTCACGATGGATACGATTACGCAGGTTCAATCGCATATGCTTGCGCACCAATACGAAGGTCTTATTGAGCGCTCCAAGCTGCGTGGTAAGTCCGGCGGCAAATCTGGTGGACGCAAAGGCGGAAAGGCACGTCGATGAATATTATCCTTCTTGGACCTCCCGGTGCTGGCAAAGGCACGCAGGCTCAGATCCTTGTAGATGAGCGGGAAATGATGCAGCTCTCAACTGGCGACATGCTGCGCGAAGCGCGGACGTCTGGCACTGAGATGGGCAAGGTTGTGGCTGATGTGATGGATCGCGGTGATCTGGTGACAGATGAAATCGTGATTGGTCTCATCCGCGAAAAGCTTGAGGGCGGAGGCGCTAAAGGTGGGTTCATCTTTGACGGTTTCCCACGGACCTTGGCGCAGGCGGACGCGCTTGGCGATCTGCTGAGTGAGATGGGCCAGAGCCTTGAT
The DNA here is from genome assembly GCA_964594465.1 of uncultured Rhodobacterales bacterium. GTDB lineage: Bacteria > Pseudomonadota > Alphaproteobacteria > Rhodobacterales > Rhodobacteraceae > CAZQMR01. The sequence goes on from CAZQMR010000083.1 coordinate 4,507, forward strand.
CACGTCGTTGAGCTGAGCGTCAATGACGAAGTGCTGGTGGATCGCATTGTGAACCGCGCCAAAGAGGCCGCTGCTGCTGGTCAACCTGTCCGCGCGGATGACAATGAAGAAAGCCTCAAGATCCGCCTGATGGCCTATTACAAGCAGACCTCGCCCCTGATTGGGTATTACCATGCCAAGGGCGATTTGCAGTCTGTGGATGGTCTGGCTGATATTGATAAGGTGGCCGCGTCTATCAAGGGCGTTTTGGGTTAAGCTTGCTGGCAGTGTTTTAGACACCTGCCGCAATATCATACTCGATTTCGTGTTCATCGCCTGCGGAATGATCGTCGGCCTGAACCGTATAGAGCACCTTTACCTCTTCAAAGCTGAGACCGACGCGTTCTTGGATCAGCGTAGAGGCATCGTCGCTGCGCAAAATGTCATAAGAGCTGATGAAGGCGTTGGTCAGTGTGATTTTCAGATAATCCAGATGAGCTTCGCCGCTGTCCTGGCGGACCGACAAAACGATCTCATCAAACGCCTTTCCGCTTAGGCTGGCTAGGGTGAGGTAAGGTGATGACGCATCGTAGACCTTTTCCACGCTGAGCGCGCCGACTTTCGTTTCTGCGCGTGTGCGCCCTCGGCTGGTTTTGCCTGCGGTTTTGTAGGATATGCTCCAATCAAGGCTGTGGACATCAATTTCGCCCTCGTGGCCTGCTACTGTGCTTTCGCCTGCAATATCCGGGACCGCTAAAAATCCGTTGAGTGACATGAAAATCTCCGGGTTTGAAATAACATCGAAAATGGGATACGGTTCTGGCTATGGCATCGTCAAAATGGGCGAATTCAGCCATCGAGCCCTAAAGCGGGAATTTTCTTGAAAATTTCCTTGACAGCGTATTGACGCCAGTCAGGGACGGGCGTATGCACGCGCTTCTCTCTGAATTGTTTTCGGACATTCAGGCGATTCTGCTTGGGGCAAATTCTTCTCAGTGCAGTGTTGTGAAAAAAGGTTCTGGGACTACGGAACCGCAACTTGATGGAGGCCAGATTTGGCACGTATTGCTGGGGTTAACATCCCGACACACAAGCGCGCAGTTATCGCGCTGACTTACATCCACGGAATTGGCGACACGACTGCGAAAGCAATCTGTGAAGCTGTTGGCATCGAGAGTGCCCGCCGTGTGAACGAACTTTCTGACGCCGAAGTTTTGGCCGTTCGCGAGCATATCGATGCGAACCTGATGGTTGAGGGTGACCTTCGCCGTGAGAAGTCCATGAACATCAAGCGTCTTATGGACCTTGGTTGCTACCGTGGTCTGCGTCATCGTCGTGGTTTGCCTGTGCGCGGTCAGCGTACACATACCAATGCGCGCACCCGCAAGGGCCCCGCAAAAGCCATTGCTGGCAAGAAGAAATAAGGGGTCTGACAGATGGCACGTGAAAAACTTCGCACGAAGAAAAAAGTCAAAAAGAATATTACCGCTGGCGTTGCCCATGTGAATTCTTCTTTCAACAACACCAAGATTCTTATCTCTGACGCTCAGGGCAACGCAATTGCGTGGTCTTCTGCTGGCACGATGGGGTTCAAAGGCTCGCGTAAATCCACGCCTTATGCTGCACAGATTGCCGCAGAGGACGCTGGCAAAAAAGCGCAAGAGCATGGTGTGCGCACATTGGAAGTCGAAGTTCAGGGCCCTGGCTCTGGACGTGAAAGTGCGCTGCGCGCTTTGTCCGCAGTTGGATTTACGATCACATCTATCCGTGACGTGACACCGATCGCGCATAACGGCTGCCGTCCGCCAAAGCGCCGTCGCGTTTGAGCCGGACAAGAATTCCCGCAGACCCGGTATCGGGTCTGCGTACATATAAGACTGACGAAGATCCTCGGGCGTTCGGGGTCCTGGGATCGGACCAGCGAACAGGAATGGAGGCGACATGATCCAGAAAAATTGGCAGGAATTAATCCGGCCCACTCAGCTTGCGATTAAACCGGGTAAAGACCCGTTGACCCAAGCACAGGCAGTTGCAGAGCCACTGGAGCGCGGCTTTGGCCTCACTCTTGGCAATGCTTTGCGCCGTGTGCTTTTGTCATCCTTGCAAGGGGCTGCAATCACATCTGTTCAGATTGACAACGTGCTTCACGAGTTCTCCAGCGTTGCTGGTGTGCGCGAGGACGTCACGGACATCGTGCTGAACCTCAAAGCCGTTGCTGTGCGCATGGAAGTCGAAGGCCCAAAGCGGGTTTCGATCAATGCGAGTGGTCCTGGCATTGTGACCGCTGGCGACATCGCCGAGAGTGCCGGCATCGAAATTCTGAACAAGGATCAGGTGATTTGTCACTTGGATGATGGCGCCTCGCTTTACATGGAACTGACGGTTGAGACCGGCAAGGGCTATGTGGCAGCGGACAAGAACCGCCCGGAAGATGCGCCGATTGGCCTGATTTCCGTCGATGCGCTGTTCTCGCCGGTCAAGAAAGTCAGCTACAAGGTTGAGCCCACCCGTGAGGGTCAGGTGCTTGATTATGACAAGCTGACGCTGAACCTTGAAACGGACGGCTCGATCACGCCGGATGATGCGATTGCCTATGCAGCGCGGATTTTGCAGGATCAGCTTCAGGTCTTCGTCAACTTTGACGAGCCAGAGCAGGCAGGTCGCGCCGAAGAAGAGGACGATCTTGAGTTCAACCCACTTCTGCTTAAGAAGGTGGATGAGCTTGAACTGTCTGTGCGTTCGGCTAACTGCTTGAAAAACGACAACATTGTCTATATCGGCGACCTCATTCAGAAGACTGAGGCAGAGATGCTGCGCACGCCGAACTTCGGTCGTAAGTCCCTTAACGAGATCAAAGAATTGCTCTCAACTATGGGCTTGCACCTTGGTATGGACATCGTTGATTGGCCGCCCGACAATATCGAAGACTTGGCCAAGAAGTACGAAGATCACTTCTAATACGATTTTGCCGCCTCCCGTTGGGGGGCGGTCACGACCCGGGGAAGAACTCCTCCAATAACAAGTGTCGTCGGAGCAAAACCGGCGATTACGCCAAAACAAAACGAAATGGAAAATTGATATGAGACACAAGCGTGGCTATCGCCGCCTAAACCGCACCCATGAGCACCGCAAAGCACTTTTTGCGAATATGTCGGGCTCTTTGATCGAACATGAACAGATCAAAACAACACTGCCAAAAGCCAAAGAGCTGAAGCGCGTTGTTGAAAAGCTGATCACACTTGGCAAGCGTGGTGATCTCCATGCACGTCGCCTCGCACGTTCTGCTCTGAAGGAAGATCAGTATGTTGCGAAGCTTTTTGAAGTGCTCGGCCCACGCTACAAGGACCGCAACGGTGGCTACACCCGCGTTCTGAAGGCTGGCTTCCGTTATGGCGACATGGCCCCTATGGCTGTGATCGAGCTGGTTGACCGCGATGTTGATGCCAAAGGTAAGGCCGACAAAGCGCGTGTTGCTGTAGAAGAAGCAGCTGCAGAAGAATAAGCCGTATCGGCTTTTCGCGAGATTTATGGCGCCGCTCCTGAAAAGGGGCGGCGTTTTTTATGCGGGGATCCAGCTTGCCACAGTGTCGTTGCCGATTTGACGTGTGTGCTCAAGTTCGAAGCGCGGGGCTTGTGCGAGATTTGGGTAGGAGATGGGTGCGAGGCTTGGGATGCCATCTGCCCCGAGAGCCACGCCTGCGGTGAAAGTGATCAGGCGATCAACGAAACCCTCCGCGATGAGGTTTGCGGCGAGTGTTCCACCGCCTTCGCAGAAGATGCGTGTCAGGCCTTTTTCGGCGAGGAGCTCTAGCGCCGGCCCGAGTGCGATACGGTTGTCTATTTCGGCGGTTTTGAGCAAGTCAGCACCCGCCTTGATCAAATCCTCGCCTCCATTGGTGGCATGTAACAGCCATAACGGATGGGTTTTTGCCGAAGCTGCCAGCCGGGAGGTCGGATCTAATTTCAGAGTGCGGTCCAACACGATACGCACGGGCTTTGGCCCGGTTGGGCGCACATCGAGCATAGGGTCGTCGGTGATCGCTGTACCGGAGCCGATCATCACCGCGTCTGAGATTGCGCGGAGGCGGTGGACATATCGCCGAGCTTCTGGACCTGTGATCCAGCGGCTCTCGCCAGTTGCGGTTGCGATGCGTCCATCAAAACTGGTTGCCAGCTTGAGCGTGATATGGGGGCGCCCCTTGGTGATGCGCGACAGGAAGCCTTCGGTCAGTTTGGTGGCTGCCGGTGCAAGGATGCCAGTTGTAACTTTGATCCCAGCGGCTTCAAGAAGGGCAATGCCTTGGCCTGCGACACGTGGGTCGGGATCAGAAATGCCGATGACAACCCGCGCAATGCCTGCGCTGATCAAGGCCTCGGCGCAAGGCGGGGTTTTGCCATGATGAGAGCAGGGTTCAAGCGTGACATAGGCGGTGGCCCCGCGTGCCTCTGGCCCAGCTTGTGCTAAGGCTTGAGGCTCTGCATGGGGGCGGCCGGTTTTTTGAGTGCAGGCGCGCCCCAATATCCGGCCATCTTTGACAATGACGCATCCAACGGAGGGGTTGGGCCATGTAAGACCCAAACCGCGCTGCCCCATAGACAGAGCCAGCGCCATGTAGCGGCGATCCAGCTCCTCCATAGTCATGGGCTTAGTCTTCTTCGGTGGATGTCGGTGGGCGCAGCTCGGCAACGAAATCTTCGAAATCGTCGGCTTCTTGGAAGTTTTTGTACACGGACGCAAAGCGCACATATGCGACAGTGTCGATCCGGGCGAGCGCTTCCATGGCGATGGCACCGATTGTATCGCTGTCTATATCGGTTTCGCCGGTGCTTTCAAGACGGCGCACGATGCCAGAGATCATTTGATCCACGCGTTCGGCCTCAATTGGGCGCTTTTGCATGGCGATGCGAATGGAGCGGGAAAGCTTGTCACGGTCGAAGTCTTCGCGACGGCCATTCTTTTTGACCACGATAAGATCGCGAAGTTGGACGCGTTCGTAAGTGGTGAATCGCCCGCCACATGCCGGGCAAAACCGTCGGCGACGAATGGAGACATGATCTTCGGCTGGACGGGAGTCTTTGACTTGTGTGTCGATGTTTCCGCAGAAAGGACAGCGCATCGCGGGGAGGCCTCATTATGATGTTTGGCGATATGTAAACACCATTGATTGGGTCCTGTCTATGCTTTGGCCCAAAATATCGAGGTCTATTCTAGTGGATGGAGGTCTCGACAGGCGCACGAATGCCTGTCGAGACTGTGTTTGTTCGCCTATTATTTGGCGCTCTCGCCGTTCACCAGTGTTTGTGCGTAAGAGAGGATTTCGCTGCGCGAGATGCCGATTTCCTCCAGCTGAGTGTCCGAAAGACGGTTCAGTGCAGTGGCCATTTGGGCCATTTGCAGCGAACCGTAGAGGCTTTTTGCGACATTGCCCAAGCCTGTGAACAGTTTTGAGAGGCCTGAAATTGGGGCCGCGAGATTAACGAGGTTCGTTGTTTCAGATGACATTGGCTGCTTCCTTGGCAAGGCGCGGGATGTCTGCGCGTGAAATATTGAGGTCCATCAAATCTTTGTCGCTGAGCGATGCCAGTTCACGGTACGTGCGATTGTAGGCGGTCCGGCGCTTCTGCGCTGCAGTCCAATACGCTTTTGCGTCGGTGAAGATCGATGCCAGTGGTGCGATCAGTGAAGTGGCAGATCTGGTTGTTTGTGTTGTCGCCATTGTCTCGGCTCCTCTTTACATACTGCAGCGCACAATTTTTGCTGCACTGCACATATGCGCTTGGTAAGGGCTTCGGACAACTGGTCCATTTGGAATAGTGGGTATGCTTTGGCTGCATAGCTAAGTGTGAGTTATGCAAAATTTGAACAAAAAAAGGCCAGCAGGTTCGGGAGGAGGTGAACCTGCTGGCCTAGTGAGTTGATCTTCTCTGGGAGGAGCGAGTATCAACTATCTTAATGTCTGTCGGTTATGTGGTTACCACATGAACCTCTGAGTGAACTTCAAAATTTCGTGGCTCGACAATTCGATTTGGTTAGCAGCGGGTGACGCACCGGTGCTCATGTTCGAATTGTGATATTTTTTTGCCACTGCCAAATTTTAGAAACCTTTTTCTTGCTGCGCCGCACCATCTATGCTGCACTGCGAATATGCGAAATTGTGAGAACGTCAAATAGCCTCATAATGTGCAACACGGGTATTCCCCGTTGGAATAGGGTCAGTTGAAATGGTCGATTTGTCAGCGCAAATGCTTATTTTTGTTACAGTTATTGAACAAGGTAGCATTTCTGCTGCTGCACGTGTGATGGGGCAGACCCCTTCAGCGGTGAGCAAGCAGATCGCATTTTTGGAAAATCATGTGCACCACAGATTGTTGCACCGCACACCGAGAGGCGTCTCGGCAACCGATGAGGGGCAGGCATTTTTGGAGAAATGCAAGGAGCTGTCGCGGGCATACCGAGATGCAGAAACGTTCATTTCAAACTTTGACGGAAAGCCACGTGGGACCTTGAAAGTCGTGTCGAGCGTGGCATTTGGGAAGTCTCAAATCATTCCGATTTTGCCGCGATTTTTAAAGACTCATCCCGATATGCGGATGTCCTTAGAATTGACAGACCGTATGGTTGATATTGAACAGGATGATTTTGATGTGGCGATTCAGTTTGCTGAGCAAAGTCTTGGCTCTAACCTTATCGTGCGCAAAATTATGGAGAACGAGCGGATATTTTGTGCAGCCCCGGCGTATCTGGAGCAACATGGTTGGCCGGATCGGTTCCAGGATTTAATGTCGCATAATTGCCTGCTGACCACGGGGCGGGATGCGCGCAATGCGTGGGTGGTCCAAGACGCGGGTTTCGATCTAACGCTGGATGTGAGCGGGAATTTTCAGGGCAATTCGGCGGATGTTGTTTATCGTGCGACTTTGGCAGGGCTGGGGATTGCCCGTTTGTCAAGTTACTTGGTTGCCGGTGCGTTAGAGCGGGGGGAGTTGGTGCGGATATTTCCTGGCTATGCCCAAGAACATGCAGATATCGCGGTTGTGTTTGCAGATAAGCGCAATCTGGCTGCGAAAGTGCGGGTATTCGTCGACTTTTTGGCGGAGCATTTCAGGAAGCATTCCGCTGCGGCTTAGGTATTCTGCGGGGCGCCTGACGGGGCCCCGAGCGTCGTCGCTATCGCGACGCCACCGGCCCACCCGCCAGCCATCCCCGATCTGTTATTGATCGAGGAAGCTGCGGAGTTTGCGCGAGCGGCTTGGGTGTTTGAGCTTGCGCAGTGCTTTTGCTTCGATCTGGCGAATGCGTTCGCGTGTCACCGAGAATTGTTGGCCAACCTCTTCGAGCGTGTGGTCGGTGTTCATGCCGATGCCAAAACGCATGCGCAGCACGCGCTCCTCGCGTGGGGTGAGGGAGGCAAGGACGCGGGTCGTGGTTTCCTTGAGATTGCCTTGGATTGCTGAATCAAGTGGCAGGATCGCGTTTTTATCCTCGATGAAATCGCCGAGTTGGCTGTCTTCTTCATCCCCGATCGGGGTCTCAAGGCTGATAGGCTCCTTAGCGATTTTCATCACTTTGCGCACTTTTTCCAGCGGCATTTGAAGCTTTTCGGCCAATTCTTCCGGTGTGGGTTCGCGGCCAATTTCGTGGAGCATTTGGCGTCCGGTGCGGACCAGCTTGTTGATCGTTTCGATCATGT
>CAZQMR010000084.1:0-12165 GCA_964594465.1 uncultured Rhodobacterales bacterium
CGCGGCTAAATGACGTGGAAATGGGCCTGATCGGGGTGCCCTGGGATGCGGGCACGACCAACCGTCCTGGGCCGCGCCATGGTCCGCGCTCGATGCGGGATTACTCGACGATGATCCGGCGGATCAATCCGGGCACGGGCGTGGATCCGTTTGCGCTCGTGAACTGTGCGGATATGGGCGATGTCGGGCCGAATCCAGCGGATTTGCAGGACAGTATGGAGCGGATCACTGCGTTTTATGAGCGTGTGGTTGCGGCAGGTGTGACGCCGATGTCGGTGGGCGGGGATCACTTGTGCTCTTTGCCGATTTTGCGTGCGCTTGGTCGCGAAAAACCGCTGGGGATGATCCATTTTGACGCGCATACGGATCTGTTTGAGAGCTATTTCGGAGGCTTCAAATACACCCATGGCACGCCGTTTCGCCGCGCCATTGAGGAGGGACTGCTGGACCCCAAGCGCGTGATCCAGATCGGGATTCGCGGCACGATGTATGACGGCGAGGATATTGAGTGGGGCCGCGCACAAGGCGTGACGATCATCATGATCGAGGAGCTGTTTGAGCGGGGGATTCCCTCGGTGATGGCGCAGGCGCGGGAGTTGGTAGGGGATCAGCCGACTTATTGCTCCTATGATATCGACTTCATTGACCCGAGTTTTGCGCCGGGCACGGGCACGCCGGAAATTGGCGGGCCAAACTCGTTTCAAGCGCAACAAGTAGTGCGGGAACTGGCTGGTGTTAACCTCGTGGGCGCGGATTTGGTGGAGGTTTCGCCGCCCTTTGATGCAACTGGCGGCACCGCATGGCTCGGCATTTCGATTGTGTTTGAACTGATGTGTGTGCTGAGTGGGGCGATTGCGGCGCGCAGGGGCTAGGCACACCGAAAATTACTGGCGAATTTAGCCGAAATGTGCGCCTTAGGCCAAGCAATGGCGCACGTATTTCGGCCTGCGATAGCGGTTTCTTAACCCGGCTGTGTTTTTAGGGCAGTCGATCTTTTGTGCTATTGAAAGCAAAAAACTCCATGTCCAGAGTGTTAATTGTCGATGATGAAGAGATGATCCGTGAGGAATTCCGTGAGGCTTTGGAGTTTGAGGATTTCAACGTCACGACGGCTGCCTCGGCCATTGAAGCGCTCAAAATTTGCGATGACGCGGAATTTGATGTGATCATTTCTGACTTGAAGATGCCGAAAATGGGGGGGCTGGAATTCTTGCGCGAACTACGTGAGCGCAGGGTTAAGGCAAAACTATTTGTCGTAAGCGGTCATGGCGCTAAGTCCAATGAAGTCGAAGCTATCGAAATCGGCGCAACCGCCTGTTTTTCCAAGCCTCTTGATGTGGATATGCTCGTTGAAAACATTCAAGAGCATCTCTGATGTCACATCAATCGGAGCTGCGGATGCGTTAACCAGATAGCTCCAGAAAACTTGTATACGAGTGCATACTATGCAGACTGCAGGTGTGGAATAGATAGTAAGGAGCGTACCATGACAGCACAGGCAAGATTGTCAGTTGTAGAGCCAGAAGTTCAGGCTTTCCCCACCATAAATGATAAGGATGCGACCAGAGTTTTGTTGGTCGAAGACGATGCGGCTGTTCTCGAAGAGCTCTATGACGTGATCCAATTTGAAGGCTGGAAACCGATTGTTGCCTCTAGCGTAGAAGTTGCAATGAAGCTTCTTGAAGCTGACCCGGATATTCGGGTGGTTGTCACGGACGTTCACTTTGCAGGCGGCAATAAATCGGCCAATGGCATTCAATTTGTGTCACGCGCCCGGGCAAAATTTCCAGATCGCGCCCTAACATATGTTGTGTTGAGCGGTGACCCGGAAAAGGCGAAATCCTCCAACCAAGAAGGCGCGTTTATGTTTTTGCCCAAACCCCTAAACCCAGAGCGTTTGATCGTAACAATTGAGAACGCAATTGTATGCGGTGATGGCTTGCCCGAACAAAAAGGGAAAAATGTATGATCAAATCCCTCTTTACTGCCATCCTCGGCGCAAGCCTGATGACAGCGGTGCCCTCATTTGCAACCAAAGAAGACGGTGTCTTGACCTTTGGCATTGTCCCGCAGCAATCAGCAAGCCGCTTGGCGAAAATCTGGGGACCTTTGATCGCGGAACTTGGGTCTGAAACCGGGGTCAGTTTTCGGTTTCAAACGACCAAGGATATTCCGACTTTTGAGGCGTGTCTTGCCGCAGGCGCCTATGACATCGCCTATATGAACCCGATGCATTACGCGATTTTTTCGCGAGAGGCTGATTACCGCGCGATTGCACATCAATCGAAAAAGCGACTGAAAGGCGTGATTGTTGCGCGCGCGGATTCAGGTATCGAGAGTTTACAGGATCTGGGCGGCGCTCAGGTCGCTTTTCCATCGCCGGGCGCATTTGGGGCCAGCATTTTGACCCGTTCGACCCTGACGGGGCAAGGCGTCGACTTTGAACCCAACTACGTCAAATCACATGACAGCGTTTACCGGGCCGTTGCTGCGGGGCTCTTTCCTGCGGGTGGCGGAGTTTCGCGGACGCTAAATTCTGTTGACCCGGAAATCCGCGCGGCCCTCAAAATAGTGCATGAAACTGAAGGGTTTACGCCGCATGCCATCGCCGTACATTCTGCGGTCGACACGGACATGTCAGCCAAAATTCAGGCGGCTTTGCTCAAGCTTGCAGCCGCACATCCTGAGTTGGTGAAGCAAATTGGCATGACTGGTTTTGAACTTGGCGAAGATGGCGACTGGGCCGACGTACGTGCGCTCAGTATGGCGCGCGATGACACTGGGATATTACATGCAGGGGATGCCGCATGTCCTTCCGGTTAAAAACCGTTATCGGAATTGCCATCATCGAACTTACGGTGATGGCAATTCTCATTGGGATCAACCAATTCGCATTGGGTGGTTCTGCTTCATCTCAGCTCTTTGAGAGGGCCGAATCGACCTCACGGGTTTTCGCCAATGCTGTGGCTGATGCGGTGATCGCGACTGATCTCGCCACACTGGATGCCACAATGCAAACGGCAGTTTCCAGCGAAGAGCTCACATATCTGAGAGTGAAAAACCCGTCGGGCATTGTATTGTCCCAAAGCGGCTCAGCGGAGGCGCTGGCGGCGCCCTTTATCCGCGACACAAGCTATGACACGGCGCTGAGCGATCATATTATTGACATTGATCTTCCGATTATCATCGAAGGCACGAATTTCGGCTCCATTGAGCTGGGGCTGTCGACGGTTTCGGTTGAAAAGGATATCACCGACGCATTTCAGATGAACCTTATCGTCGCTGCGATTGGCATGTCGTTGGTGGCTGTTTTTGGGTATGGTCTTGGATCAATGCTGACAGGACAGTTGCATTGGTTGCGAGAGGGGGCACGGCAAATCTCAGCGGGCAACCTTGATCGCCGCATAACCATTCGGGGCCGCGATGAGCTGGCCGAAACCGCGCATTGCTTCAATCAAATGGCAGAGGCGCTGGCGCAGGATCGCGCCACACTCACGGAGCAAACTGATGTGCTTTTGGCAAAAAAGGCCCGCGTTGATGTCATTGTTGAGTGCATGACAGCGATTTCCAAGGGCGCTGAAACCGCTGATGTTCCGGATACGGATCGCGCGGATGAAATCGGCAACATGGCCCGTGCTACAGTGGTGTTTCACCAGTCCATGCAACAAGTTGAACAGGCCAGGCGCGAGCAACAACAGCTTATCTCGGCCTTTGATCAGGTGGCTGAACAAGTTGCAATTTTCGCCGATGATGGCGAAGTTCTGTTCATGAACGCAGCCTTTGCCGCGTTCAACGCCCCAATTCTCGTTGGTCTTGGGGAAAAATTTAAGCTGAAGGATTTTTTGGCAACTGGGCTTGCGCAAGGCGCATTTCCGGAAATCAAAGAAAATCACTACGATTGGATTACTCTGCTCACCAGTCTCGGCGATGGGGTGCCGTTTGAAATCCTGCGTGCGTCAGATCGTGTGCTCCTGACCGCATTTACCGGTGTGCCTGGAATTGGCACGGTTATGTCGGCCAAAGACATCACCGAATTCCGACGTTCTGAAAACCAACTGATTCAGGCGTCAAAAATGGCAACCTTGGGTGAAATGGCGACCGGCGTTGCCCATGAGTTGAACCAACCGCTGGGTGTGATCCGAATGGCTGCTGACAATTGTAAACGGCGGATCGACAAGGGAAGCTGCGAGCCTGACTATCTGCGCGGCAAGTTCGTCCGAATTTCCGAACAGACGGAGCGGGCCTCCAAAATCATTGAGCATATGCGCATATTTGGTCGCAAGGCCGAGGGGGTGCTTGAACCTTTTGATCTGTGCGCCTCAGTGCGTGAAGCCGCAACCCTCGCGGGCACGCAGCTTCAGACATTGGACATCGGGCTGGAGGTTAACTTGCCCGAGGAGCCGGTTACAGCCGTTGGCGAAAAGGTCATTTTCGAGCAGGTTCTACTCAATCTTGTCAGCAATGCCCGCGATGCGATTGAGAACCAAGACGGCGAGACCCATCATATCGAGATATCGGTGAAAACCGGAAGTGATGGCAAAGGCATCGTCTCCGTGCAGGATACGGGGGGCGGCATTCCTGAGGAAATTCAGGACCGGCTTTTTGAACCGTTTTTCACAACCAAAGAGCCGGGCAAAGGAACCGGTTTGGGCCTGTCGATCAGTTATGGCACCATTGAGGGCATGTCAGGCACGCTTACGGTCAAAAACCAAGGCGCTGGCGCGTGCTTCACCATTTCGCTGCCTCAGGCTGCGTGAAACGATCAGACGTCGATATCACCCGGCTCGTTTTTTGCCCTCAGCCGCTGCCACAGCCGCCCCAAGGAGGACCAGTGGCGCGGCGAGCAAAAATGTCGCTGACAGGGGAAGGCGGAATATGAACAGATCCGCGAGCAGCGGCCACAAGAGTGCGATATACTCAAATGGCGCGAGGCGCGAGGCTTCTGCGTAGCGAAATGACATCGTCATCGCGATATGGGCAAAGCCGCCGAAAAGCCCTGCAGCGATGAGCCAAACCAAAGTGAGGCCACTTGGCGCAATCCACCCCCACGGGATGGTCAGCAGCGCGCCCAGCATTGAGGCCAAAACGAAGTAAAGCGCGATGGCGCCGGGGCTTTCTGTGCTGTTCAAGCTGCGCACCATGATCAAAGCAAGTGCCGAGAGAATTGCTGCAAAAAGACCCAGCCCCACACCAATCAAGCGCGTGTTCTGCATTTCGCCGCCGCGCAGCTCGGGCCAAACCATCACGATGACCCCGGCAAAGCCAAGCGCCAAGCCACTGATGCGCCAAATGTTCAAACGCTCAGACAAGATCAGAACCGCCGCGAGTGCCATAAACATAGGGGAAAGTTGTGCAATCAGGATCGCTTCGGCGATGTTGAGCCGGGCCAGTGCGGCAAAAGCGGCGAAGAGCGAGATGGCGCCAAAACTCGCGCGCAGGAAGTGACCCCAAGGGCGTTTGGTCGCGAGCCCGCCGGGAAACTCGCGTCTAACCCAGAGAAACAGGATCAATGGGATGATGGCAAAGAACGAGCGAAAGAAGACGATCTCGCCCAAGGGCACGTCTTGGCTCACCTCTTTCACGCTGACAAACATGCCTGCCGCCAAAAAACCGGATAAAATGCGCAAGTAAATGCCCAATACCGGGCGATCGCTCGTGCTCATAGCGAGGTGTCGTTTTTGGCGAGCGCATCTCTTAGGGCATCGCCTGCAAGATTGATCGCAAGGACGCATGTCACCACCGCGATGCCGGGCCAAATCATTTGCAACGGGGTTGAGCGCATGTGAACGCGAGCATCCAGCAACATCGTTCCCCATTCGGGCATAGGAGGCTGGACGCCAAAGCCAAGGAACCCAAGGGTTGAGATGCCAAGGATTGCGCGGGCAAACATACCGGTCCAGACCACGGTCAACGACGGCAGGAGCGATGGCAAATAGTGCCAGCGGGCAATGGCCAAGGGGGACATACCGGCGAGCCGCGCCTGCACGACGTAGCCGTTTGATCCCAGTGACAAGCCGATGCCGCGCGCCACGCGGGCATATCGCATCCAGCCCGTGATGCTGAGCGCAAAGATCAAGCTGCTTATTCCGCCGCCCAAAATGCCTGCAATGACAACGGCTGCGACCAGTTCGGGGAAGGCCAAGAACGAGTCCGTCACACGCATTACCAACCAGTCGACAGTTTTGCCGCCCAAGGCTGCGATCACTCCAATGGTGGTGCCAATAAAGAGCCCGATCAAAGAGATCATAAAGGCCAGCCCAAGTGACCATCGCGCCCCGTGCAACATGCGCGAAAGGATGTCGCGCCCCAATGCGTCGGTGCCAAGCGGCCAATCTGAGCTGGGCGGGCTCAACCGGCTTGGGATGTTGATGGCCGTTGGGTCATGGGGCGCGAAAAACGGACCCGCGACGGCGACCAGAATGAACAAGAAGGCCAGCGCGACGACGCTACGCATCCCGCTCTCCGATCCGCGGATCAATCAGGTTATAGGCCAGATCAATCAACAGATTGATCACCACGAAGACGAGTGCGGTCAGAATGACAACCGCTTGGACCTTTGGAAAATCCCGCGCCAAAATCGCATGGACCAAAAAACTGCCAAGACCGGGACGCGAGAAAATCACCTCAACCACGACGATCCCTTCAAGAAGGAAGGCCAGTTCCAGTCCAAAGACAGTCAACACTGGCACGGCCGCATGGGGACCAATATGATCTCGACCTATTTTGCGCTCAGCCACGCCGCGCCGCCGGAATGCAGGCAAGAAGGCCTGCCCGCGCGCCTCAAGAATGCCTGAGCGGATAATGCGTGTGAGTGCCGCTGCCACGCCAAGACCCAATGTCAGCGCTGGCAGGATCGCATGGGCAGGTGTGCGTGCGCCCATCGCAGGCAGCCAAGCCAGTTTGACCGCGAAAAGCAGGATCAACAGCAATCCTAACCAAAATGCCGGAATAGCAGTGCCCAGCGAGGCAATGGCGACCGCAAACCGATCCAACCAACCGCCGGGGCGGCGGGTGGCCAGGATTGCCAAAGGAATGGCCAGTGCCATGCCAATGGCCAGCCCCATCAGCGCGGGGGGAACAGTATAGTGCAGCGCGGCAACAAGATCGGGCCAAACGGCGCGCCCGGTGACAGACGAATTGCCAAAATCCCCGATCAAGAGCGGACCAATCCAACCCCAAAAGGCCGACCAAAACCCCGCATCAAGCCCGGCTTCGGCCCGCACTTGATCAATGACATCTGCGGGAACGACTGCGTTGAACCGCGCCATAGCGATTGCCAAGGCTGGGTCTCCGGGCGCGTGCCAAAGCAAGACAAATGTTGCAATCGCTGTGCCTGTTAGAACCACGAAGGCGCGCAAAATGAGGCCAAGGAGTGCTTGTGTCACGCAACTTGCTCCAACGCGCCGAGGGCGAACGCGGCGTTGCGCAGGTCATGACCGTAATCGGTTTTCGGATTGCTGATAAACTCAGGTGTTGCAGAGGCCTCAACAACGCGGCCAGAGCGCAAAACGACAATCTGATCACTGAATGCCGCCGCATATCCCAGATCATGGGTGACGATCAGGGCTGCAAAGCCTTCTTCGGATTGGAGGTCAGCAATGAGCTGTGCGGTGTGCTTTTGCGTGACCGCGTCCAGCGCGGACAGCGGCTCATCAAACAGGACCAGCGGCGGGGCGGCGATCAGGGCGCGCAAAATGCCCGCGCGTTGCGCTTGACCAATTGAGACCTCACTTGGCCGCCGCTCCAACATATCAATTGGCAGCTCTAGCCCTGCGCAAAGCCGGGTCAGCCGATCTTGGGGTATCGGTTTTCGCTGCGCTGTCATTGGCTCAGATATGGATTTTCGCAGCGACATCCCTGGATTAAAGGCCGCGCGTGGCTCTTGCATGACGAGGGCAGGTCGGCAGGCCGGAACCGGCGCATCGGCCCATGTGATCCGACCTTGCGCGAGCTTCAGCAGCCCCAGCACAGCCGCGATCAAGGTGGATTTTCCAGCGCCACTTTCGCCAACAACGGCAAGGGTGCGTCCTGCGGGAAGGGTCAGAGAAACATCGCTCAGGGTCTGCGCTTTTCCGCGTTTCACGCAGATTTCTTCAACTTTCAACAAGGTAAAGCCAACCAGTTTCGGTGCGCACAAAGCGATTTTGCGGTCTGCGTTTTTGGGGTGTCCAAAAGCGCGCGGGTTGGGCTGTCTTCGACAATTTGCCCAGCCTCCATAACCAATAACCGTGCAACATGCTGTGCTGCAAGGCCCAGATCATGGGTGATCAGTATCAATGCCGTGTCCCGCCCGTTCAAATAGCCATCCAGCAGGTCCATTGTGCGTGCGGCCACAACAGGATCAAGCGCTGATGTTGGTTCATCCATCACCAGCAACGCGGGTGAGCCGATCAGGGCCATCGCGATCACAAAGCGTTGCTGCATGCCCCGGCTCCAGCCCCATGGGCGTTTGCGCAAATCACCGCCTTCGATTTTCAGGGCCTTGAACAGTGTTTGCTGTTGGTCACGATCCGGTTGAAGCCCAAAGGCGGCCACAGCCTCTTGCCAGTGAAATCCCATGCTGCGCAGGGGATCGAGGGCTTCGTCAGGGCTTTGGGGGACATGCGAGACGCTTTTGCCCTCAAAGCGCAAGCGGTCGATCAGTTCATGGCCCAAGGTCGACTTGCCAGAGCCAGAAGACCCAACAAGCCCGATACGTTCACCGGGCTTGATCTCAAGTGAGGTCGGATGCAGGACTGTCCGGCCTGAGCGGATCGCGCTCAGGCCACAGACATTTAGGCTCATTTTGAGAGTGCCGTCTCATGCGTGACCCAATATGTCTCAGTTGGATGCACCGCATATCCGGTCAGTCCAGCTTTCGCGACATTGGTTTGGGCCACATGAAAAACTGGGATCATGGCAGCCTCTGCGGCGATAACATGTTGGGCGGCTGCGTAAATCTCTTTGCGCTTGGCAGGATCAAAGGTCGTGCGCCCATCGTCGAGCAATTTGTCCAGCTCTGCACTCGCGTATTTCCCTGAGTTTGAGCCACCATCCGATTTGAGCAGCGTTTCCAGCACGGCACCGGGATCACCTTGTGGTGTTGTGACCCAAGCCTGCAAGAACATGTCTGCATCACCGGATTTGATCGCATCATTGCTGGCGCCATATTCGCCAACCCGCACATTCGCTTTCACGCCAATGGCTTGCAAAAACGCTTGCGTCAGCTCTGCCGTTGGCGCCAGGGCCGCGCGACCAGAATAAGTTACAATGTCGATCTCCAATGGGGCACCGTCCAGCATCCAACGCCCGCCTTGTTTGACCGCACCGGCTTCTGCCAGCAAGGACTCAGCCTTTGCAGGATCATAAGTCGCCGGGATGTCAGCCGCCCAGCCTTTCCCCTCTGGAAAAATTGTGCCAGCAGGAACGCCTCCAACGCCTGACAATGCCGCATCCACAACGCCATTGCGGTCAATTGCAAGAGACACAGCGCGGCGGATCAGCGGGTTGGCCATAGGGCCGCTGGCAGCATTAACTGTGTAAAAGTAAAGCCGTGCGGTTGGGGCTGAAAAGCCAAGAGCACCCGTGGTTTGAATGCGTTTGAAATCCGCTTCTGGGTAGTTGACCACCATATCGACTTCTCCGGCCTCAAAAGCCAGTGCCGCTGTTGCTGGATCACCAGCCACTACAACCCGAACCTCGCCCAGTTTAGGCGTGCCCAAACGGTAGTCTGGGTTTGCTTGGGCGCGATAGAGCTGCTCTGGGATTGCCTCCTTAAAGACAAACGGGCCTGTAGCGTTGATCGGAAATGCGTCGGAGGCAGGTCCAAGAACCGCAATCGCAGGTTCTGACAGGGTCCAAGGAAATGCGGCATTCGCGCTGTTGGTCTCAAACAGAACGACAGTGTCGCCATCAGCCGAAACACTTGCCAGATCAAGCAGTTTGGCCACGCGCTTGTTGTGACCTGAATGTGTTTCATCGGAGATGGCCGAAATGGCTGTGACAACTGCATCGGCGGTCACTGGCGATCCGTCATGAAACGCGACACCGTCGCGCAATGTCACGCGCCAGGATGTTGGCCCTGCCTGCTCAATGCTCTGCGCAACCCGTGGGTAGAGGTTCATGTTGTAATCAATGCCCATCAACGTCTCGGTTACGCCGGTCTGATTGGACATCCAGCCGTTGTAACCTGCCCGTGGGTCGGGCACTTCTGCGCTGGGCCCAAAGGTGACAGAGATCGACAGAGTGTCGTTATCCGCAAATGCGGGCATCGTCGTGCTGAGCGCAACAAGCGCAGCAGAGGTGATCCGGAAGAAGTGTGACATAAGGTTTCCTTAGGATGAGCGGTTGATTTGGTGAGATATGGCTTGGCTGTCGCGCGCAAGGGTTTGCGTTTCAACGCGCGCAAGGGTTTGCAAAGCGGAGTCAACGCAAAGGCCCTTTGAACGGGCGCGGGACCAGACACGTTTTGCAGAGGCTGGCGACCAAGGCAGGGCCGCTTGTGCCAACCAACTGCGCAACGGCGCTGGTAGGGCGTCAAAAGCTTGCATCGGATCACTATTGCGTCGCCGGGAACGCAGGCTGGTGGCGCCAAGATTTTTGGGTTTTGGGCTGTGCATTGGGTCAAGCAGTCGGAATTGAATGTTATGTTATAACGTAACTATCGCAGTTGTGAAAAACACGCAACAGATGATGTTACGAGATGCAGGAGGTTTGGACCCAAACCACGTTTGGCTAGTGCCAAAACAACCACTCTAACGGTGCAATCTTTTTGGTGTATTGTGGTGCCCGGGGGCGGATTTGAACCACCGACACGAGGATTTTCAGTCCACTGCTCTACCCCTGAGCTACCCGGGCACGGGTTCGGTGCATGGCACCTTGGGTCGGGCGGTTTTAGGGGGAATGTCCCGACCTGTCCAGTGGCTTTTTTATGCAAATGCAGAAAGGTTTTAGTGAAGTGTCTCAGGAGTAGCAGGCGTGTCCTCTGCATCCTCCAGCGGTTCACCCGGAATGACGTAAGAACCGTTCATCCAGCGCCCCAAATCCACATCCGCACAGCGTTTTGAGCAAAACGGGCGGTACTTCTGATCTGTGTCTTTTTCGCAAATCGGGCAGCTCATAACAGCTCCTTCAGTGGCCGGCGTTCACGTTTTCGATTGAGCTCAAGATGGCCCAGCGGGGTCCAGCCCGCAAGAGAGGTTTCAATCCCATCGTGGCGCAGCGCTTTCTTGAGCGCGGTCTCAACCACCCGGCGATCCTTTTTGCCCATAGGCGCAAAATCAATCACAATCTGCCCGCCCAGCCCACGCAGGCGCAATTGACGCGGCAAATCCTCAGCAGCGGCCAAATTCGCAGCCAGCCCCGCACCTTGGGCCGTCGCATTCCCGGTATTCACATCCACCGCCGTCAGCGCCGTAGTCGGCTCGATCATCATAGACCCGGCCTTGCCAAGCGACACCTGCGGGCGAGTCAGCGCCTCAAGCGCCCCCCAAACATCCACACTCTCGAAACAGCCCTCAGTTTGCTCAAAAGAAACCTCAGGCGACGTCGCCCAAGACATAATCGCCTGCGTCTCAGCATCCGGCGCATCCAGCAGCAATTCCGGCTCTTTTCCCGCGCTGTCAAGAATTCCTGACGCGATCTCGCGCAAGGCGGTTATGTCTTCAAGAATGGCATCATCGCTGGCCTCAGTCGCCGCTGAGCGCAAAATCGCGCCCACTTCCGCGTCCAAGCCCTCAAGCCCTTCTTCCATCACGTCCGCCAACTCAACCCGGCGTTCCTCGTCGCGAATAGAACGCGCAATATTGCGCCCCTTCGCACCCGGTGTCAGGATAATGAAGCGCCCCTTGATCAGCAGCCGCTGGCTCACCGGCGGCGCTTTGCCCGCCTCAGCACTGGTAGTTACCTGCACCAATAATGGTTCGCCGGGCGATAACCCCTTGGTATCCCGCAGAAAACCAGTCTGCCCGTCACTCAAGCTTACCATCATCCCGCCCTGACCCTTCATGGGTCGCCCAGCTGTGGCGCGGTAAATCGCCCCAACTTGGGGCGTCAAGTCTTCTTGACGCGGGTCAATCAGCACATCCTGTAAACGGCCATCGTCCCAAAGTGCAGCAGCCGTGCGCCCATCCGCCAACGCATCAATCAAAATCCGCGCGCTCACAGCTCAGCACCAATCGGATAGCC
>CAZQMR010000085.1:0-12141 GCA_964594465.1 uncultured Rhodobacterales bacterium
GAGTTGATTGTTTCAACCGCACATAACTCATCATCGCGAAAGCACAGCACAACGCGCCGCTTCGGCTCATCTACGAGGATTTTCCACGCATTGGCCTCTTGCGTCAGCCCAGCTATTTGCAGCTTAAGATCACCCTGATCGCTCCAGAACCATGGCACATCGCAATAGGCAACTGGCGTGCCCGTCAGGCGTGCGGCGATAGCGCGTGCATGATCCGTGGCGGCCTGGATTGATTCCAAGCGAATGGACCCGCCAAGAGCCGGGGTTGGAAACAAACAGCAATCCCCAAGCGCCGACACGGATGGATCATCGGGTGATACAAGATACTCGTCCACTACGATTCCATTGGCCACCTGGAGCCCAGCACTTTGCGCCAGTTCAACATTCGGAACGACACCTGCTGCGACAATGATTGTATCACCCTTCAAGGTGCGGCCATCTGAAAGGCGCAAACCCGAGGCTTTGCCAGACCCATCATCCAGTACTTCGTCAGCAAAGGTGTCCAGAATAATGTCTGTCCCCCAGTCGCGGTGTGCCTTGAGAAACGCTTCTGACGTGCTGGCAGAAAGCGCGCGCGCCATCAATCTTTGCGCGCCTTCGACAACCGTCACGGCAACACCGGCCTGACGTGCTACAGCCGCAAATTCGAGCCCAATAAAGCCACCGCCGATTACAATGGCATGGCCAATGTCAGGCATCCGTGATCTGAGCGCACGGGCATCCGCAAGCGTGCGAATTTCCAGCACCCCGTCCAAGTCGAGATTCTTTACCGGTGGAACCCGGTTGCGGCTGCCAGTGGCAAGTATGAGATGATCATAGCTGGCCTCATACCCCGCCTCAGTCACCACAGTTTTCCGCGCGCGATCAATTTGCGTTGCACGTGTCGCGGCGTGGTAATCAATGTCCTTCTTGGCAAAGAAAGTCTCAGGCCGGATTTTCAGCTTTTCCTCGTTTCCTTCTTTGAGGTAGGCCTTGGACAATGGCGGTCTTTGATATGGCAGGCCCGGTTCTTCACCAATGAGCGTGATGCTGCCTTGAAACCCCTTGTCCCGCAGGCTGGCGGCGGCCTGAAAGCCCCCCTGCCCAGCCCCCAAAATGACAATCCGCTCTGACATTACACTTGGCTTTCAGGCAAGTGCAAAATCAGGCCATCCATCTGTGCATTGATTCTGACCTGACACGACAAGCGGCTTGTGGCTTTGACTTCACAAGACGCGAATTCGAGCATCTCTTGCTCGCCTTCGGAGGCCGCGCCAACCACGTCAGCCCATGCGTCGTCGACATAGGCATGACATGTGGCACACATCATCTCGCCACCGCATTCAGCGGCGATTTGGTCAATGTCGTTCGCCCTTGCGATTTCCATCACACTGTCGCCGTCATTGGCATCAACGGTGACTTCACCACCATCTGCAAATTTGAATATTACTTTAGTCATTGCGGTCACTCCCGAGCGCAGTCGTTTGGTTGGATCAGCTCAGCTCAGCTGAACTGGGAAATTGATAGGACCGCGAAAACCAAAACCTTTGAACGTGACGATCGACGGGTCTGGTTGCGACATGTTTGGAAACCGATCAAATATGAGCGGTAGCATGATCTTACCCACCATCAGGCGCGCAAGATGAGTGCCCATGCAGTGGTGCGGACCGCTTCCGAAGCTTTGATGCAGGTTCTTTGGGCGGAATGCGTCAAACTTTTCAGGATGCTCAAAGAGATCTTCGTCGTGATTTGCAGAGGCTTGGATCGTCATTACAACATCCCCTTTGGGGATCTCAAATCCGCGGATTTCTGTGTCTTCTTTCACCAGGCGCGAACTCGCTTGAATTGGCGCAACCCATCGCACCCCCTCTTCAAAGGCCTTTCCCCACTCACCGGTACGGGTAAGTTCCTCAAGCTGATCGCGGTTGTGCAGCAACCCAAACAGGATCGTCAAGAGCGCGTCGCGCGGTTCATTGATGCCACCGCCGATCGCAATCTTTAGATTGGCTACGATCTGGCTCCATTCAATGGGATCATCGGCGTTGACCATAACGGACAATGCGGATTGATCCGGGTCAGCCTTCAACCGTTCTGCATTGGCCTCAATGCACTGGTTCATTTCGAGATTGGCTTGTGCAACGCGCTCAAAGGGCTCGTCAAACCATCCAAAATTGCCAGCGCCATCGATTAGGGCCTGCGACCAGCGCTGCATCTGTTCATCGGTCGCATCTGGCAGGCCCAACACGTCTGCTAGAATCCGCGCCGCCAGCGGGCCAGCGAGGGTTGGAAACAGATCGACCGTCTCATTTTTTGGCAACCGATCAAGATAGACATGCGCATATTTTTCGTAAGCCGGCCCCCAAATGGTCTTGAGGTTCTTTGGCGTAAATGTCGGCATCATCGCCCTGCGTTCGCGCATGTGCTCATCTGAATCCTTGCGCATCAATGTATGCGCCTCAAATGCGCGCTCCATGGGCGTGGACGGATCGTTAGAGCTAAAGAGTGCCGGATTGTCCTTCACCGCGCGGGTGTCTGAGGCCTTGGTCAACAACGTGCGATTTACCGATTTCACCCGTGCGACAGGCGCTTGCGCCCTCAGGCGGCGGTAAATTGGGTAAGGATCCAAGGTAAGTTGATCAATTGTGATCTCGTTTTCGATTGGCGCTAAAGCCATTTTGCCGTCCTCCCAAGGATCTCTTTTAGCGAGATGTCTGATTTCGGCGCTTTTATGACCGTGCCGTAAATCTGACAATCCTATGGCGTTGATCTACGCAATCAGGCAATCTGATAATGCGGACCAACCAAGTGTTCACAGCATGGAGGCTTTGAAATGTTAGACCCGTTTAGAATGAACGTCGATTTTGCCGCCCTGCGCACTTTGAAATTGGTGCATGAACGCCGCTCGTTCACGGCAACCGCCAATATTCTTGACGTCAATCAATCCGCGATCAGCTACACCATCGAAAAGCTCCGCAAAGTCTTTGAGGATCCGTTGTTTTTCCGCCAAGGGGGAAGAATTGTTCCAACAGAGCGATGCAACATCATTGTCGAAACAGCGAGCGAAATTCTGGATCAATTCGAAACTCTGACCCACCCAGAGGATTTTAACCCAGCGACTGCACAAGAATCAATTTCGATTGCCTGCAACTACTACGAGCGCTCCGTCATCTTACCCCGCGTTATCAAAAAACTGCGCGCTGAGGCCCCCGGCATTCGCCTGAACCTGATGAATTCGACCAGCAGCGGAGACGTCCAGCTCAAGAATTCCGACGCGGACATTTTGATCGGCCCCATGCGGCCCGATGAGCAGGGGTTCTTTTGTCGCAAACTGCTAAGCGAGCATTATGTCTGCGTGATGGATCCCGAAAACGCACTCGCGCAAAAGCCCTTGTCCATCGATGATTACATCCGCTGCCCCCATGTCACCATCACCTATGGCGGCTCTTGGCGCTCGCTCTATCTAACCGAACTGGCAAAGCAGGGATTGGAGTTAAACCAAGTGCTCACGGTTCCAAGCCCGGCCAGCTTGGAAGCAATGATTCCCGGATCGGATTTGGTTGCAACGATTCCCAGTCGCATAGCCGCCGCAAATTGCGGCAACCTCTATGTCGCGGACTGTCCGATCCCAGTAGGATTCGAAGTCGATCTCGTCTGGACCACGCGCACACACCACGCCCCCATGTATGTTTGGTTGCGCAATTTGATTTCGGATTCGCTCAAAAGCGCCCAATAAACAGACATCACAAAGCTTTGAACGGCAGTTTTTAACCGCAATCACGGAATTGCGTGCCGATTCTTTGAGTTTGACACCCCCAGGCCGTCAGAACAGCAAGCGACGTTTGGATCAAATTTCTTGATCGACGCTATTAAATTAATATGATTGTTGAATAATAGCTGCTCAGTTATCCCAGTGCCAACATCTGAGCAACCGCTGTTCAGGTGGCGATGACGCGGGGGGGAATAACGGACAGTAAATAAGCACATACGCTGCCACTGTCTCAGTATTGAGCATATCGGGAACTTCTTTGAAATCCCCAAGCTCCACCCGCCACGCTCGTGCGGAAAGCAACCTGAAAATTCCTTTGCAAGCATGGAGATACATGGATACTCCACCGCCAAAGGTTCTTTTCAACAATACGAAACGTCTCTCAGGGAGGATGACATGACGAAACCCAACTTTATTAGAAACACACTTGCGGGCATTTTTGCAGCAACCATGGTTGGTTCTGCGGCAATGGCGCAGGACGTAACTCTGCGCCTGCACCAGTTCCTACCACCGCCTGCAACTGTACCAGCACTGATCCTGAAGCCTTGGGGTGAGAAACTGGAACAGGCATCTGACGGCCGGATCAAAGTCCAGCATTTCGATGCAATGTCCCTTGGCGGGCGTCCACCGGAACTGATGGATCAGGCGCGCGATGGCGTGGTCGATTTGACAATGACAGTTGTGGGCTACACCCCCGGTCGTTTTCCACGTACCGAAGTGTTTGAACTTCCATTCATGATGACCAGCCCGACAGCGACAGCCGCTGCTTACTGGGAAATGGTTGAGACCGAATGGCAGGCCAGCGAGTATAAAGACGTCAAAGTCTTGGGTGCTTGGGTACACGGACCTGGCGTGCTTCACACAAAGGAAGCCGTTTCCAGTCTTGAGGACTTGAAGGGCCTGACCATGCGTGGGCCAACTCGGATCATCAATGACCTGCTGTCTGAGCTTGGCGCTGAGCCTGTTGGCATGCCTTTGCCTGCAATTCCTGAAGCTCTGTCAAAGGGTGTTGTTAAGGGCACTGTCGTTCCGTGGGAAGTTACACCTGCGATCCGTCTGTCCGAACTGGTTAGCAATCACACCGAGTTCTCTGGCGACGAAGCACTTTACACAGCAACAATCGTTTTGGTTATGAACAAAGCCAAATACGACGCTCTGCCGGATGATCTGAAAGCTATTGTTGACGCCGAAAGCGGCGCCAAACTGTCTGCTTTCGCCTCACAGATCATGTGGGAAAAAGATCCAGGCGCGCGTAAGATTGCAGAAAATGCAGGCAACACGATTTCTCAGTTGGATGCGGCCGAGGTTGCACGCTGGAAAGAAGCCTCCAAGCCGGTCATCGACCGTTGGATTGCAGATATGGACGGCAAGGGCATCGATGGTGCTGCCTTGGTTGAAAAGGCCCGTGCATTGATCAAAAAGCACGGCGGCTAAACCGGCCCAATGCTTGCGCGAGGGGGAGGAACCTTCCCCTCGCATTTTCGCGAATTACCGCGCTACGGAACGAACATGTACCTTCATCTTAACTCTCTTGCTGAGGCACTTGCCCGCATCCTCGCCCTATTGGGCGGCGCAGTCCTTCTGGCAATCATATTGCTGACCTGCGTTTCGATTGCAGGGCGTGCTCTGCTTCCGCTCGATATTGGCATCGGCCCAATTCGCGGGATCTACGATGTTACAGAAATCGGAATGGCCGCCGCCATTTTTGCATTTCTGCCCTGGGCACAATTCCGCGAGGCTCATGCCCGCGTTGATCTGTTTCATTGGGCGATCCCCAAAAAAGCTGACCAGGCTTTGGACGTTGTTTTTAATATTGCGATGGCAGTTGTTGCGACCGTTGGAACCTATCGGCTTTATCTGGGAATGCAGGACAAGCTTTCTTACGGTGAAACAACACTAATCGCTCAAATTCCGGTTTGGCAGGGCTATGCTGCAGGCCTTTTCGGCGCCATCGGCTTTGTTGTTGTGGCAATGTTTTGCACCTTGCGGGCGGTACGACGCTTGGCAGGGTATGAGGACCCCGAACTATGACCAACTTTGAACTCGCGATCTGGTCTTTTCCGGCTCTCCTAATTCTCGTTTTCCTGCGCGCACCGATTGCATTGTCAATGATCGCAATCGGCGTGGTCGGGACCTATCTGGTCATTGGCACCCCAATGATGACGCTTAACCAGTTGAAAACGCTGACCTACGGAACGTTTTCCAACTATTCTTTCTCGATCATCCCGCTTTTCTTGTTGATGGGGCAGTTTGCAACGCTGTCGGGCATGTCCGCCTCGCTTTTCAAAGCAGCCGAGAGCTTTCTGGGCCACCGAAAAGGCGGCGTTGCTATGTCAGCCGTTGGAGCCTGCGCAGGGTTTGGCGCGATTTGCGGCTCATCACTGGCCACGGCGGCCACGATGGGACAAGTCGCGTTGCCCGAATTGCGCCGCTATGGCTACCCTGATTCCCTTTCCACTGGCGCGCTTGCGGCCGGGGGCACACTTGGCATCCTCATTCCACCATCCGTGATCCTTGTGATCTACGCAATTCTGGCCGAACAAAACATCGCCAAACTGTTTTTGGCCGCGCTCATTCCCGGCATTTTGGCCGCGATTGGCTACATGATTGCGATCTCGATCTGGGTGCGCATTCGCCCGAATGCCGCCGGGGTCAGCCCACGTGTGCCATGGTCGCAGCGGCTTTTGATCCTTGGCAAAGTCTGGCCAGTGATCCTGATCTTCGTTGTCGTGGTTGGTGGCATTTACACAGGTATCTTTACCCCAACCGAAGCCGCAGCTGTCGGCGCGGCTGGGACGTTTCTGGTCGCCGTCTTTAGCGGCGAAATGAGCTGGAACCGGTTGACCGAGTCCATCCTGTCCACGGCGTCATCAACCGCGATGATCTTCCTGATCATCCTTGGTGCTGGGATCTACAACAACTTTTTGTCCCTGACGCAATTGCCGCAAGAGGCATCCGCTTGGGTCGCCGGTCAAGGCTTCTCGCCGTGGTTCGTGCTGACGATTGTTCTGCTGATGTATCTGATCTTTGGCTGTGTGATGGACAGCCTCTCGATGGTTTTGCTCACGGTTCCGATCATCTTCCCGATCATGTCGGTTCTGGACTTCGGCATGAGCATCAATGATTTTGGGCTTTGGTTCGGAATCCTAGTCCTGATTGTCGTGGAGGTCGGATTGATCACGCCACCTGTTGGGATGAACTTGTTCATAATCAACGCGATGGCGAAAACCACGCCAATTTCAGAAACCTACCGCGGCGCGCTGCCGTTCGTTGTCACTGACATCGTGCGTGTGGTGATCCTGGCTTCGTTCCCAGCGATCACGCTTTGGCTGGTTCATTTCGTCGACGCATTCTGAGATTTTACCGGACTTGGCATCACCCCTTAGGATTTTGCCAAGTCCGCGTTCGCCGATAGAAGCCACTCTCAAAAAGACCAGCACCGATTGCGATCCACCCCCGCTCCAGCGGGAGGTGGCTCTTTGCATTTTTGCACTGTAACGTGAGCGCCATCGCCAATATAGCGTTCGCGTGCCGGTTTTTTGTTGCCAGCACATTACCACATTTCGAAAGAAGAGACCGACATGCTTAAAGTAGGATTGCTCGGCGCGGGCCGGATCGCTGGTGTGCATGCCACAGCCATTACATCAAACCCCGGCAGCGTGCTGGCCGCGATCTCCGATTACATCCCCGCAGCAGCAGAAAAGCTCGCAGCTCAATATGGCTCAGTCGCGCGAAGCACAGACGACATTATCGCGGACCCTGAAATTGATGCTGTCCTGATCGCCACCTCAACAGACACCCATTCCGATCTGATCGAAGCCGCCACAGCGGCTGGCAAATCCGTGCTTTGCGAGAAACCAGTCGATCTGAGCCTTGCCCGCGCGACGGCCTGCCAAAAAGCAATCGCGGCATCAGGCAAGCCAGTGATGATCGGCTTTAATCGTCGCTTTGACACCAACTTTGAAGCTCTGAAAACCGCCCTTGATGCAGGTGAGATCGGCAAGCCCGAACTGCTTTCAATCACGTCCTTTGATCCCGCGCCGCCGCCGGTTGAGTATATCAAAGTCTCCGGCGGCCTGTTTCGCGACATGATGATCCATGATTTTGACATGGCCAATTTCTTAATGGGGCAGGCCCCGGTCAGCGTTTCAGCAGTCGGCTCATCCATCGTCGATCCCGCAATCGGTGCCGCTGGCGATGTTGATACTGCCGTTGTCACCCTCACTTATGCTGACGGTCGTCTTGCCGTGATCAAAAACTCCCGACGCGCAGCCTACGGGTACGATCAACGGGTAGAGCTTCTGGGGTCAGACGGCATGCTTCAGGCGCATAACATGCTGGAAAACACCGTCGTCAAATCAACGTCCAACGGCGTAACCGGTGCTAAACCAACCTACTTCTTTCTGGAACGCTACATGCCCTCTTACGCCAATGAATGGGGCGCCTTCGTCAATGCCCTGAACAGCGGAATCGCGATGCCAGTATCACTGGAAGATGGGATCGTTGCACTTGCAATGGCCGAGGCCGCCACGCTCTCTGCCGCCAACAGCGCACCTGTAAAACTTGCCGACGTCGTCGGTTAAACATAGCATAACGCGCCCTGATCACGTTTTCGGGGACGTAGCAGCGAGCAACATCCCTGCACCGCCAAAACAGGAGAAAACCCATGTCAAAAACCATCCGCCTCACGGCTGCCCAAGCCATGGTCCGTTTTGTGGCTGCCCAGCTTAACGAGGATGGAACGCCTTTTATCGCGGGCGCTTGGGCCATTTTTGGGCATGGCAATGTCGCGGGTCTGGGCGAGGCGTTGCATGGCGTCAAGGACCAGCTGCCGACCTATCGCGGCCATAACGAGCAGACCATGGCCCATGCTGCCATCGCCTATTCCAAGCAGCTCTGCCGAAGTCGCGCGATGATGGTCACGTCCTCCATTGGTCCCGGTGCGACCAACATGGTCACCGCCTGCGCGCTGGCACATGTGAACCGCATCCCGGTGCTGCTGGTGCCCGGCGACGTCTTCGCACATCGCGGTCCCGACCCGGTGCTGCAACAGATCGAAGACTTCGGCGACGGCACCGTCTCAGCAAACGATTGCTTCCGCCCCGTCAGCCGCTATTTCGACCGCATCACCCGCCCCGAACAGCTCCTCACCGCCCTGCCTCGCGCCTTTCGCACGATGACCGATCCTGCCGAGTGCGGCCCCGCCACGCTCTCATTTTGCCAAGACGTGCAGGCTGAAGCCTATGACTATCCTGAGAGCTTTTTTGAGCCCAAAATCTGGCACCAGCGCCGCCTCAACCCGGATGCAGGCGAACTCGCCCGCGCCGTGGCCGCGATCAAATCCGCCAAAACCCCGGTCATCGTGGCAGGCGGCGGCGTCCACTATTCCGGCGCGACCGAGGCGCTTAAAACCTTCGCCGAAACCCACAACATCCCGGTCACCGAAACCCAAGCGGGCAAATCCGCCCTGCCATGGGACCATCCGCTCAATCTCGGACCCATCGGCGTGACCGGCGGCGAACCTGCCAATGACACCTGCGCCAAGGCTGACCTCGTGCTTGGCATCGGCACCCGCTTCCAGGATTTTACGACTGGCTCGTGGAGCCTGTTCGCCCACCCGGATCGACGCCTCATCAGCCTCAACACCCAAGCCTATGACGCCGAAAAGCACGGCGCGATGCCTGTGCTGTCAGACGCGCAAACCGGCCTCACCCAGATCTCAAGCGCACTCGGCGCTCACAAAGCCCAAACCCCAACCGATGGCCTCAAATCCAACTGGTTCGCCAAGGTCGACACTCTGACCGATGCGCCTGAGGGCAACGCCCTGCCCACCGACATGCAAGTCGTCGGTGCCGTGCAACGCGCCGCCACGGAGCACACCGTCGCGATGTGCGCCGCTGGCACCATGCCCGGCGAATTGCACAAGCTCTGGAAAGCCACCCGCCCCGGCTCCTATCACATGGAATACGGCTTTAGCTGCATGGGCTACGAAATCGCCGGGGCCATGGGCATCAAAATGGCCGAGCCCACGCGCGATGTGATCTGCTTCACCGGCGACGGCACCTATATGATGGCCAATTCCGAAATGGCCACGGCAGCCATGATGGGCATCTCCTTCACCGTCGTTGTCACAGACAATCGCGGCTTTGGCTGCATCAACCGGTTGCAAATGGGCACCGGCGGCGCAGAGTTCAACAACCTGCTGGACCACGCCGTAGGTGGCGAAAACTCCGCCATCGACTTTGCAGCGCACGCCGCCGCCATGGGTGCGACCTCCATCAAAACCAGCTCGATTGCCGAACTTGAAATCGCCCTCACAAACCGCCACAACATCAAAGGCCCCTATGTCATCGTGATCGACACCGACCCCTACCCCTCCACCGAACATGGCGGCGCATGGTGGGAGGTCGGCGTGCCCGAAGTCAGCACCCGACCCGAAGTCACCAACGCCCATGCCACCTTCGCCAAGGGCAAAAAGACCCAGCGGTCAAACTGACCTCAAAAGAGGAAAAAGACATGCCCGACCTTTTGCGCAAACCCTTTGGCACCCACGGCAAGGTCCATGCCATCACGCCCGAAAGTGCCGGTTGGCGCTATGTCGGCTTCTCGCTCTACCGCTTGCGCGCAGGCGAGACCGCCGCCGAGGCCACAGGCGACCGCGAAGTCATCCTTGTGATGGTCGAGGGCAAAGCCGCCGTCACCGGCGCAGGCCAAAACTGGGGCGTTTTGGGCGCGCGCATGAGCGTCTTTGAGAAAACCGCGCCCCACTGCCTTTACCTGCCGGACGGCACCGACTGGTCCGCCGTGGCTAAGACCGACTGCGTAATCGCCGTCTGCTCCGCGCCAGGCTTGGGCGGGCACGAGGCGCGCCGCATCGGCCCGGGCGGCATCACCCTCACCGAACGCGGCAAAGGCAATAATACCCGTCACATCAACAACATCGCCATGGAAGCCGAAGATTTTTGTGACAGCCTGCTGGTCACCGAAGTCTTCACGCCCGCTGGCCACTGGTCGTCCTACCCCAGCCACCGCCATGATGAAGACGACTACCCCCGCATCACCTACCTAGAAGAAACCTACTACCACCGCCTCAACCCCGCCAACGGCTTTGGCATCCAGCGGGTCTACACCGACGACGGAGACTTGGACGAAACCATGGCCGTCTCAGACGGCGACGTCGTCTTAGTGCCACGCGGCCACCACCCCTGCGGCGCACCCTACGGCTTTGAAATGTACTACCTAAACGTAATGGCCGGCCCCCTACGCAAATGGCGTTTTGTGGCAGCCCCCGAGGTCGAATGGATCATGGAAAGAGATGCTTGAAAAAACGTAAAAGGTACAAAACACTCCACTTACATATCGTCATTCATATTAGCTGACGATTAGTCAGAAACCACACTGAGAACAAATCAAACAATGAGTATAAAATGAACTTCAAGGTATTTCTGCTGTTATTGGCCTATATGTTCACACCTTCGATCGGCTTCGCTGAAAAAGCACCGCGCGGTTATGAACATCTGAATAGTCCTCACAGTCATGCCTTCCGATACAGTCAGCAGGGCGAACCCGTACGTCGCGGAAAGCGATCAGAGCGGTTTGAACTGCGCCACGGGGATTGCCGAGGGTCAGACTGCAAAAATGATCGTCTCAGAAGCGAAATCAGGGAACCAAAACGAAAATCCGCCGCCAGCATCAACAAAGACATTTGGTACGGCTGGAGCTTTCGTGTCGCGCAATCGCCCAAAAAACCTGGTAAAGACGGAAGAATGTATCCGTTTTTGGGCCAATGGAAGACGGGTCCAAACAACAGTCCTACAATTAGCTTCACCCAGTCAGATCATGGAAACAAAGACGTCATTTTCATTTCCCTTGGCGACATGTCGAGACACAACAATGGGAATGTCGCAGGTCACAAGCACGGCAATATCTGCAAAAACATATTCTCTATAGCATCCGCAAAAAAGGGATGGGTAGACATTGTGATGAACACCAACTTTTCCACCAATAACAATGGCTATCTGAGGGTCTGGGTGAACGGAAAACTCAAGTGCAACTACAAAGGACAAATCGTCGCGAGCAAACCTTCAAATGGGTATTCTGGCCCCAATCATAGACGAGGGATTTACGTCGGGAATACTAAGCACTGGAAGGCAAAATACGGGTCAAAACCAGTACCAACATGGATTGTCTTTTATGACGAGTTTCTAATTGGGAAAACGCGTGAGGACGTCGACACCCGGCTACGCGAAAAGTCAGGTTTAGCGCCCAAGGACTGATGGGCCCAGCCCGGTTATGATATCAGCGCGAGGCTACAAGCCCCGCGCTTACACCTAAAAATCAAGCGTTCACATCAACCACAACACGCCCCTTAACCTGACCCTTCAGGATATCGCGGC
>CAZQMR010000086.1:0-12109 GCA_964594465.1 uncultured Rhodobacterales bacterium
CGCACCCGCGGTTGATCTTGTGGTTGGTCCGCAAGCCTATCACCGCTTGCCCGACATGGTGCAGCGTACGTTTAAGGGCGAAAAGCCGCTTGATATCGACTTCCCCGAAGAGGACAAGTTCGAGCATATTCCGGCCAGCACCGAGCGGCGCGCGCCTGCGGCATTCCTGACCGTACAAGAAGGCTGCGACAAGTTTTGCGCCTTTTGTGTTGTGCCTTACACCCGTGGCAGCGAGGTTTCGCGCCCTGCACAGCGCTTGATGGATGAGGCCCGTGCGTTGGTAGATCAAGGCGTCGTGGAAATTTCACTGCTGGGCCAGAACGTGAATGCCTATCACGGCGCAGCAAGCGACGGCGAATGGAGCCTGCCGCGACTGATCCGTGAAATGGCTGAAATTGACGGCTTGGAGCGCATTCGCTACCTCACAAGCCATCCCAACGACATGGAAGACGATCTGATCGCAGCCCATGGTGATACGCAAAAGCTGATGCCTTACCTGCATCTGCCTGTACAGGCTGGGTCTGACAAAGTGCTCAAAGCCATGAACCGCAAGCACACACGCGATGAGTATCTGGATATAATGGCACGGGTAAAAGCCGCGCGGCCAGACATTGCGATTTCCGGTGATTTCATTGTTGGCTTCCCGGGTGAAACCGACGAAGACTTCGAGGACACTTTGGATTTGGTGCGTCAAGTGGGATACGCGGCGGCCTATTCCTTCAAATACTCACCGCGACCGGGCACGCCAGCAGCAGGTCGCGACCAGGTGCCAGATGATGTTATGTCTGCACGGCTTGCGACTTTGCAAAACTTGCTGACCAAGCAGCAAACCGCATTCCAAGAGGCGCAAGTTGGCAAGACCTTACCCGTGCTTTTGGAGAAACCGGGGCGCGATCCGGGCCAGCTTGTAGGACGTTCGCCCTACCTTCAGGCGGTTCATTTGGATGCGGATCAGGCGCAGATCGGGCAGATCGTTGATGTCAAAATTGTCAAAGCCGTTCGCAATTCTCTGTCCGGAACACGGGTCTGACGTTATTTCTACTTCAATAAGCAGTGGAAAAGTCCTAAAGACTGGGCATGAGGGAACAAAAAAGCTTCGAAATTCAGCTCAGGGCGGGTAACGTCCGACAGACAAATGAACGGGGAATAGGAATGATCCAGCTTCGCACACTCGCAGCAGCGTCGCTGATTGCGCTTGTAGGTATGGGAACTCCGGCGGCGCAAGCACAGGGCACAACGGAACTGAAAGCAACTATCTGGGTTGACCCGGATGGGTGCGAACACTGGGTCATGGATACCGGTATTGAGGGCTTTATGTCTTCGCATTTGGACCGGGACGGAATGCCGGTCTGCCGAAAGCTGGAGGCCGATCAGGAAGCCTGCAAGGTGCTTGAAGCAGACAATATGTTCGCCGTTGGCAGCGCCCGTATCAATGCAGATCGCCGCGCTGAACTGAAAACCTATTTCGACGGCATATCCGGCAGTACGGTCATTGTAGATGGTCACACAGACAGCAGTGGCGGGGAAAAGTTCAACCTCGATTTGTCGGTGAAACGCGCATTGGCGGTTGCCGCAATTGCCCGGGAGTCTAGCGTGACCGCAAAGGTTCGCGGGTTTGGTGAGCAGGTTCCGGTTGCGTCCAACGACAGCAACGAGGGTCGGGCGAAAAACCGTCGGGTAGAAATTTCTTGCGCGGTTGCGGAATAAGGGAGCAGGGCAGATGACAATGAAACTTATGGTGTCTGGCGCGCTTCTCGCTTTTCTGGGCGCATGTGGAACAGTGGATACAACAAAAGATTTCGGCTGGGACACAGGCGATTTATCGGACATGAAGGCCGGTATCTGGATTGATCCAAATGGCTGTGAGCACTGGATCATTGACGACGGTGTTGAGGGTTACATGACCCCGCGTCGTGGACCAGATGGCATTCCAAGTTGCCGCGACATCGAAGAGCTTGAAGGCGAAAACACCGTCGGCTTTGAACAAAAGATCATCGGGGACAGCTAAGCTCCGGTGTTTTCCGCCCCAATCGGTGCGGAATTATTAAACATTTAAGACGCTATTTGAGCTTGCAGGGCCGAACTCGGCTGTGCAGGCTTTTGCTATAGCTTTTTTGGAGATTCGTGAAACTTGGCAAGCACTCAAAAACCTGATCAGAGACAGTTAGATCCCGTCTCTGAAACCCTGCTAGAGTTTCCGGACAATCGCCTTCTGATCGACCTATGCGGCGAGTTTGATCGCAATCTGAGCCAGATCGAGGCGGAGTTGGGCGTGTCCATGATCCGCCGTGGCAATCAGATTGTGGTGCATGGCGAGGCTGCTGAGCGCGGGGCTGAGGCGCTTGAGGTGCTTTATACACGCCTTGAAGCTGGCCGCGCCATTGAGCCGGGCGATGTGGATGCGGCGATGCGGCTTGGCCATTCCGGCAAGAGCGCAAGCAAGGGCACGGGCAGCCGCGACGGTGATCAAATTGAGATGTTCAAGGGCGGCGAGATTGAGATCCGCACCCGCAAGCGCACTGTAGAGCCGCGCACTGAGACCCAGCGCGCCTATGTCGAAGCGCTGTTTTCCAATGAGCTGGTGTTCGGGCTTGGCCCCGCTGGCACGGGCAAAACCTATTTGGCTGTTGCCGCTGCTGTGTCGATGTTCATTGATGGCAAGGTCGACAAGATTATTCTGTCACGGCCTGCGGTTGAGGCCGGTGAGCGGCTTGGATTTTTGCCCGGCGACATGAAGGAAAAGGTCGATCCCTACATGCAGCCGCTTTACGACGCGCTGCATGATTTCCTGCCCGGCAAGCAGCTTGAAAAGCTGATCGAGGACAAGATGATCGAGATCGCGCCGCTGGCTTTCATGCGCGGGCGCACGCTTGCGCGGGCTTTTGTGGTGCTGGATGAGGCCCAAAACGCGACCACGATGCAAATGAAGATGTTCCTGACCCGGCTTGGCGAAGGCTCGCGCATGGCGATCAATGGGGATGCGACCCAGATTGATTTGCCGCGCGGTGTGCCCTCTGGCTTGGTTGAGGCCACAAAAATTTTGGACGGCGTTAAAGGCATTGGCTTTGCGCGGTTCACCGGCAAAGACGTTGTGCGCCATCCCATGGTTGCCCGCATTATCGAGGCCTATGAAAAGGCCAATGACTGATCCCGTGATCGACCCCGAGATCGACATTGTTGTTGAAGACGCCCGCTGGGAGCAGGCTGATCTAAGCGCCCTTAGCGAAGAAGCGATTCTTGCGGGCTTTCGCGCGGTTAAACTCGACCCACAGGCGTTTGAGGTGGTCGTAATGGGCTGCGATGATGCCCGGATTGCGGAACTGAACGCTGAATTTCGCGACAAGCCGCAAGCGACAAATGTGCTGTCATGGCCTGCTCAAGACCTCGCGCCTGCTCAGCCCGGTGGCGCACCGTTGGCGCCCGAAATGGATCATCCGAGCATGCCCACAAGCCTTGGGGACATAGCAATTGCCTATGAAACCTGTGCCGCAGAAGCCGCCGAGCGGGATCTGGCTTTGAGCGACCATATCCGCCATCTCGTTCTTCACGGTCTGTTGCATTTGCTTGGCTATGATCATGAAACTGATGAAGATGCCACACTCATGGAGCGGCTCGAAATTGAAACACTTGAAACATTGGGTATCAAAAGCCCATATTAGACCTTGTTCACGCCGTCGCGCGGATCAAGCGTAGTATTTGGAAAAGAGGCAATGGGCGACACGTCACACGGCGCACCCGAGCGAGCGGATGCAGATCAAGACGACCCGTCGAGTCCGGCGGGACGCAAAGGCTCCAAATTTTTCGGCTGGCTGAACCGCCTCACTGGGCGCGAGCAAGCTACGTCTCAAACGCAAATCGAAGACGCGCAGAGCGTGCCGGGCACAGGCGAGATGCTGAGCAATGTTCTCAATATGCGCGATGTGCGGGTCGAGGATGTGTCGATCCCCCGCCCTGACATCGTGGCCGTGGCCGATGACGCGACGCTTGATGATGTGATCGAGATTTTCCGCAGCAGCCGCAATACACGCCTGCCGGTTTTTACCGAAACGCTGGATACGCCGCTTGGCTTTATCCATCTCAAGGATGTCGCGTTGCAGCACGGCTTTGGCGAAAGCGACAGCTTTGACATCACCAAAATGACCCGCGATTTGCTTTATGCACCGCCCTCGATGCGGATTTCGGCGCTGTTGCAAAAGATGCAGACCGAGCGCGTGCATATGGCGCTGGTGATTGACGAATATGGCGGCGTCGATGGACTGGTGACAATTGAGGATTTGGTTGAACAGATCGTTGGCGAGATTGTCGATGAACATGACACCGAAGAGGATCAGGGCTGGGTCGCTGAAAGCCCGGGCATCTACCGTGCGATTGCGCGCGCCTCGCTGGAAGAATTTGAATCCGTGGCGGGTGTTGATTTGTTGCCGGATGAGCTTGATGAAGAGGTCGACACGCTCGGTGGTTTGGTGTTTCAGCTTGCCGGGCGCGTGCCGTTACGCGGCGAGGTCGTGAAGCATCCATCGGGCCATGAGTTTGAGGTTGTGGATGCGGATCCGCGCAAGATCAAGCGTCTGCGCGTGCGCCTTGACGGTGCCGCCGCACTGGAACGGGCCGCAGAGTAGCGCGCCCAATGCACCCAAAGCTCAGAGTGATCGCAGAGGCCCACGGCAAGGCGCGTATCGGCTGGGCCATTCTGGCTGGCCTCCTGCTCGCATTGGGTCAGGCGCCGCTATCCTTGCCATGGGGCATTTTCCCGGCATTCGCACTTCTGGCCTTGCTAACGTCAACGGGCCGCGCTCGGTCCTGTGCATTTGTTCTCTGGGTCGCAGGTGCGAGCTATTTTGCCGCCTCGCTGACATGGATCGTTGAGCCGTTCTTGGTCGATATCGCCCGCCATGGCTGGATGGCCCCTTTCGCTTTGGTGCTCATGTCTGGCGGCTTGGCGCTGTTTTGGGCCGCAGCGGGCGCATTTGTCAGCATTGGAACGACACTGGCGGCCCGCGCCCTGATCCTCGCCGCAGCCCTTGCCCTGTTGGAATACGCCCGCTCCAATGTGCTGACCGGCTTTCCATGGGGGCTTGTTGCCTACCACTGGATTGATACGCCCATCGCGCAAAGCCTGTCGATACTTGGCCCGCACGGATTGGGACTGCTCAGTGGCCTATTGGGCGTTGCCACCGTGCTGGTCCGCCCTTGGGGTCTGATTGTCTCAGCCAGCTTTACATTGGGGCTATGGGTGTTTTTCGCACTGACCATTCCCGCACCTCAGGTTCAGGAAAACCCTCTGATCGTGCGGCTGATACAGCCCAACGCCGCGCAGCATTTGAAATGGAAACCCGAGAACCTGCAAATGTTCTTTGACCGGCAGGTGGAGTTAACAGGTTCGGCAGGGCCACGCGATGTCGTGATCTGGCCCGAAACATCTGTACCTTACGCGCTTGGGGACCGTCCTGATCTGGATATGTTGATCAGCGATGTCGCAGGTGTGCCGGTTATACTCGGCGCGCGGCGCTATCAACAGGCAGACAGCGCAACAATCTGGTTCAACTCACTGGGTGTCCTTGACGCCCCCGGCGGCCTTGCCCAAACTTATGACAAGCATCATCTTGTTCCATTTGGCGAGTATTTGCCCTTCCCCAAAACGATGGAACGATTGGGCTTGGCCGGTCTTGCGCAAGGGGTTGGTGGGTTTGGCTCCGGCGACGGGCCAAAGGTGTTGCAACCCCAGACCTTGCCTGCGTTCCTTCCGCTGATTTGCTACGAGGCCATTTTTCCAAATGCCCTAAACCCCGATGGCCCGCGCCCTGAATGGCTGCTGCATATCACCAACGATGCGTGGTTTGGCACATTTACGGGCCCTTACCAGCATCTCGCGCAGGCCCGCGCGCGCTCAATTGAGCAAGGGCTTCCGCTTGCGCGTGCCGCCAATACCGGCATTAGCGCAATGATTGACCCTTGGGGCAGGTTGACCGCCTCGCTGCCCCTTGGGGAGGCTGGTTTCATTGACGCAGCGCTTCCTGCGCCACGGCAATTAACGGTCTATGCACAAACAGGCGATAAGAGCTTTTGGATATTGTGCGTTCTGAGTTTGCTCGGCGCGTTTGGAGTATCAAAAAGAGCAAAGGTCTAATCTTGCACCGAACGGTCCCATTATAGGATTGACCCGCTTTGCATGATTGAAATAGCACTACCCATGCGCTCAAAAACCTCGGAGAATCCCAATTGTCCCGTCAAAACTACCTTTTTACTTCCGAATCTGTATCCGAAGGACATCCAGATAAGGTTTGTGACCGTGTTTCAGACGCCATTTTGGATGCATTCCTAGCCGAAGACCCGATGGCGCGTGTGGGCTGTGAGACCTTTGCCACCACGGATCGCGTTGTGGTTGGGGGCGAAGTGCGCGGCCCGCAAAGCGTGATTGATAGCGTTGAAGGGATCGTGCGCGACTGCGTGAAAGACATTGGTTACACACAAAAGGGGTTCCACTGGGAAACCATGGACGTGAACAATTACCTTCACGAGCAATCTGCGGATATTGCACAAGGCGTTGATGCGGCCGGCAACAAGGACGAAGGCGCGGGCGACCAAGGCATCATGTTTGGCTATGCGGTCAAGGAAACGCCCGAGCTGATGCCTGCGCCGATCCACTATGCCCACAAAATTCTCAAACGTCTGGCCGAAGTGCGCAAATCAGGCCAGGAGCCGCGCCTTGGCCCGGACGCCAAGTCTCAGCTCACCTTGCGCTATGTGGATGGCAAGCCGGTTGATGTGTCTTCAATTGTGCTCTCGACCCAGCATCTTGACGAGGACATGACCTCTGAGGATGTGCGCGAATTGGTTGAACCCTATATTCGTGAGAGCCTGCCTGAGGGCTGGGTCACAGGTGAAACAGAGTGGCACGTCAACCCAACAGGAAAATTCGTTATTGGTGGTCCAGATGGCGATGCGGGCCTCACCGGACGCAAAATCATCGTGGACACCTATGGCGGCGCGTCACCACATGGCGGCGGTGCCTTTTCTGGCAAAGACCCCACCAAGGTCGATCGCTCAGCCGCCTATGCCGCGCGCTACTTGGCCAAGAACGTGGTGGCCGCTGGCATGGCCGAGCGCTGTGTTATCCAGCTGTCTTATGCGATTGGCGTCGCTAAGCCGCTTTCGATTTACGCAGACACATACGGCTCTGGATCGGTCCATGAAGCCGACATCGAAAAGGCCTGCGGCGCTGTGATAGATCTCACACCGCGGGGCATTCGCGAGCATCTGCATCTTAACCGCCCGATTTACCAGCGCACCGCCGCTTATGGCCATTTCGGCCGT
This sequence comes from uncultured Rhodobacterales bacterium, assembly GCA_964594465.1. Classification (GTDB taxonomy): domain Bacteria; phylum Pseudomonadota; class Alphaproteobacteria; order Rhodobacterales; family Rhodobacteraceae; genus CAZQMR01. Next base: position 7,315 of record CAZQMR010000086.1, read on the forward strand.
CCAAGCGAGACGGATGGCGGGTTCTCATGGGAAAAAACCGATCTGGTCGACGCCCTAAAAGGCGCTGTCTAAGACCAAGCCCAATGTCTGAGCAAAAACACCCCGACGCCCCTTGGCGCAATTTCTACGGGCGTCGGCACGGCAAAGCCTTGCGCTCCGCTCAAGAGGATGCGCTTGAAACGCTGATGCCGCAGATGCATCTGCCCGGCATCGGTTGGGAAGAGAACCCGGACCGCGCACCTGTTGATCTCGGCGCGCGCTTTGGCAAGCGCCCGGTCTGGCTTGAGATTGGGTTCGGCTCCGGCGAGCACCTGTTTCATCTACAAAGCACTGAGCCAGATCCCGCGATCATTGGCTGCGAACCCTTTGTGAACGGCGTGGCGACACTGGCCTCGAAATTCCGCGAAAACGTGCCAGACAATGTCGCCATTCATCCCGGCGATGCCCGCGATCTGCTGGACGTGTTGCCTGCTGCATCACTGTCGCGCGTCTACCTGCTCTACCCCGATCCATGGCCCAAAAAGCGCCACCATCGCCGCCGCTTCGTAAACACCGAGTTCCTGGAACCACTGGCAACCGCGATGGCACTCGGCGCGGAACTGCGCATCGCCACCGACATCCCCGACTACGTGCGCCAGGCGTTGGAGGTCATTCTACCCATGCCGCAGTTCACTTGGCTCGCAACGAGCGCCAATGATTGGCGCAAACCCTGGGACAACTGGTACTCAACCCGATACGAGCAAAAAGCACTGCGCGAAGGCCGCACGCCGCACTACCTCCGGTTTGCGCGAAACGAAGCCTAAGCTCCTACCCCATGCCAAGCTTCACCGCTTCTCGCGGTAAAACGCGCAATTGCCCCAGCCAATCGCATCCGGATACAGATTCTCGATAAAACTGGCCATAAAAGCGGCTATGTATTTTTCTGGAATGATCGCAGCCCCATGGTTGGGGTCGTAGACCACGAAGGTTTTGTTCGCAAATCGCCATACCCCGATCGCGTGACCTGCACCCTTCTTAAAGTATATCGCGTAGACATGCATGGCCTCGCGCTCAAAAGTAGGGTCGTTTTTAAAATGACCCTCTGGCCCCATCATGCCCTTCATGTAACCGCTCAGCTTTGGTGTGCAATACCATAGCTTTTGCCCTACGATGCCGGGACCTTCGCTTTCAACAGTTTCCAGGCCCTTCCAGTCGCCATCCAGCTTGCCTTGCAATTTCATAGCCGTGGTTTTGTTTTTGATGCCGTTACAGGGATCTTTGGAATAGTCATCGCCCCTGTACCACAGCATCACCAGCGCAAGACATACGCCTGCGAAATTGGGAATATCCATGCCGCCCAGAAAAATGGTGATGCGCGATTGGCTTGACGAGAAGGCGATGCTGCCACCATTTTTTGCGGCAAGTTGTGTAAATGATTCACCCATAAGAAACATCCTTGGAAATCGTTTGTCCTGGCGAATTTAGGCACTGATGTTCAAAGCGAATATGCGCCAGCGCACAAAGCCCGAAAAAGAGGGCTAAGCCGTGGCTTGTTCTCTGCCAATCGGCGGGCTTCACGGGTCCAGAAACGCTATAGACCGCTGAAACTGTCAGGGGTATACACCCATTTCGACGTATCATCGCACGGGAAAAACAATGTCTGGCCACGGCCCCGCAACGCCCATGACGGCGCATAAATCCAAAGCGCTCTCCGGTGTCGCAGATGTGCCGGGTGACAAATCTGTGTCGCACCGCTCGCTGATATTGGGCGCTTTGACAGTCGGCGAAACTCGCGTAACCGGCCTGCTGGAAGGCGACGATATTCTCGCTACGGCAGAGGCCATGCGCAGCTTTGGCGCCGAGGTGGTCAAAGAGGGCGATACTTGGGTCATTCACGGTGTTGGCGTTGGCGGCTTTGCGGAACCTGAGGATGTGATTGATTGCGGCAATGCCGGCACCGGCGTGCGCCTGATCATGGGGGCGATGGCCACCTCGCCGATCACCGCGACCTTTACGGGCGATGCCTCTTTGCGCTCGCGGCCTATGGGGCGTGTGACTGATCCCATCGCGCTTTTTGGCGCGCAAAGCTATGGCCGCACCGGCGGGCGCTTGCCGCTCACGATTGTCGGCGCTGAGATGCCAGTGCCAGTGACATACACCTCCCCCGTTCCATCGGCGCAGGTCAAGTCTGCCGTTTTGCTCGCAGGCCTCAACGCGCCGGGTCAAACTGTTCTGATTGAAGCCGAGGCGACCCGCGATCACACGGAGCGTATGCTCAAAGGTTTTGGTGCTGAGATCACTACCGAAATCACCAATGAGGGCCGGGTCATAACGCTCACCGGCCAGCCCGAACTAAAGCCCCAGACCATTGCTGTGCCACGCGACCCAAGCTCTGCCGCCTTCCCGATCTGTGCCGCTCTGCTGGTTGAAGGCTCCGATGTGACCCTACCGGGCATCGCGCTCAACCCAACCCGTGCAGGTCTGCTCGATACATTGATTGAAATGGGTGCCAATATCGAAAAGCAGAACCAGCGCGAAGAAGGTGGCGAACCCGTCGCTGATCTGCGCGTGCGTTTTGGTCCGCTCAAAGGCGTCACGGTTCCGCCTGCGCGCGCCGCGTCGATGATCGACGAATATCCAGTGCTCGCAGCGCTTGCGGCCACGGCTGAGGGCACGACCCATATGCCCGGCATCAAAGAGCTGCGCGTCAAAGAAAGCGACCGCATTGACGCGATGGCACGGGGCCTTGAAGCCTGCGGCGTGAAGATCGAAGAATCTGAGGACAGCCTGACTGTGCATGGCATGGAAAGCGTGCCGGGCGGTGCAACCGTTGAAAGCCGCCTTGATCACCGCATCGCCATGTCCTTTTTGTGTTTGGGCATGGCCTCCAAAAATCCAATCACGGTGGATGACGCTGGCCCGATCGCCACGAGCTTTCCGATCTTTGAGCCTCTCATGAACCGCCTTGGCGCCAAACTCACCTCTTGATCTGCGCTTTCAAGTTCTACACATTCAGTTGGTGAATTAGAATGACAGGACCAAACCATATGGCGACTGGCGGCTGCTTATGTGGCAATATCTCTTACCAAACGATCGGTGTGCTAAGGCCAATTATTGCCTGCCACTGCGAGCAATGCCGCAAAACATCCGGCCATCATGTCGCAGCAACGTCCGCGCTGAAATCCGAGGTCACGATCAGCGGCGAAGTCACGTGGTTTCAGTCCTCAGACACAGCGCGGCGCGGCTTTTGCGCGACCTGCGGTTCAAACCTGTTCTGGGAAAGCCTGACCTCTGATCGTTTGTCAATCATGGCAGGCACACTGGACCACAGTGCCGGACTGACTTTGGCAGGCCATATCTTTGTCGATGACAAGGCTGAATATATGGAACTAAATGACGGGCTGCCACAAGCAGGCGGCGAAGACCCCGCGCTTACAACACAATGAGCCCAAAGCGCTGGTCCTTGGGGTTTGCGCTCCTTTCCGCAGTCCTATTTGCCGCTATGCACCTCATCAGCATCCCGGTGATCGGCAAGGGCATGGGCGGCCATCAAATGTTTGACATGCTGCCCCTTGGTTACGACTTGGCTTATGCAGAGCGGTTCGTTTCCAATGTGAGCCCACAGGGACTAGCGATGTATCAGGGCCCACAGGCGCTGATCGACACTGCCTTTCCGATTTCACTGGGTTTGACCGGAATTCTCCTAGCCAAATGGCTCGCCAACACTGGTACAAGCTTTGCCATCACAACCTTCTTGGCCGTTGCGTATACCCTTTGCGACCTTTATGAAAATTCCCTAGTCGCTGAAATGCTCAGCACCAATGATTTAACACGCTCGCTGGTAGAAACTGCAAGCCAGTCCACAAGTCTAAAATTCGCCCTTTTGACCGCAACCGCTCTTAGCCTGCTGACGCTCGCAACCAAACGATACAAGATGCAAAGCCCAGAAACGCCATGAAGTTCACCGTCGCAATAGATGGCCCCGCCGCCGCAGGTAAGGGCACGATTTCCAAAGCCGTAGCGCGGCATTTCGGCTTTGCGCATCTGGACACGGGCCTGCTGTATCGCGCCGTTGGCGTGATCACGCTAGATCGCGGGCGCGGCGTGATTGATCCCATTGTGGCCGAGGAAATGGCCAAGCGCCTGAAAGAAGAGCATTTGGCCCGCGATGATCTGCGCTCGCCCCGCGTGGCGCGTGCGGCTTCCAAGGTCGCAGTCATTCCCGGTGTAAGGGCGGCCCTGCTCAACTTCCAAAAAACTTTCGCCAAACGCGAGGGCGGCGCGGTGCTGGATGGCCGCGATATCGGCACGGTGATTTGCCCCGATGCAGATGCGAAACTCTTCGTTACAGCCACCGACGAGGTCCGCGCCAAGCGCCGCTTTGATGAGCTGACAGCCAAGGGCACGGAGACTACGCCGGAGGCAGTGCTCCACGATCTCCAAACCCGCGATGCCCGCGATGCCGGGCGCGATGACGCCCCAATGATGCAGGCAGACGATGCGGTCTTGCTAGACACCACAAAGTTGGATATAGACGCCGCCGTCGCTGAGGCAGTGGCACTAATACAGAATCGCCTTGATGAAGGGTTGGCTTGAACCAGCCCTCTTTATGCTTTTCTGAGAGCACCTGCCTTGACCCAGAAACCAAAGACCGGTGGACCCAACCACTTGGCCCGTTAAAACACTTTTGTAAGGATACACATGGCTGCTACAGCTACGATGGACGAATTTGAAGCGCTTCTGAATGAATCGCTCACACTAGAAACTCCCGATGAAGGCTCCGTTGTCAAAGGCACTGTACTTGCTGTTGAAGCAG
>CAZQMR010000087.1:0-11944 GCA_964594465.1 uncultured Rhodobacterales bacterium
AGGGGGTGACATTTCAACTTTGCTGAGCACGCGACATTTTAAATTGGTTGCAACAGCGAATGTACGCGGGTGGGTTCTACCCTCAAGTGCGACTCTTTAATGATAACATAGGGTTATCAGGAGGAGCATTTAGAGATGGGTAAAAGATATTCGCAACTGGATCTGGCTGAACGCCGCAAACTTGAACGCTTGTTGGCTGCCGGATTTAGCAAGTCTGAGATCGCGGATCAGCTCAAACGAGACCGCTCGACCATTTTCCGGGAGATTAGGCGCAACTATTTTTCCGATCCTGAGATGCCGCAATATGATGGATATTATTGTCTGACCGCGGACAGCAAGGCCCAGAAACGACGGGGCTCGCGGTGCAAGCTGGCACGAGACAAGGAGCTGCGTGATGCTGTTTTGGATCGGCTGAAAACTGGCTGGTCTCCAGAGCAAATTTCTGGCCGATTGCGGCTAGAGGAACATCCAAAACGCATTTGCCACGAAACGATCTATCGCTTCGCCTATTCCAAAACGGGCAAGTCTGAGAACTGGTTTCGGCATTTGCCTGAGCATCGTCGAACACGTCGCAAGCGCGGTTCTCGTCGGCGTCATGGTAAGAAATTCCCTGAGGAATTATGGATTAAAGAGCGTCCTGAGGCGGTTTCTGAGCGCGAAGAGTTCGGTCACTGGGAATGTGACTTGATGATATTTCGCAGGCGGTTCGGCAAGGCGAATGTCATGTCTGTGGTTGAACGGGTCAGTCGCTACACTTTGCTTCTGAAGAACCCGGACCGGACATCCAAACCTGTGATGAATGCTCTGATCGGAGCGCTGTTTCCCCTTCCCCAAACAGCTCGTCGGTGCATTACATTTGACCGTGGCAGTGAATTTTCGGCATGGGATTATCTGAAAGAAGGGTTGGGGGTGGATCCGTGGTTCTGTGATCCGAGCGCGCCTTGGCAAAAAGGTACGAACGAAAACACTAATGGTCGTGCGAGACGCGACTTGCCACGAGACCTAGATCCAGCTGAGATCACGCGGCAGCGCTTGCAGTCAATCTGCGATCGCATGAACGCGACTCCGCGCAAATGTCTCGGGTTCAGAACACCCACAGAAGTCTTCCGTGAAAAGATGTTGGAGGTCGCGTGATGGGCGAATATGATGAAAGCACAACCGTTGCACTTGGGTTAGAACTCACAAAAGGCAGCACTGCTTGTTTGATAACACCGCGCCCTATTGAAGAAAATTTGAACTCCAAACGAGACAAATGAGGTCGACCCTCACAATTTGTTAGGTTTCACCCATTACCAACCATGTTGTGGCGAAAACACCCGCTAGGGAGAATCCCTTGATAGTTTGGAGTATGCGTGAACGAGGTTCGCGTTTAAGCGCAAAAGCGCATTTTATGAATTTGGCAAGAATTGCCAGCGGGTTGCTCGCCATATTTCTTTTGGGAATGCCGTTGCACGCAGCGCCCAACGCCAACCGCATCGCATCCATTTGCGAAGGTGCTGCGGCGCAAGCTGCGCAGCGCTACGGTATCCCAGTTGCGGTAATGCAGGCCCTCACACTTACTGAAACAGGTCGAAAAATGGACGGGCGAATGCGTCCATGGCCTTGGACTGTGAATGTTGGCGGCAAGGGCTATTGGTTTGATACCCGCATGGATGCGATTGCCTTTGTCGAAACAAAAATTCCCAAGAATGTGCGCAGTTATGATCTCGGCTGTTTTCAAATCAATTTTCGCTGGCATGGTGAAGGGTTTGCGTCGAAATCGGATATGTTCGATCCGATCCTAAATGCTGATTATGCAGCGCGGTTCTTGCGGTCTTTATTACCGGAATTTCGAACATGGAGACGTGCGGCAGGCGCTTATCATTCGCGTACACCGAAATTTGCGGACCGATACGAGCGGATTTTCAGTCAACATCTCGCGGCTTTTGACGAAACGGCTCCCCTGCCCCATGAGCACGTCGCTGACATTATCGCAGAACCTCGGACCAACACCCAAGTCGTGGCTGAGGTTCAAACCCGATCATTGCTCGGTCAGTCTTTAGCGTGGGATGACGAACCCAAACGCCCTGGCAGTCTTATCCAATTTCGTCGCAACCCACAGCGTCAGGGGCTTCTTCGACAGCCAAGCCGTGCGCTCTACTAATATTCAGATCGGCTTAGCATGAACCTATCTTGGCAAAACCTGTTCCAGCCGACGATTTTGTTGGCTTTGGCTTTGATGGCCGTCATTGTGATGATGATCTTGCCGATGCCGAGCTGGGTTTTGGATGTTGGGCTTGCGGCGTCGTTCGGGCTTGCGATCTTGATCTTCACGGTGACGCTTTTTATCGAACGACCGCTCGATTTTTCGTCTTTTCCTACCATCCTTTTGGCAAGCTTGATGCTGCGACTGTCATTGAATGTCTCATCGACGAAACTCATCATTGGTGAAGGCCATACCGGGACCTCCGCAGCTGGTGACGTCATTCAGGGATTTGCGAATTTCATTATGGGCGGGTCGGTCTTTTTGGGGCTGGTGGTTTTCTGTGTTTTGCTCATTGTGAACTTCATTGTGATCACCAAAGGCGCGGGTCGCATGGCTGAGGTCAGTGCACGCTTTGCTTTGGATGGCATGCCTGGCAAACAACTTGCCATCGACAGCGACATGGCTGCTGGCGCCATCAATCACGAACAGGCCCGCGCACGTCGCAAAATTGAGCAAGAAGAAACCACGTTTTTCGGTTCGCTGGATGGTGCATCCAAATTTGTGAAGGGGGACGCGGTTGCGGGCCTGCTGATCACATTGCTCAATTTGCTTATGGGTTTGGCAATCGGGATTTTCCTCCATGAAATGCCACTTGCCCAGGCCTTTGAAACCTATTCCATTTTGACGGTCGGTGACGGCCTGGTCACTCAAATTCCCGCGGTCATCATTTCGATTGCTTCAGCACTTCTCTTGTCCAAAGGTGGCGCAATCGGATCTGCGGATCGTGCGTTGTTGGAACAGTTGGGAGCATATCCTGTTGCGCTAGGCACAGTGGCGGTACTCCTAGCGCTTTTTGCATTCGTTCCGGGGCTGCCCTTTTTGCCGTTTGTGATTGGGGCAAGTGCCTTGGGCATAGGTGCCTATTTTGCCAATAAGATTCAGACTGAACGTGCGAAGCGGGCTGAAAAAACCCAGATTGCACCTATGAAATCGCAGGAAAAGACGTTGGGCGACCTATTGGATCTTGATGAAATCCATATGGAATTTGCCAGTGATTTGGTCTCGACTGTAATGGATGAATCCACTGGCTTGGATACCCGCATTTTGAATATGCGCAATCATCTGGCCGGGGTTTATGGTCTTATCATTCCTGAGATCAGGCTAACCGATCGCCCGGACCTTCCCGACAAAGCGTATACAATCCGCATCCAAGGGGTTGAGATTGCGCGCAGTGAGATTGAAGTCGATAAAGTGTTGGTTTTGTTAAACGCACAAGACGAACTTGATCCGCTGGAGGGGCGTTCTGTAGCTGAACCCGTTTATGGCGCTCCTGCGAAGTGGATTGCCCCTGCCCTACAGGAAGAAGCCGCACTTCGAGGCTTGTCAGTCGTTTCGCCAACAGAAGTTATCGCGACGCATTTGCTTGAACTCATTAAGGACAATTTCGCAAGGCTCTTTTCGCGCCGCGCGCTACGCAAGTTGCTGGATGAATTTGTGTTGGTTTCAGAAACCGCCCGCGCTGAAGCGAATAGGCGCATTCTGGATGAGTTTATCCCTGACAAAATCAGCGTGGATCTGCTGCATACCGTTCTTAGATTGTTGCTCGAGGAGAAGGTTTCGATCCGAAATTTGCCCCTGATCCTTGAGTCGATTTCAGAGGCGCAATCTTCGCTAAACTCCCCTGAAGCCATCACTGAATACGTGCGTCAGCGTCTCGGCTTTCAAATTGTTGCTGACATTCAGGAACTTGATGGCGCGCTGCCACTCATTCAGCTTTCGCCCGATTGGGAAGAGACCTTCAACGAGTTCACAATTGAAATTCCCGGTGGATCCGGCGATGTGGCTTTGCCGCCAGATGAGTTTAACCGGCTTGCGAACTCCATTGCTGAACGGTTGGCGAATGTGAGTGAAACTGGGCGCTACGCAGCGGTCGTTACATCTATGAAGCGACGGCGTTTCTTAAACACAATCCTAAAGTCAAAAGGCATCCGAAACCCGGTGCTTTCATTTGAGGAAATAGGCATTCATGCGAAGCCTGCGCTTTTGGGCACTGCATGAACGAGCTCGGTGATCTTCTTTACTGGGCACAAGATGGGCTGCTGGCCGGTTTTGTAATTTTTTTACGCGTTGCCGCTGCACTGTCCTTAATGCCAGGCTTTGGCGAGCAAGCGGTTCCGATGCGCATAAAACTTGTAGCGTCATTGTGTTTTACGTTGATTGTTTTGCCATCGATCGCACCATCTGAAATTCCCAAAACGTCACTTGCCGAGCAAGTCGGCGTGCTCATTTTAAGCGAGACGCTCATTGGGTTCATGATCGGGCTGGCCGCAAGAATAATGATCATGGCGCTTCAATTTGCAGGCACGATTGCCTCTCAATCGACATCGCTTGCGCAGATTTTTGGTGCTGGTGCGACACCGGATCCCATGCCCGCCTTTGGCAACATCCTGCTCGTCGCAGGTATTGCGTTGGCTTTCACATTGGATTTGCACATAAAAATCGCAGTGTCTCTCATTCGCTCCTTTGAAGTCATGCCGCTGGGAACGGCGATAACAGGTGCAGATATGGCGACCTGGGGTACAGCGCATGCGTCGAGTGCATTCGCTCTAGCTTTTACATTGGCCGCACCGTTTTTGATAACATCACTGGCGTATAACCTCGCGCTGGGGGCCATCAACAAGGCCATGCCGCAATTGATGGTTGCCTTCATCGGTGCACCCGCAATTACTGCCGCAGGGGTTTTGCTCTTATTCTTGTCAGCACCATTCATATTGGTGGTTTGGTCCGGAAGGTTGGATGCCGTTCTTGCTGACCCATTTGTGTTGCCCAGATGAGCGAGGGCGGTCAAGACCAAGGCGAAAAGACCCACGACCCGACGCCGAAAAAACTTCAGGATGCACGTGACAAGGGCGATGTCGCCAAATCCATGGACATCGCGGCGACGGCTGCTTACGCAGGTCTAACTCTGGCGTTGCTGGCAAGCGGTCCTGCTATTCTTATCGCGTTTGGCAATAGTTTAACCCCCTTTTTATCGTCTGCGGACCATCTGACAGGTAGAATTTTGGGTGACGGGGGGCGCTCCATCTTGGGGCCCCTTTTGCAAGCAAACATGAATGCGCTCGCCCCCCTATTCATTTTGCCTTTTGTTTGTGTCCTGCTCTCTTTGGTGGCGCAGCGCGCGGTTGTTTGGACGCCAAGCAAGATCGCACCCAAACTCTCCCGATTGTCCATGATCAAAAATGCAGGTCAAAAATTTGGTCCAACCGGGCTCGTTCAATTCTTAAAGAACACCCTAAAGATGATGGCATATGCCGTAGCCCTCGTTTTGGTCTTACTCGATCACGAAGAGGCCATGATTGCTGTCTTGGCCGGGAGCTCAGCTGGTGTCGTAATTCTGATTGCTGAGATCTTGCTCCAACTGCTCATCGTGACAACAATTATTGCTACAATCATCGGTGTTGGTGACCTGATTTGGCAGCACTTTGATCATGCCCGAAAATTGCGGATGTCTTTTCAAGACCTCAAAGATGAACAAAAGTCGGCCGAAGGTGATCCTCACATGAAAGGCCAACGGCGCCAACGTGCTCAAGAAATCGCAAGCAATCGGATGCTGAATGATGTTCCCGATGCCGATGTGATTGTTGTTAATCCTACACATTATGCAGTGGCTCTGAAATGGTCGCGCAAACGGCTGGAAGCGCCCGTTTGTGTTGCCAAAGGGCAGGATGAAATTGCGTCCCGCATTCGGGAAATTGCGGTTGCCAACAATATTCCTATCCATCAAGACGCACCATGTGCCCGGATGCTGCACGGCATGTTGGATATTGGCGAGGAAATACATCCAGAACATTACGCGGCTGTCGCGTCAGCCATTCGATTTGCAGACCGGATTAGAGCGATCGCGCGTGCAGGTATTTGAGTTGTGAAGAAGCGCCCTGAGCAAATTCGATCTTTGATGCAGGTTCAATACGACCTTGATCAAATTGCTCTGTCTAATCTTAATGGTGAAATTGCAGCGCTTGAGAAGCGTATTGTGAACTCGCATCACGCGAGTAGAGAGCTCGAGCGTCATGCATTGTCGGGTGGATTAGGATGTGCAGCCGTGAGCCAGCAATTGGTGGCCCACGAACAGGCGCGTCAGGCTTTTGCAAAAGAAATAGAAAAGCTTGAAGAATTGCGCGATGTGCAAAGGGCGAAATCTTCAATCAGCTTTGCGAAGTGGCGTGTTTCAAAACGTCTAAAATAACCCGCAGCGAGGTGCGTTTGGGGCGGCGGCAAAGGCGCGTTTTGAACGTAGAACCTAAACCCAATTTTCATCACTGAGTTTTCAGACGTCTTGACGCACAATGTCAGTGATCAAAACCTTATGAACGACCGTCCCGATAATCTCTTGAGCTGACTTTAACAGAGATCCCCGCAGATCCGCCATTGCCTGTCTCTTGGTGAAGGAGGCGGAAAAGCCACCCGAATTGGCATGGGCAAACATGATGTCCAAGAAGGCATCACGAATTTTGGGTTCACGCTGGAACACCAGGTCGCTCGTTCCATCATCAAGCTCCAGTGAGATCGAAACCACAACCAGTGAGGCAACTTGTGCTTTCTCGATTACTGGAACGACGAATTGTCGCTTCAACTCAACAAAAGCACGCGGGGTCTCATCCTCGACGACAACCCGTTCGACACTCATCGCCGTGTAGGATTTTTCCTTTTCCATTTCACATTCTGTGTCCCCCTCTTCGCATTCGATCGCCGCGACCGGTTCAGGCTTAAGCATGAAGCCTACACCAGCACCGATCGCCAATCCGATCAAAGCCATTAACAGAGGGAGTATTTTTTTCATTGTCGAGCCTTAGAACGGCAGAAGGATGTCAGCGATTTGCTGACCATAACGCGGCTGTTGCATTTGAGAGATTTGACCACGCCCGCCATAAGAAATCCTTGCACCGGCGATTTTATCGTAGGTGATTTCGTTTCGCCGGGAAATGTCATGTGGCCGCACAATTCCGGCGATTTGAAGGTCTCTCAGTTCAAAATTCACTCTCACTTCTTGATTTCCTTGGACCACTAGATGGCCATTTGGCAGGACATCCACGACGGTGGCCGCGACACGAAGTGTGATCTGCTCGTTCCGGGTCACTGACCCATCACCGCTTGAACTTGAAGTGGAGTTGGTATTGGCCGCATTTGCCAAATCCGCGCCTTCTGGCAGTCGCTTGTTTATGATTTGAGGAATGCCGAGCAAACTCGGGATCGAAACATTCTCCGATCCGGAACGTGACCGATTCGTCGAATTGCTGATCGAGGCCTCGTCCTTAATTTCGATCACAACTGTCATAATGTCCCCAAGGTTTCGGGCTCTGCGATCGCCAAACAAGGACGCTGGACCGGAATTCCAAAGAGATGGGCGCGAATAATTTTTCCTAATTTGACGCGGCGGTGGCACCGCAATTGCAGCACGACTTGGGGAAATGGGACCGGCTGATGCTTGAATCGGCGAACCAATCGGAGACATGCCCGGCGCACGGCCAACAGTGGAGAGATCAGTGCAACTCGCAGCAAATGTGACAAATCCCAGGAGTGCGGGAGTTAGAATCTTCATTTTCCAACCTCTATCGTTCCATTGGCCAAAACGGTTCCAAAGACAGTTTGCCGAGAGGACATATTCATCACGCGCACACGATCACCAAGACCGGCGCGATCAAGGACACGTCCCTCTGCGGAGATTGACAATGGGCCCGTGCGAAATGTCATTTTGACGACTTGATTGCGTTCCAAAAGTGCGGGCGGGCCAACTTGCCCAAGTTGGATTGGACGCCCAGGATAGAGCGTCACCTTGGCCTCCTTTCCAATGATTGCCTCGGCAACGTCGTAAGCCCCGGCAGTTTTTGTGTTCAATCTGGTCAAATCGGCCTCTGAGATAACCGAACCGGCGCGGATCGCACGGCTGGGAACAATTGTTTGCGCGACACAAAGTGAAGCGGATGACAAAAAAGCGAGGGTGAAAAAGATCAATTTCATCGGATTTGTGTCGTGGCGCCAAGCATCTGATCTGCCGCAGTAATCACTTTGGCATTGAGTTCGTATCCACGCTGGGCCTCAATCAACTCAGTGATTTCACGAACCGGATCAACGGTGCTTTCTTCTAGGTATCCCTGCCGGAAACGGCCGCGACCATCGGTTCCGCTTTCCCCGACCTGAGCCTGACCAGAGGCATTGGTTTCCAAGTAGAGGTTACTGCCTATCGCTTCTAATCCCTTTTCGTTGGTGAAGGTCGCAAGGCTAATTTGGCCCAGCAATGTCGGCGCGACTTGATCACTGAAATAAGCGTAGACCTCACCATCAGGGTTGATGTCGACGTCGCGCGCATCCGATGGGATGGTCATGGATGGTACGATCGGAAAACCCTCGCTGTTCACAACTTCGCCGTCCCCGGTCAACTTCAGAGCGCCATCGCGTGTATAGGCTGAAATACCCGAGGGCATGGTGACTTCGATATATCCTAGACCTTCAATCGCTAAATCAAGGTTTCCACGGGTCTCACGAACAGGACCTTGCGCCACATCCATCGAAATCGCAGCCGTTCTGACACCCAAGCCCAATTGAATCCCTGCCGGAATAACAGTTCCGTCTGTTGCGTTTATGGATCCAGGACGCTGGATCTGCTGGTAGTGAAGGTCTGCAAATTCGGCACGGCGTGCATTGTAGGCCGTGGTCGCCATGTTGGAGAGGTTGTTGGAAATGACCGTAACTCGGGTTGATTGAGCCGCCATTCCGGTCGCTGCAATTTTAAGTGCCTGCATAGGGTTTCTCCCTCTTTGCTTAGGTGATTAGGTCGATGCGCCAATGGTGCGAACAACGTTGCGCACACGTTCATCTTCTTTTTCTTGAAAGGTTTGGCTCAGTTCATATGCACGTTGAACTTCGATCATTCGCGTGATTTCGCGGACCGGGTTCACGTTCGACCCTTCCACAAAACCCTGTAGGACTTGCGGGTTTGCGCTTGGGATTGGCTCCTCTTCAAAGCTAAAGAGAACGCTTCCCTCACGCGTGAGCTGATCTGGGTTTTCAACTGAAAAGACGCCTACTTGGGCGACAGCATCTTGCCCAACCGAGACAGTTCCATCTGCAGCAATTGAAATTGCGCTTGCATCAGGGGGAATGAAAATCGGTGCACCGCCTGCATCAAGCAACAACTGACCATCGAAGTTGGTAAGCTCACTGTTCTCATTGGGCGTAAAGGCACCCGCCCTTGTCAGTCGTGGACCCCCAGCTGTTTCGATCATAAAGAAGCCATCGCCCTGAATTGCGAGGTCAAACGTGCCGCCAGTCTGGCTGTTTACACCTGGCGCGGTGTCGGTCATTCGCACGTGAGAATCTGTCATAGAGATCGAGGCGCCTTCGGTTGGAACCTGTTTGATGAATTCCGAAAAGACAGTGCCTTCACGTCGATAACCAGTGGTCGACGTGTTGGCTATGTTGTTGGCCACAAGTTGCATTTCTTTGAGCAAACCAGCTTGCCGCGTTAGGGCGATATAACCTGTGTTGTCCATCGGATTCTCCGGGTTCTAGGCAGCGCATTCTGCTTACCTTCTGCATTATTGCTTACGCTGGCTGGCCTTAAATATTTCTGAAATCTGCTTTACTTGAAGCCGAATTGGCTCGATCAGTTTCGTGAAATATTGCCTATAATTGTATCTTGATAGAGGTGGACAAGCGTCTGCCCCATGAACCCCATACTCATCCAAAAGACGACAAATATTGCCGCCAATTTGGGAACAAATGTCAGGGAAAGTTCCTGAATTGACGTAAGCGCCTGTATCAAACCAATGGCCGTTCCAACGATGAGGGCCGCCGCAAGAGGCGGCAAGGCCACAACGAAGCCGGCCCAAAGCCCAACGCGCAAAACGTCTAAGAGTTCAGATTCGCTCACAAAATTAGACCGGCATTCGCAAGATTTCTTGATAGGCTTCAACGACCTTGTCGCGCACACTGACTGCGGCTTCGATGGCAATCTCGCTTGCTGCAAGCGCTTCAACAACTGAAGCAGGATCTGCCTTTCCGCCAAGCGCTTGTTTTGCGGTTTCCTCGCCAGCTTGCAACGTTTCGAAAAAGTCGGTCGCGTATTTCGTGAAAAGTTCGCCGCCTGATTGCTTGTCAGCCTGCTCCCCCGGTTTGGCGATCTCACCGGGTTTGATGCCCGGTATTGCCGAGGAGTAAAGATGGGACGCGGAACCTGTAGAATTAATCATGATGCACCTTTCTAGCGCCGTAGAAGTTCAAGAAGCGAACTGTTCATTTTTCTTGCTTGATCAAACAGTTTAAGGTTGGCCTCATAGCTGCGTTGCGCCTCCCGCGCGTCAGCTATTTCCACGACCATTTCCACGTTTGAGCCGGAATAATACCCTGCGGTATCAGCCAAGGGATGAGACGGGTCGTGTATTTTGGTCAACTCGCGTTGATCGAAATCAATTGGGCCAGGTTTAACCCGCGCATGGTCTGAAAAAGCCTCGTAGACATTTTCAAAACTGATGGTTTTGCGACGGTATCCGGGCGTGTCAGCATTAGCGAGGTTTTCGGAAAGTACCCGCAACCGTGCCGCTTGCGCTTGCATGCCGCTGGTGGATGCCGACATTGATGACATGAAGTCCTTCATGAAGTGGGTTCCTATTTCTTGGACATCGCAGTGCGCAAAATCTTGAGAGATTTTTGATAAATTCCGAGCGCCAAATCATGTTGGCCCTTGATCTCTGCACTGCGCATTATCTGATCCTCGATTGACACCGTGTTGCCATTGGGCGCTTCGGCCCCAAATGCAGAATTGACGATTTGTTCAGGATTGCGAAAATCTAGAGGGTTGGCCCCAATATGGCCCGCCCGTGTGGCGCGCATTGCCAGACTGTTGCCTGTGATTTGTTCGTAGGTGTTGGAAAAAGGTTGCGTGTCACGCGCCTTGTAGTTTGGCGTGTCCGCATTGGCGATGTTTTGCGCGATCACCTTTTGACGCTCACCCGTATGCCCCAAAAGGGCACCGGCGAGCTGAAAAAGCTCTAGATTTAGTTTCACTGGGTTTCTCCCTAGTCGGTCTTATCGAGGCATTAACCAGTGCGGGTTGATAAAGTGTAATCAACGCCTCAAAGCAAACAGCGAGAAATGTCTAAAATGAGAGTCAGTTTTGATCCATTGATCAGATCGTTGGAGCCGGTTTCCCCAATTGCGCGCTTTGGGTATGTCGTTGCGATCGAGGGCGGTCGAATTGGGATCGAAGGCATTACCGGTCAAGCGCGTGTTGGGGATCCAATAACGGTTTTTGGGAAAAACGACACTTCGTGGTCCGGCGAAATCATCGCAATGACCAGTGAACAAGCCATTGCCCTGACGTATCAAAGCCCCGATGGCGTCGCTATCAGAGACAAAGTGCGCCTTGAACAGCGCAATGAAGCTAGCCCGTCAGAAGATTGGATCGGGCGGATGGTCGATGCCTTTGGCAAACCAATAGATGGCAAACCGCTCTTTGATGGAGCTCAGTCAACCCGCCTTCGTGCGCCGCCCCCCGATGCGTCTCGGCGCAAAGTTCTTGGTGGACGTTTGAAAACTGGACATGCGGTTTTCGATACAATGCTTCCGATCGTTCGCGGGCAAAGACTGGGGGTATTTGCTGGTTCGGGTGTTGGGAAATCCACATTGCTATCTGAATTAACTAAGCATGTTGAAGCGGATGTTGTGGTCTTTGCCCTCATTGGTGAACGTGGCCGAGAGCTC
>CAZQMR010000088.1:0-11803 GCA_964594465.1 uncultured Rhodobacterales bacterium
GCGATCAGACGCAATTGCTGCTACGCATAATGCGCTCTTGGGCTTTTATTTGGCGCGAAAACGGTTTGATATGGCTGAAACTCATGCCAAGACCGCGCTTTCAATTCTGACAAAAAATGAAGCTGCGCGTCAATTGCTTGGAAGCTCCCACGGCAATCTTGGAGCGCTTTATTCTGATTGGGCGAATGATTTGAGCGGTGAGGAAATGGCTGAGAAGCGTGGTTTGGCTGTGCATCACATAGAGCTTGGATTGCAGTATACGCGCGAGGCTTTGGGGGAGTTGTCTTTTGAAACTGCGTTGCGGTTGAATAATCTGGCGATTGAGCGGTTTTATGCGGGGGAGATGGAGGCGGCAAAGGCGCTTCAAGTTCGGGCGGCGGCGATTCCGATTGCGATGCTGCGACTAAGGCTGATCGAGGAGGGGCATCCGGATTTGAAGGGGTATTTGGGGCGGTTGGCGCAATTGTTGACCAACCTAAGCGACCCAAGCGATCCCCGCGCACTTGCTGAGGCGGACGCGGAGAACGTGATTGCGGATCATGCCGCGCATGAAGCAGGGGAGGTGCCGGATTGGCCGACGTGATCAGAGTTTGCGGGCGACCACGTAGCGGTTGGGTGGGGCGACTGGGTGGTTGCCGGTTTCTATGATTTGGAAGCCTGCGCGGGTGATCATGGCTTCGTGCTCGGCGATCTCCGAAAACCGCACGAAGGGGGCTTTGCCGAAGAATTGGGCGATGGGCAGGGCCAGGAGCATGAGGCGGAGCTTTAGGGGGACGCCGCGGCCCGGTTTGCAGACGGTTTTGGAGATGAAGTAGCCGCCTTGTTTGGTTTGCTCGGCAATGCGTTCTAGCGTTGTTTCGACGTCCTCGATGAGGTGGAGGAGGTTGAAGGCGAGGACGGCGTCGTATTGGGTTTGGAGTGGGGTTTTGGCGTCTGTGGCTTCGAAGTTGATGTTGGTGATGCCCTCGGCGCGGGCTTTCTGCTCGGCGATGTCGATCATGGCGGGCGAGAAATCGGTGGCGTGGATGTGCTCTACCGCGTCGGCGAGGCGCAAGGCGGTGGAGCCGGTGCCGCATCCCAGTTCCAGCACGCGGTCGTCATGGGCGAGGTAGGAGCGGGTGCGCCCTAGCGTGTATTCGTAGGCGTCGACATCGGCGATTGGGTCTTTGGCGTATTTGGGGGCGATTTTGTCCCAGAAGGCACTTGCAGTGGTCATGATCTGTTTCCTTTGAGGTTAAATGCATTGGGGAGATCAATATCAGTGCATGGATGCTTTGCGAATTGCGGGAATGCGTTGGCCTGCTATACATATTTGCATGAGTTTGCCGCCCAACAGCTTTGACTGGAACCACGCGCTGGCCTTTTTGGCGACGGCGGAGGAGGGCTCGCTGTCTGCTGCGGCGCGGGCGCTGGGCCTCACGCAGCCCACATTGGGGCGGCAGGTGACAGCACTTGAGGAAGAGCTGGGCGTGGTGCTGTTTGAGCGGGTCGGGCGCGGGCTGGAGCTGACGCCCTCGGGCCATGAGCTGCTGGGGCATGTGCGCGAAATGCGGGACGCGGCGAACCGGGTGTCGCTGGCGGCGACGGGGCAAAGTCAGGCGATTGAGGGGCGGGTTTGCATTACGGCCTCGGACATTTTCTCGGTCTATACGCTGCCCCCGGTGCTGAAACGCTTGCGCGAGATTGCGCCAAAGCTTGAGATTGAAGTGCTGGCGGTCAATGATATTCGCGATTTGCAGCGGCGCGAGGCGGATATTGCGATCCGGCATGTGAGGCCCGAGCAGCCGGAGTTGATTGCCCGGCTGCTGCTGGAGGCGAAGGGGTATTTTTACGCCAGCACCGAGTATCTGGACCGGGTCGGGCGGCCGCAAAGCGTGGAGGAGCTGTGTGAGATGGAGTTCATCAGCTTTGGCGATACGGATCGGATGATTGGGTATATGACGGAGTTTGGCGTGCCGGTGCGCCCTGAGAATTTCCGTATTGGCTCGGAGAATGGGTTGCTGAGTTGGGAATTTGTGCGCCAAGGCTTTGGGATTGCGCCGATGTCTGATGTGGTGGGTGAGCGTACGCGAGGTGTGGAGCGGGTGCTGCCGAGTATGGAGCCGATAACCTTTCCGGTTTGGCTGACGACGCACCGCGAATTGCACTCGTCTAAGCGGATCAGGTTGGTTTTTGATACGATTGCTGAGTTTTTGGTGCGGGAGTTTCAGACCGGGCGCTGAATTTCGTCATCGGACATGAAGCGTGCCATACCGCCGACGCGCAGGGGGCTGCCTGCGGGGCCGGAGATGTTGACGGTGAGGGCGGAGGGCATGCCCATGTCTTCGCCTTGCACGATTTCGACCCGCCCGCTGTGGGTCCAGCCGATCTTGTTGAGATAGCCGCCAAAGGCTGCGGCTGCGGCACCGGTGGCTGGATCTTCGACCACGCCGCCAGAGGCGAAAGCGTTGCGAACATGGAATTTTTTGTCGGTTTCAGCGTGGACCAGCATGATGGTGACGAGGCTTTCTTCGGCCATGAGGGATTGGCCAGACGCGAGGTCGTAGGTCATTTCAGCGAGACGTTGGCGCGAGGCAAGGGGGAGGATGAGATGGCCCGCCCCTGCGTTGG
Source organism: uncultured Rhodobacterales bacterium (assembly GCA_964594465.1). Classification (GTDB taxonomy): domain Bacteria; phylum Pseudomonadota; class Alphaproteobacteria; order Rhodobacterales; family Rhodobacteraceae; genus CAZQMR01. Next base: position 2,611 of record CAZQMR010000088.1, read on the forward strand.
CGAGGGTTGGGGCCACTTTTTCGGAGAGATCGGCGGGGGTTAGGCCGAAGAGATTGAGTGCTTTTTGCAGGTAAGCGGCGCTGGGCGCTGTGCTGGAAGAGGGGGGTGAGGATAGGGTCGCGGAGAGGGTGCCGCTTTGGTTGACGCCATCGACGGTGATGTTTGCTTCGTTGAGGTTAAGCGCGAAGGTTGCGCTGCCAAAACGGTTGGCGAGGGCGGCACCAAGTGCGATGGTTGCGTGACCGCAAAACGGGACTTCGTGGATGGGGGAGAAATAGCGGGTGCGCCATGCGTCGCCTTCGAGGCAAGCGAATACGGTTTCGGAATAGCCGACCTCATGGGCGATGCGCTGCATTTCAGCGGCTTGAGGCAGCGCGTCGCAGATGACTACGCCTGCGGGATTGCCGCCGGTTTCTGCTGAAATGGAAAAGGCGGAGATGTGTTCGACGTGCATTTGGCAGTGTCTCCGAGAATCAGATGTAGATGCGCTCGTATCTTGTGCCGAGGCTGGTGAGGATTTCGTAGCCGATGGTGCCTGCCGCTGTTGCGAGGTGGTCGACGGTTTGGGTGGCGTTGAGGATGTGAAGCGCGACTGGCGTCTCGTCGAGATCGGTGATGTCTACGGTGATCATGTCCATGGAGACGCGGCCCACCACGGGGCAGCGGGTGCTGCCTGCATAGAGTGCGGCCTTGGGGCCCATGGCGCGGATCAAACCGTCAGCATAGCCGCCCATGACGGTGGCGATTTTGCTCAGGCGCTTGGCGACGAATGTGCCGCCATATCCGACGACCTCGCCGGGCACGACGGTTCGGGTTTGGATGACGGGCAGGGCGAGATTGACAACAGGTTTGGCATCTTTGAAGGGCTCGCCGCCGTAAAGGCCGATGCCCGGACGGGTCATGTTGAAATGATAGGTTGGACCCAGAAGTGTGCCGCCTGTCGCTGCTAGCGAGCGAGGCTTCATCATGTAGGGCATGGAAAGTGTGCTGAAGGCGCCAAGCTGCGCGGCATTCATCGGGTGGAGGGCTTCATCGGCGCAGGCGAGATGGCTCATCACGAGGCGCAAATCGAGACTGGCAAGGGTCATCATTTCGCTGGTCAGCTCGACGGCCTCAATCCCCAGACGGTTCATGCCGCTGTCGATCTCAAGGGCGCAGGGGTGGGCGGGGATGTCCGTTTTGAAGCGGCGGATGTGATCGGGTGAGTTCAGGACAGGGATAAGGTTATGGGCCTGAAGATGGGGCGCGGCGCCGGGCATGTATCCGGACAGGATGTAGATGGTGGGGTTGGGGCCAAGCAGAGTGCGCAGCTCGATCGCTTCATCGACTTGGGCTACAAAAAAGCTCTTGGCACCGGCATCCTGCAAGGCAGGGGCAACCTGCGCCAAACCCAGACCATAGGCATCCGCTTTGACAACGGCAGCCGTTTCAACCTGTGGGGCGGAAAGCGCATCTAAAGCGCGCCAATTGTCTGCGATATTGCTGAGACTTATCGTCACGGTTGCTTTTAACATGCGCTATTACGTCCTAGGTTGAAAGTTTCGGAGGATGATGTAAAACGTGTCCCACAGATTTTGCCACTGATCGTGGGTAAAACCTAAGCGGTGATCGCTCAAGTCGAATTTGGTGCTGCGACCAAGATTCGCGTGATCTTTGAGAGGAAAAGAAGACGACTTCTATGACTGATAACAGATTTTCGAGCCTTGAATCCTCGCGTGTTGCTGTGACAATCGCTGATCCCCACCAGCCTGACACCCCGCTGATCTTTGTGAACACCGCGTTTGAGACTTTGACAGGCTATGACCGCGATCAATGCCTTGGGCAAAACTGTCGATTTTTGCAAGGCAGCTCAAATAGGCCTGCTGGTGCGACCAAGTTCAAGGAAGCGATTGCGACCAATAGCAGTTGTTCTGTGTGCATCGAAAACAAGCGTGCCGATGGTGAGCCGTTTTCAAACTATGTGTTTTTGACACCGTTTGAAGATGAGCGCGCTCAGCCGCTTATTCTCGGGTGCCAGTTTGAATTTCGCCCTACGGTGCGGCTGCGGGATGTGCAGGCTTATAACCTGATGCTGGCAGAGCATCTGAGCGAGAACCTAAACGTGCGCAAATCGGTGAATGACGAAGTGTTTAGGTCGATGCAGCACCGCAGTGATGCGGCGTTCATCAAAATTCAGCATCATTTGCAGATGCAAAAGATCAATCGGGACAGAACGCTTTAGTTCGTTACGTTTTGGCGTGTTGCGCTTTAACTGAAGTCGTCAATCGCGCCGGCTTGGTGGACCTTCACCAAATCTGAGAAGCGGGTGAAGCGACCTTCAAAGGCCAGATCAACTGTGCCGATGGGGCCGTGGCGCTGTTTGCCGATCAAAAGCTCGGCGCGGCCATGGAGCTTTTCCATTTCGTCCTGCCAACGCGCCATGCCTTCTAGATCGTGATCGCCGGGCTTTTCGCGCTCTTTGTAATATTCCTCGCGGAAGACGAACATCACCACGTCGGCGTCTTGCTCAATCGAGCCAGATTCGCGCAGATCTGAGAGTTGTGGGCGTTTGTCTTCGCGGCTCTCAACTTGGCGTGAAAGCTGGGAGAGCGCGATCACGGGGATGTCGAGCTCTTTGGCCACGGCTTTGAGGCCTTGGGTGATTTCGGAGACCTCTTGGACACGGCCATCGGAGCGTGAGGAGGCGGGGCGCAAAAGCTGGAGGTAGTCGACGATGATCACGTCGAGGCCATGGGTGCGCTTGAGGCGACGGGCGCGTGCGGCGAGCTGGCTGATTGGGAGCGCTGGTGTGTCGTCGATGAAAAGCGGGCAGGTTTCGAGCATTTTGGCAGCTTCGACGAAACGGCGGAACTCGTCTTCGGTCATGTCGCCTTTGCGGATCTGCTCGGAAGGGACTTCGGAAGCCTCAGAGAGAATACGTGCGGCGAGCTGCTCGGCCGACATCTCCAGCGAGAAGAAACCGACGACGCCGCCTTGCACGGAGCCCTCAGAGCCGTCGTGTTTGATGCCCTTCTTGTTCGCCTTGGCAATGTTGTAGGCCATGTTGGTCGCCAGCGAGGTTTTGCCCATGGAGGGACGACCCGCGAGGATCAGAAGGTCAGACGGGTGAAGGCCGCCGAGTTTGCGGTCGATATCCGTGAAGCCTGTGGAGACGCCTGCAAGGCCGCCTTCGCGCTGGTAGGCGGCGTTGGCGACATTCACCGCATCGGTGACGGCCTGCAAGAAGGACTGGAAGCCAGTGTCGCTGCGGCCTGCCTCGCCAAGTTGATACAAGCGCTGCTCGGCCTCGACGATCTGTTCTTTGGGATCGCTCTCAACATCGACGCTGCCCGCTTTGAGCGAAATCTCTTCGCCGATGGCCATGAGATCGCGGCGAATTGCGAGGTCATAGACCAGCTGGGCATAATCCCGCGCGGCAAAGATTGAGATCGACGCCCCGGCGAGACGGGCGAGATAGGCGGGGCCGCCAAGCTCTTTGAGGCCCTCGTCATCCTCTAAGAAGGCTTTGAGGGTCACGGGCGAGGCGAGCGCGTTCTTTTGGATGCGCCGGGCGGCGGTTTCAAAGATGCGGCCATGCACCGGGTCATAAAAATGAGATTCGTCGATGACGGAGGCAATGCGGTCATAGACCTCATTATTGACCATCAAAGCGCCAAGAAGCGCTTGTTCCGCTTCGATATTATGCGGTTGTGCCTGTGTTTCCTCGGGAACCCCGGGGAGATTACCATCTGCCATTTTTTCGCTCCTGCTCGAAGTCTTTATATACTGTTAATTGGCTATCCCCACCATGTTAATGCTGGGGATAAGTCGGAAAAATTTTTGAGTGCCTCCGGCGGGGATATTTTTAGAAAGTGATGTGGGATTTGGTGATTTGCCCACATGTGACTATATTGTGGGTATGAAACAGATTGCTTTGATGACCCTTGTGGCACTGGTCGGCTGCACTGAGGTGCGGGAAAATTATGAAGCTGAGATTTCTGAGTGGGTCGGACGATCCGAGCGGGATCTCTTTTTGCATTTTGGCGCGCCTACGCAAGTTTTTGAAGTAGATGGGGCCACTCGGATCGCTCAGTACAAAACCGATCGTCAGGAATTGCGTCCCCGCGCCCCTGTACCGGTTCTGGTTTCAGGGGAAGCTGGGCATTCTGCATGGGTCTTTTTGGATGCGCCGCAGAAAGTCGTGACCCGAAGCTGCGATTTGCAGTTTGTGTTAGAGGGACGCAAATCCAAAGGTCAGGTGGTTGATTGGCGCTACAAGGGCAATGATTGCTTTCGGCTGCGCTGAGATTCGGGTGATTTGCCTTAGTTTTGCCACGCTGCAGGCGCGATTGATGTGATTGTGACGGCCAAAAGCAGGGCGAAATAGGGGCAGAAAAATCAGGTCATATGCGGGTTTTTGCCAAGAAATGCAGAAATGCTGGTTAATTGGGTTCGATGCGAACAATTCGCGAAAAAAAGTGTTGAGACATAATTGCGCCTTTTTGTAAGAGGGCGGCGTAGTAAGTTTTTGTACCTGTAAGCGTAACGAGTAACGGAGTGAATATGATGTTTGTGAGCAAACTGAGCGGTGTAGTTTTGGCTGGTGTTGTGGCAGTGAGCGGTGCGGCAAGCGCTGCAACGATTGGCACATTGGATATCAGTGGTGTAACGGTCAACGGAACTGATGTTGAGCGCACCCTGGAAGTGACTTCGGGCACGGTCACAGGTATATCTTTCGACTTTACAGTGAGCCACGCGAGCCCATCCTGGGGATCAGAAACGCGGATCCAGGTGATTGCACCTGATGCCACAGAGTATGAATTTGCGGGTAACACAGATTTCGGTTTTTCATCTTCGCCGGGTGATTATTCGTCTATTTCGTCTCAAGCGTTTGGCCCAGTGACATTGGCCGGTATCTGGCGGTTCATTTTCAGTGACAGCTATGATGATCTTTGCATCGTTGATCACGAATATCTTGACGGGTCTTTCATCACTCTTACGGGTCCATCTGTTGGCAATGGAACGCCGCCAGCTGCTGTTCCGGTTCCTGCGGGTTTGCTGCTTTTGGGCACAGCTTTGGGTGGACTTGGATTTGCTGGACGTCGCAAGCGGGGCTAATTTTTCGCGACGGAAAGCTTGATGGGAGCAGCGGACCATGGGGGTGGTCTGCTGCTCTTTTCGTTTTGAGTGCTTTTCGGGTTTGAAAACTGGCGTTAGGCTGGGTTTCAAAAGGGAGGGCGGTATGGCCAAAACGGATGACTTTATGGCGATGAAGGGGGCGGGGTATTACTCGGCTGCCACGATTGGTGCCAAGCATGTGATGGACAACGCGGCGCCGCTTATTCTGGATGCGCTTGAGCGGATGAACCCAAGCGATGATGGGTCGCCCTTTGTTGTAACCGATATGGGCTGTGCGGATGGGGGCACGTCGTTGGACATGCTTGGGCGGGTCTTGGGCGATGTGCGCGCGCGCTGCCCGTCGCGGCCCATTGAGATGATTTACACGGATTTGCCGCGCAATGATTTCAGCCAATTGTTTCAGGCGGTGCATGGGCTGACCGGGCTTGAGACCTATGCCACTCAAATGGAGGGCGTGCATGTTTACGGCTCTGCCACCTCCTATCATAAGCAGATCACACCCAAGGGGCGGGTGAATTTGGGGCATAGTGCGACGGCATCGCATTACATCCAAGCGGTGCCTTGTGCGATCCCAGAGCATGTTCACATGGTTGGCTCAGATGGGGCCGTGCGGGACGCTTATCGGGCGCAAGGTGCGTCGGATTGGCTGAATTTTCTGCGCATGCGTGAGGCGGAACTGGCCGAGGGCGGGCGGTTGGCGCTGTTCAATTTTGGGATTGATGAGGCGGGGCGCTATCTGGGCAATACCGGCGGCGTGCATATGTTTGACACCTTTGCACGGCTATGGAAGGCGCAGGTGAGCGACGCGGAGTTTGAGGCGACGAATTTCCCGCAGATTTATCGCACCGTGGAGGAATTTGCGGCACCGATTGAGCAGGGCGAAGTTGGATTGACGCTTGAGCATATTGAGACGCGGGTGGTGCGCTGCCCGTTTGCGCAAGCTTTTGAGGAGCATGGGGACGCGGAGCGATTTGCGCGGGAGTATATTCCAACGCTGCGGTCGTGGTCAGAGCCGGTGTTTCTTGCGGGGCTTTCGGCAGAGCGATCTGTTGAGGACCGCGCTAAAGTTGTGGATGCGTTTTATCAGAGCTATCAGGATGAGGTTGCAGCCGCGCCTGAGGGCCATGGGATGGATTATGTGCATTGCTATATGATTTGCGCGAAAGGGTGAGCGAGACCGTCTCTTTAACACCGCCATAATTTTGCCAAAGGAAAGGACCAGCCTCTTCACCTATAGGTTGAAAGGACTGGTCATGCCGACAAAGAGCTTTGAGGAGCGCATTAAACATATAGAAGGACGTGGGGCGCGGGAAATGGCATCTGCGCGGGTCGTGCAGAGCTCGAACTCGGATCGTGAGCGCTTGGTGATCGCATTAGGTTTGTTGGAGCGTAACGGGGTGCGCCATGGGTCCAGTTATCCGGTGGTTTTTAAGTGGATTGCGAACTGGGGTTTTGTGCTGCGACCGCTGCATTTTTGGCGACTGCCGGGGCTGGTGGCCTTGGTGTTTACGGGCATGTCGCTCATTCTTTTGGCGATGATTTTTGGCAGTTCGTACCTAAGTGCAACGCCTAGACCGATTGCCTTGCTGTTGGAAGCAAGCCCTGTAATTTTTCTGGGACTAAACTTTGGAGCGGCGTTGATTTATGCAGCGGCCATGAAGGCCCATGCAAAAAGATTAGGGCTGCCGCGTTGGGATGATCTTTAGGGGGGGCACAAAAAAACGCCCCGCTGTTAAGCAGGGCGTTTGATTTTTATTATGCGATGTCAGCGTGTTAGCTGGCGGCGTCTTCGTCGGTCGCTTCGCTAGCCTCATCTGATGCTGGTGCCGCTTCGGGCGCAAGATCGTCGTCTTCGGATGCGGCTGCGCCGATATCGTCGAACAATTCAGCAATGTCGAATTCAGCTTCTGCATCAGCTTCAGCGGCAAGTTCCTGAATGGATTTACCGGAGGCCTGCAGCTCGGCTTCTTCTTCGGAACGAGCAACATTGAGCTGGATTTCGGCGCTGACTTCAGGGTGCAGAACTACACTCAGAGTGTGCAGGCCAAGCTCCTTGATTGGGCGCTCAAGATGCACTTGCTTGCGGTCCACTGTGAAGCCTTCGGCAGTTGCGGCATCGGCTGCGTCACGTGGTGTGACTGAGCCATAAAGCGCGCCCGCATCAGAGGCTGAGCGGATGATCACAAACTGCTGACCGTTGAGCTTTTCAGCCAACGCATCTGCTTCTTTTTTGCTTTCAAGGTTGCGCGCTTCAAGCTGAGCACGTTCCGTTTCAAAGCGAGCCATGTTGTTTTGGTTCGCACGCAGAGCTTTGCCTTGGGGCAACAAGAAGTTGCGGGCATAGCCTTGCTTTACGTTGACGACTTCGCCCATTTGGCCAAGTTTCGCGACGCGTTCGAGAAGGATAACTTCCATTGGTCGGTCTCCTTATTTCACTGCGTAAGGCAGAAGGGCGAGGAAGCGCGAGCGTTTGATTGCACGGGCCAGTTCGCGTTGTTTCTTGGCAGAGACGGCGGTGATGCGCGAAGGCACGATCTTGCCACGCTCAGAGATGTAGCGCTGCAGGAGTTTGACGTCTTTGTAATCGATTGCCGGTGCATTGTCGCCTGAGAAGGGGCAGGACTTGCGGCGGCGGAAAAAAGGTCGTGTTGCCATGGGTCTTGTCCTTACTCTGATGCTGCGGGTGCAGGGGCGTCGTCGCGGCGAGGGCGATCTTCGCGTGGTGGGCGATCGTCACGGTCGCGGCGCGGGCCACGATCGTCGTCGCGACCACGGCGTGGGCCGCGCTCATCACGTGCGTTTTTCGCCTGAAGAACAGCCGATGGGCCTTCTTCATGCTCTTCAACCTTGAGGGTCAGAACGCGCATCACGTCGTCATGGAGGCGCATCAGGCGTTCCATTTCGTGCACAGCCTCAGAGGGTGCATCGGATTTCACGTAGGCGTAGTGGCCCTTGCGGTTTTTGTTGATCTTATAGGCCATAGTCTTGAGGCCCCAATATTCGGTGCCAACAACTTTGCCGCCATTGTCTGTAAGGACTTGGCCGAAATGCTCAATCAGGCCTTCGGCTTGCGCAGAGGAGAGATCCTGACGCGCGATAAATGTATGCTCGTAGAGAGCCATATCAGTTCACCATGTCTGACGTGCTTCAAAATGCGGGCCCATTTGAAATCCGGCTGGGCGCATACGAGAGGCAACGCGAAAAAATGTTAGTTTGCCGGACCGGGTGCTTATAGCTGGGATGGAGTGGAAAGCAAGGGTGGATGTGAGGGTTATGGGCTAGGGTCTGGAATGGTGATCACATCGTTGTGCTGTTGGCCAAGTAGTGTCGCCCAAGGCCGAGACCGAAGGGACAGAATACGAATAGGGGTCAATGCATTGAACGGGCTGGAACTGCGTACCGGTTTGATGAAGTTTTGCAGCTTATCTTCGCCAAAATTGGCTTCGAGTATGATGCACCGAAATAGTGTCGAGGCTGATTGCAGCAGTGCACATTTGATCGCGGAGCAATGAATGAGCTGAGAGCCCGGTGAAAACTGCTGAAGATCCTTTTGCACCAAGCTGTGGAAACGATCACCAACATACAAAATGGGAAGGCCATTTGCTGAATGTTCAGGGTGAACTCTTTTACTGAATTGAAACGCTGACTTCCCCGGCAACAACATGGCAAACTCCCCTAAAGTGGATCGAGGTTTGACCATGGGATCGAATTGCGATCATCTTACCAAACCTCGATCTTTTGTACGCAAGCACCTCAAGTGTTAATGGAATTGAGTGTGGGTGAAAATGAAATTGAATGTCCAAAAGGGCGGGATTTGTAAATTTTGTAGATAAGATTTCGCTTGAGAAAGGTCATTTTCACTTAGGCAGTTTTGCGCATGTTTTCAGTCGTTTGCGGGTTTGCACTGCGTTTTGTCAATTTTTTGGAACATGTGTCAATAATTATTGCTTAACGCGAGTGGTTGTGGCTAGAATCATCCAGGGGTAGTTTTGTGAAAGCGTTATTTACATATGGTTGCTCGAGTTGCTGAAGTTCTTGCTGGTCGCCTTGTGAGTGCAATGGGAGATATGTCTCT
>CAZQMR010000089.1:0-11722 GCA_964594465.1 uncultured Rhodobacterales bacterium
AAATTCGCACCCGACCGTCGCGCCCGCGTGCCCAGCCCCAAAGACGCCGCACGCCAACTCATCCAAAGCCTCGGGTTGCCCGCCGACCTAACCAACGCCCGCGCGGGAACCCTAAGCGTCGGCCAGCAGCAACGTGTCGCGGCCGCCCGCGCCCTGATCGGCGCACCGCCCCTGATCATCGCCGACGAGCCAACCTCCGCGCTGGACGCCGCGACCCAAACCACCTTCCTTGAACTCCTGTTCACCCAATCCCGCGCCAATGGCACAGCCCTTCTGATGGTCAGCCACGATGCCCGTCTCGCCGATCATTTCGACCGCGTCGTGGAGATGTCTGAGATCGCGCAAATGCAAAGATCCGCCGCATGATCCTGCGCCTCGCCCTCGGCTCGCTAAAAGCACGCGCGCTCACCGTGGGCATGACCGTCCTTGCCATCGCCCTCTCAGTCGCCCTGTTTTTGGGCGTCGAAAAAGTGCGCACCGGCGCAAAATCCAGCTTCGCCGATACCATCTCAGGCACGGACCTCATCGTCGGTGCGCGCTCTGGCTCCGTGCAATTGCTGCTCTACTCGGTGTTTCGCATCGGCAACGCCACCAACAACATGACCTGGCAAAGCTACCAAGACATCGCCGCACGCTCCGATGTCGATTGGATCGTCCCGATCTCGCTGGGCGATAGCCACCGCCAGTTCCGTGTCATGGGCACCACCTCTGCCTTCTTTGAGCGCTACAAATACCGCTCCGGCCAGTCGCTTGAGGTACAGGACGGCCTCTTGATGGATGACCTCTTTGATGCAGTCATCGGCGCCGATGTCGCCGCCACCCTCAACTACAAGATCGACGATCCGATCATCGTCGCCCATGGTCTCGCTTCCTTCACCGAGCATGACGACCAGCCCTTCCGCGTCTCGGGCATCTTGGCGAAAACCGGCACCCCCGTTGACCGCACCGTAATCGTAAGCCTGCGGGCGATTGAGGCGATCCATGTTGATTGGAGCAGCGGCGCGAAAAATTCCCGCCAAAGCACCCCCGTAGACGTGATCCGCCAAATGGAGCTGAAGCCCGAGGCCATCACCGCCGCCCTCATCGGTGTAAAGAGCCGCCTCAAAGTCTTCGGCCTGCAACGCGCCATCAACGAATACGCGCAAGAACCGCTGCTCGCGATCCTCCCCGGCGTCGCCCTGCAAGAACTCTGGCAAATCGTCGGCGTCGCCGAAACCGCCCTCATCGCTGTCTCCGCCATGGTCGTCGTGACAGCCCTGATCGGCATGATGGCCACCATCTTCTCCAGCCTCAATGAGCGCCGCCGCGAGATGGCGATATTTCGCGCCATGGGCGCACGCCCCCGCGTCATCCTTGGGATGTTGGTGCTCGAAGCGACCCTCATGGCCGCCCTCGGCGCACTGCTCGGCCTCGCCCTGCTTTATATCGGCCTCTTCATCGCCCAACCGCTCATCGACAGTGCCTTTGGCCTCTTCATCCCCATCGAGCCGCCAAGCCTGCGCGAGCTTTGGGTATTGCTCGGCGTGGTCGCTGCTGGCGCAATTGTGAGCTTGATCCCAGCGCTCAGGGCCTACCGTTTGTCGCTCGCAGATGGTATGCTGGTGCGGATTTAGAAAGGAATTGACCTAATGACCCTGTCGCGCCGCGCCTTTGTGACGTCAATCGCGTCCTGCTCAGTCCTTCCGTCCGCCGCCTTCGCAGGCAGTGCAAAAGAGATCACATGGGACGACCTGATCCCCGCCGATCTGCCGTATCCCGAAATCATCGGCCAAGGCTTCATGGACGAAGTAAACGACATTTGGCGCCCGCAATATGATGAAAATGGCAGCAAGCTGAACACTGCGCTCGACGGCGCCCTTATCAAAATGCCCGGCTACATCATCCCGATTGATCTTTCATCGGATGGCGTCACCAGTTTCATGCTCGTGCCTTATGTTGGTGCCTGTATCCACACACCTCCCCCGCCTGCCAACCAACTGGTGTTTGTGAAAACCGAAAAACCATGGCCCAGTGACAATCTCTGGGATCCGGTTTGGGTAACGGGGCGCATGCAAAATAAAATCCAAACCACGGAAATTGCCGAAGCAGGCTACATGCTGACAGCCGAAGTTATGGAACCTTATATATGGTGACGCCGCTGTTTCAGCGCCGCCGTTTCCTCACAACTCTCAGCGCTACCGTGCTCTTGCCACAGATCGCAACAGCGGCAGATTTCCTTGATCTTGAATGGTCCGACCTGTTGCCGGTGGGCGAGGTCGCCCTGCCGCCCGTAATCCAGGAACTTTTGCAGCACGACCCCTCCGCAATGGCCGCCAGCCAACCCGCTTCCAGCGGCGTGCGCTCCGATTGGAACGGCAAGACGGTGCGCTTGCCCGGCTATGTCGTGCCGATTGAATACTCCGGCAGCGGTGTGACCAGCTTTATCCTTGTACCCTTCGTCGGGGCCTGCGTGCATGTCCCGCCACCGCCCGCCAACCAGCTGGTTTTCGTGACAACCCAAACACCGTTTGAGAGCCAAGGCCTCTACCAGCCCGTTGACGTGATCGGCGTCTTCAACACCACCTCCGTGATGACCGAGATCGCAACCGCCGGCTACACGCTGGACGCCAAGCGCGTGGTACCCTATCGCGGCTAAAGCCCACTCTCAAATGCGATAAAACCGTGCAGCAGTCTCACCAAAAACCGCCGCCTGATCACCTGCACTCAGCCCGGCCGTCACTCCACGCGCCATCTCAACCCAATCCCCATATTCGCAGGCCAGCCGCGCCACGGGCCAGTCTGAGCCCCACATAACCCGCTCAGCCCCAAACGCCCCAATCACATGATCCACATAGGGTTGCAGCATCTGCGGTGTGCAAGCCTCATCCGCCTCCGTCACCAGCCCCGATAGCTTGCAATAAGCCCCGGTATCCTCCGCCAAGCGGCTCATCCCATCCGCCCAATTCGCAAAATTGGCCGCCGAATGCGCCCGCAATTGTGGCTTCATGCAGTGATCAATCACGGCCCGCATCTCGGGATAGCGCACCAACAGCGTATGGAAATTCGCCAAATGCTGCGGAAATCCCAGACAATCAAAGCTCAAATCCAGCGCAACCAGCGCCTCATAGGCCCATTGAACGTCGGGCCTAAGCATCCAATCCACATCTGGCAAATCCTGTATCATTGGTCGCACCCCAGCAAACTTGGGATGCTCAGCAAGTCGCTTCAGCACGCCCAAATCACTGGGCCGCTCAAAATCAATCCAACCAACAACCTTGGCCACAAAAGGCGTCGCCTCCGCGATCCCCAGCAAATACTCCGTCTCTGCAACACTAGGCGCCGCCTGCACAAGAACCGTCTGCTCCACTCCCGAAGCCGCCAGTGCCCCGCGCAAATCGCCCGGCCTATAAACTCGGCTCAAAACCGGATGACCCTCAGGCATCCACCCATAATCCCCCCGCGCGGGATCCCAAAAATGGTGATGCGCATCAATCATAGACCAGGCCCTTCCATACGAAAACGGCGGCACCCGAACCCGAATGCCGCCGCCAATTTTCACCCTAAGGGCTTATTTCACACAAGTATCAACATTCGTGTTGTTACAAATATCAAGCCCTGTGTAGATCGGGTCGCTCACGGATTTGCCGTCCACAATGTCCTTGAGGATGAACATCGCCTTATATCCCATCTCATAAGGGCGCTGCCCCACAAGACCATTGCCCAGACCATCCTTGGTCTGCTCCAACTGCATCGGCAACGTATCCGCTACAACAATAGAAAGATCACCCGCATCCATCTTGGCTTTGTAGGGCTCAGCAGCCTTGCGATAGGCATTGTCAAACCACTGGGTAAACGCACCCGTCGACAAGAATGCCGTCAGATCAGGATTGGCCGCCAGAATATCTGTCATGCCCTGAACCGCTACATTGCCATCGTCATTGGTAATGAGCGGACAGCCCGAAATCTCGGTCCAGCCCCCTTCACCGGCAAGCGCCTTGCCCGGAGGGGTGCCAGTGTCCATGCCAGCCAGCGTATCGCGCGCACCTTTCAGGCGCTCATTGTGATTGGCCGCAGCCGCACCGCCAGTTTGCAAACAAATCGTGCCGCCATTGGCATGACGCGCTTGGATCAGCTCGGCCAGATGCACACCAATATTGTAGTTGTTGGTGCCCACATAGGTCGTGCGCAGGTCCTTATCCTTGTCCAGCAAATCACTGTCCCATGTCATCACCGGAATGCCTGCGGATGCGGCAGCTTTAAGAACTTTCGCCATCGCAGGCGCGTTTGACGGCGCCACGGCGATCCCATCAACACCCTTGGTGATCAAATCCTGAACGATCTGGATCTGCTCAAGCTCGGTATGCTCACCGGGCCCAATATATTCACAGGTAACATCTGCCAGCTCTTCCTGAGCCTTATAGCAACCATCCCGCGCCAGATCGAAGAACGGGTTGTTCATCGCTTTTGGCACCAGAGCGAAAGTCTTTCCATCGGCCATCGCGGCCGCAGGGGTGAGCAGGCCAATAAGGGCCACAGCTGTGAGTAGTCTCTTCATGTTAGTCCTCCCATGGATGTTCGAAGAGTTTCAGTCGGGGTAGGTGGGGGTCTACTTGCCCCCTCGATTGCGGATTTGCTCCAAAAGCACTGCTAGGATCAGGAACAATCCAACAAAAAATTGCTGCCAAAGGGCCGGAATGCCCGCCAGCAGCAGTGAATTTCGAATAAGCTCGACCAAGGCTGCCCCAATCGGCGCACCAAAGGCATAAACCACGCCGCCCATGAGGTTCGCACCACCAATGACTGTGGCGGCAATCACGTTCAGCTCATAAGTCACGCCCATGCCATTGGTGGCCGAGCCCGTGTAGCCAATGAACATAAAGGCCGCGAGCCCGGTGCAAAGCGAGCAAACCACATAGACCGACACGATCATGCGCTCCACAGGTATCCCCGCGAGCTTCGCCGCCTGCGGATTGCCCCCGATTGCCACGACCCAGCGGCCCCATGTGGTAAATCTCCAAACCCAGTAAAAGAGCGCGGTGAGCGTAATTAGCACCCAAACCACATTGGGCACGCCCATCATGCTCTCGCCGCCAATCCACTCAAACAGCTCCATATCCGGGCCAAATTCGTAGATCATTTTGTTGTTGGAAATCACCATCGCAATGGAGCGCGCCATCGCCAGCATCCCCAGCGTCACCACAAAAGGCGCCATGTTCAAATAGGCAATCAGAATGCCATTGATCAGCCCGACCACGGTCGCTGTGAGCATGCAAACAATGAAGCCCGCCTCAATCCCCCAGCCCGATTGCATCGTCAGCCCCAGTGTAATCGCGCACAGCCCCAGCAACGAGCCAACCGAAAGATCAATCCCCGCCGTGCAAATCACCGCTGACATCCCCAGCGCCATAATGCCGAAAAACGCCAGATTGCGCGAAATGTTGAACATATTGCGCTCGGTCATGAACGCATCCGACACAAAGGTCATCACCACCGCAATCGCAACCAGCGCCAGAAAAACCCAAAACGGTTGCGTGCGGATCACCGCGCCAAAGGCCGAAACCTCGCGCCGAGACGTAATGCTGTCATCAATTGCTGCGTGATCCCGCGCAGCCTTATCCGTTCTTTGCTCGCTCATGCCGCTTCAATCGCCCCAATAATCAAACCCGTCACCTCTTCTGGGCTGGTCTCGTTGATCTGCTTGTCCGCCACCTTGCTGCCCCGGCGCAAAACCGCGACCCGATCACAGACCTCAAACACATCCGGCATCCGGTGCGAGACCAAAATAACAGCATGGCCCGTGTCCTTCAGCCGCTTGATTAGCGCCAAGACCTCCGCCACTTGGCGCACGGAAATCGCCGCCGTTGGCTCGTCCATCAGCACCAGCTTTGGGTCCGAAAGCCGCGTGCGCGCAATCGCCACCGCTTGCCTTTGCCCGCCCGACATCTGGCGCACCAAATCCCGTGGCCGCGTCTCCGATTTCAGCTCGGCAAACAGCTCGCCCGCACGCTTATACATCGCCGGATAATCCAGCATCGAAAACGGCCCAATCTTCTTTTTCAGCTCTCGCCCAAGGAACACATTCGCCCCAGCCGTCAAGTTGTCACAAAGCGCAAGATCTTGATAAACAATCTCAATTCCCGCATTGCGCGCATCAAGGGGTTTGTGAAAATCAACCCGCTTGTCCTCAATTCTGATCTCACCGCTGCTGGGCAGAAAATTACCCGCAATGATCTTCATCAATGTGGATTTGCCCGCGCCATTGTCCCCCATCAGGCCAACCGCTTCGCCCGGTTCGACAGTCAGATTGACGCCTTGCAATGCATGTATCGCGCCAAAGCTCTTTGTGATGTCGTTCAATTCAAGAAGGCTCACTCAATTCCCCGCAATTCCAATTTATTGGCGGCCCAAAAGTCGACCGTCTATGCAACGGAGGAAGTGCAGTAAGAAAATGTACAATTGTCGCGTCGCTGCCTCTGCGAACCAAAATTGCGAGCGTGACACCGCCCGCCAAAAGCGTTTGCGGTGTCACGCTTCACCTGCGCCGATGTGGCGCGGCACTCCTCCCAGAGTGACCACACTATGCAACCTAGAATTGCCGGGGGAAAGTGCTTCTTCAGTTTAGGGAGACTTTCTTGTCCCATTTTTTGTGATTTTGCAGAAGAAATTATTGATGTTTAGGGGCCATCATAGGCCCAACAATGCACCGCTAAGGGTAAATTTGTCTTCATTTTTCCCAGCGGGAATGCTTTTGGGTGCGGTTTCGATTCGGTGGCATGTATTGATCGAACACAACGTGAGCAAAATATGTTGTGGACGATAATTGTTAATCAGTATAACGATCTTGCAAACAGCAAAAGTTACACCCGGAGCGCACCATGGTCGATTTCGCCAAAGTCAAAGCCATTGATTTTCACACCCATGCGGAAGAACCCTGCAATGAATGTCGGGACGACGGCTATAATGAATTTCAGTCTGGCATGGCCGCCTACTTCAAAAATCCCGCCGGCGCGTCAGGCATGCTCCCAACTGTTCAAGACACCGCTGCTTACTACCGTGAGCGTAATATCGCGGCTGTGATTTTCCCGGTTGATGCGGAGCGTGAAACTGGGTTCCGCCGCTATTCCAACGAAGAGGTCGCACAGATTTGCGCTGAAAATGATGACATCCTGATCCCCTTTGCTTCAGTTGATCCGCACAAGGGCAAAGCTGGTGCGCGTGAAGTGCGTCGGCTCGTGCGTGAATTTGGCGTGCGCGGCTTCAAATTTCACCCAACAATGCAGGGCTTTTTCCCCAATGACCGCGAAGCCTGCTACACCGTGCTG
Source organism: uncultured Rhodobacterales bacterium (assembly GCA_964594465.1). Lineage (GTDB taxonomy): Bacteria > Pseudomonadota > Alphaproteobacteria > Rhodobacterales > Rhodobacteraceae > CAZQMR01. The sequence goes on from CAZQMR010000089.1 coordinate 7,302, forward strand.
GAAGCATGTGCAGAAGAGGGTGTGATCACGCTCTTTCACACAGGCCAAACCGGTGTCGGTTCAGGCATGCCCGGCGGTATGGGGATGCGGCTCAAATATTCCAACCCGATGTATCTGGATGATGTGGCTGTCGACTTTCCAGATATGAAAATCATCCTCGCCCATCCGTCCTTTCCATGGACAGAAGAGGGACTCGCGGTCGCTCAGCACAAACCCAATGTCTATTACGACATGTCCGGGTGGAGCCCGAAATACTTCCCTGAAACCTTCATCCGCTACGCCAATTCAATGCTCAAGAAAAAGATGCTCTTTGGCTCGGACTGGCCGGCCATCACCCCGGACCGGTGGCTCGCTGATTTCGAGGCGGCCCCGTTCAAGGACGAAGTGCGCCCGCTCATTCTTAAAGAAAACGCATTGCGTCTTCTGGGAGAAAGCGCAAGCTAAGGGCAACTGTTTTTGAAATAGGTTGCTTCGGATGAACTCGTACAAAATCGCCGCCATTCCTGCTGATGGAATTGGTCCAGAAGTTATTGATGCTGGTCTGCAAGTGCTTGATGTTCTCGCAAAGCGTGATGGTGGGTTTGATCTTGATGTGACCCATTTTGACTGGGGCTCTGAGCGTTACAAGAAAACCGGCGCGCTGATGCCAGAAGACGGCACCGAGCAACTCAAGTCCTTTGACGCGATTTTCTTTGGCGCAGTGGGCGCAGCTGATGTGCCGGATCACATCACCCTTTGGGGACTGCGCCTGCCGATTTGTCAGGGCTTTGATCAATACGCCAACGTGCGCCCGACCAAAATCTTGCCGGGCATCAAAGCGCCTCTTGCGAATGTCGGTCCGGGTGATCTGGATTGGGTGATCGTTCGCGAAAATTCCGAAGGTGAATATGCTGGCATGGGCGGGCGGGCGCATCGCGGTCATCCAGAAGAAGTTGGCACGGAAGTTGCCATTTTCACGCGCACCGGCGTCACCCGCGTCATGCGCTACGCTTTCAAGCTGGCGCAGTCACGCCCGCGCAAGTTTTTGACTGTGGTCACCAAATCCAATGCACAGCGCCATGGCATGGTCATGTGGGATGAAATAGCAGCCGAGGTTGCGTCGGAGTTTCCCGATGTATCCTGGGACAAAATGCTGGTCGACGCGATGACTGTTCGCATGGTTAAAGACCCGAAAAGTCTTGATACGATCGTCGCCACCAACCTTCATGCTGACATTTTGTCCGATCTCGCAGGTGCGCTTGCTGGCAGCCTGGGGGTTGCGCCGACCGCAAATATCGATCCCGAACGCCGCTTTCCCTCGATGTTTGAGCCTATTCACGGTTCGGCTTTTGATATTACCGGCAAGGGCATCGCAAATCCTGTTGCCACGTTCTGGACCGCGGCCCAAATGCTGGAACATATTGGCGAGCCGGATGCGGCTCAGCGTCTATATTCCGCCGTTGAAAAGGTGTGCGAGGCTGGTGTCATGACGCCCGACATTGGCGGCAATGCCACAACGCAAGATGTCACCGATGCAGTGTGCGATGCGATCCGTGGTGCCAATACCTAACCTTTAAAATTGGTTTTGAAACCAGAATTGAATACGCAGGATTGCGGCTCGGTTTGGGGCCGTATCAGGCAATGCGCCGCTCTGGTTCCTTCGCCATAGGATTGCCTTGGGGCGGCTCGACATGCTCCAATGTTTGGTTCGGGTGTTCTTTCGGCGCCGGGCCCGCCACTTCAAACACGGCCACCAACTCTCCCATCCGTTTGGAGAGAACTGATAGCTCCTCTGTGGCCTTCGCGGTCGAGGCGGATTTTTGTGCATTCTTTGCGGTCGCTGTGTCCAATCCACCAATCCATTGATTGATTTGCGCCAAGTCTTCAGCCTGGCCAGCAGCTGCGCTGGAAATAGATATGAATTTTTCTGCCAACTCGTTGACACCGCTTGTAATTTTGCCCAGCGCACCTCCGGTTTGCCCTACCAGATCGACACCGCGCGTTACGGATTCCTGACTTTTGGCAATAATGACTTGGATTTCTGAGGCCGCGTCACTTGCGCGTTGCGCCAGAGTTCGCACCTCAGTTGCGACCACCGCAAATCCTCTACCGGCGTCTCCTGCGCGTGCAGCTTCGACAGCGGCGTTCAGCGCCAGCAAATTTGTTTGAAAGGCGATAGCATTGATCAATTCCACAATATCGCCAATTTGCGCAGAATCCCGTTCAATGTCGCCAACGGCTGCAACAGCATTCTCGACGGTTTTGGAACTTTTGTCAGACAGTTCCGCGACAGTTTGGGTTAGCTGTTTGGCGTCATTGGCAGAACTTGCATAAACCGAAACACCCTGCGCCATTTCCGTAACGGTTTGAGCAATTTCTACCAAGGACCCGGATTGCTGTGACGTTTGCGCAGAGACATCTTCCGTATTGGTTTTTATGTCATCGACAAACCTGTGTACTGAATGTGCCGCGGCCTGAATTTCGAATATCATGTCGGACAAACGCTCCGCTGCAGAGTTTGCATTTGTGTTTAGCAAAGCGAAGGCGCCGGTTTGCTCGGAGGTCAGGCGGCAGGTCAGATTGCCTTGTGCAACAGAATGCAACATGCTGCTGACATCCGTGATGCCTGTATCAATGCTGCGAATGACACTGTTTAGATCATTTGCGAGTGTGTGCAGGATCGGGTCATTGAAAGTCTCGTTCACCTGCACGGTAAAGTCGCCGGCTGCAGCCGCACGTGCGGCATTGCCAAAGCTCTTTTCCAGACGATCTAACATCGCTTGATGTTCTTGCTCGGCGCGTTTATCGGCCTCAGCCTTCGCCTCAGCCAAGGTTTGAACTTCCAATAAGTTATCCTTGAAGACCCGCAAGGCGTCCTGAATTTCCCCTAACTCGTCCAATTTCCCAGTACTAGCTGGAATTTCAACGTTCAGATCGCCTTCGGCCAGCTTCTGGGTTTTTTCAATGAGCAGTTTCATTGGCAATGTCAGGCGGCGGTAAACAAGGAAGATGGCTACCAAAACCACCATCCCAACGACAGCCGCACCAAAAACAACCATGCCACGCTGGGAGGTTTCAATCTCGGCGTTCACATCCATTGAGGAGGCAGAGATTTTCCCCAAACTTTCTGACACCAAGGTGTTCGCGGTCTCAGTTAGTGTATCTACCGTCTCAAACCCAAGTGCAGTGGAAACCGCGACCCGTTGCGTCAATCGCAATTCGGTCTTGCGCATTTCCAGCAGTCCCGTTTCGGGGCTAAAGAAGGGGGCCGTGGCAGCAGCGACATCCTCCAATTTGGGGCTGATTTTACTTGCGGAAAGGATCATGCTTTTGACACGTCTTCCCAAACGTTTCCCTTGTTTATCAATGGCTTCACTGTCATCCAGCGCCACTATTCGGGCTATCTCGCTAAAGAACGTGTCAAAACGCCTTTGCTGTTGAAGCGCAAAACTCAACTGGTTCACTTCATCAGCAATCAAGCTGTTCATTTCTTTGATGACGGAACCAAACGACGCTTTCGTCGTATCTTTTAATCGCAGTTTTTGTGCTTCAATGTCGTCTTCCAACAACGCAGAGAGCGCAATGATGTTCTTTTCCATAACGGCAATGCCAGTGCCAGCATCACGATAAGACGTGTTTTCGATCAGATCGCGCCCCTCGGTTACCAATAAGTTGATTGCTGAAACGGTCTCGGGCCGTATTAAGTCTGGCTGCTTTTGAGCTTCCCGCACCTGGTACTCAAGTGCTTGCAAATACTCGCGCAGATCCTGAGCTGCCGAAAAAGTAGTTGGCGTGATTTGCGAAATCAAAAGGGTTGAAATCAAGCTGGTTGCGCGGTTGCTCTGATAATTCAGGCGTCCCAACGTGGTGAGCCGCTCAAGTTCAACTTCGGAGATTTGGGCAACCGCTTTGCGGCTCACATTTACGGTTCGTGCCTCACCCGTTGTGATTTCACTTTGTGCAGTTTGAGCAAAAAACTGAATCTCCTGCTGAGACGTCTTCTTAAGGGCCGCAAGCTCCTCTATGCCAGCTTGGATGGCGACCCGCTGTCCAAGCACACCAGACACATCGCCAACAACGGCTTGTATTGCGGCCTCAAACTTCGAGATTTTCGCTTGAATATCGTCTGCAAGCGTCTCATCGGCCAATCCGCTCATACGGTAGCGCAATTCAATCAGAGTTTCTTCGATTGACAAGGCGCCAGCCGTAAGTTCCCCAAGGCTAGTTGCAGCCGCAATGCGCGAAACATCCTGAACAATGTCTGCCGAAATCTCAGAAATACGGGTCATCGTTGCAATTTCAGGCAGCCGGTCTTCAGTGATTTTTTCAAATTCAGATTTGACGTCCTTAAATCCAAGCAAGCCGACACCAGCCACACCAAGCGTTAGGATGGCCGTAAAGCAAAAGGCGAGCAGGATTTTGGTTCCAATTCGGGATCGGCC
>CAZQMR010000090.1:0-11636 GCA_964594465.1 uncultured Rhodobacterales bacterium
ATTCAGGCCCGGTCGCTCGGACATGGCTTTGCCAATGCAATCCTTCTTGGCAGACACCATGCGCCCCATGCCGCAATCCGCAGCCGTTGTGCGCCCGTGAATTTCCGAATGGGTGATGTGGCCCTTTTCGATGCGCAGCACATTGAGCGCCTCGGTCCCGTATGCACCACCGCCAAGCGCTTCTGCCCGTGTGTGCAGCTCTCGCACCAGTGCATCGCCGTAGCGGGCGGGAACCGCGATCTCATAAGCATGCTCGCCAGAAAAGGAGATGCGAAACAAGCGTCCCTTCACATTGCCAATCGTCACATCACCACACGCCATGAAGGGGAATGTGTCGTCGGTGATGTTTTCGTCCAAAAAACCATCCAACAGCTCGCGCGACTTTGGCCCTGCTACGGCGAACTGCGCCCAGCTTTCGGTCGTTGAGATGTAGGTCACGTCCAGATGCGGCGCGATGCACTGACTGACGAAATCCAAATGGCTCATCACAGCACCCGCGCCTGCCGTTGTTGTGGTCATCACGTAATGATTTTCGCTCAGGCGCGCGGTAGTTCCATCGTCCATCACGATGCCGTCCTCGCGCAGCATCAGGCCATAGCGGGTTTTGCCAACCTTCAAGCTTGAGAACATATTGGTGTAAACCAAATCAAGGAAAGCACCAACATCCGGCCCGCTCAGTTCGATTTTGCCAAGGGTCGAGACGTCACAAATCCCCACCGTGGAGCGCACCATTTTGACCTCACGATCAACAGAGTCGCGCCAATGGGTCTCTCCCTCTTGCGGGAACCATTGCGCGCGATACCAAAGCCCCGCCTCCACCGAAGGCGCGCCCAGCGCCAAAGCCCAGTCGTGGGACGTGGTGAACCGCTCAGGCTGAAAGCCCTTCCCACTGGAGCGCGCTCCCAAAGCGGCCAGCTCAACGCTGTTGAAAGGTGGGCGGAATGTAGTAGTGCCGGTCTCCTCGATGCTTTGCCCCGTGAGTTCAGCCATTATAGCAAGGCCACCCACATTTGAGAGCTTGCCCTGATCTGTTGCCATCCCCAGCGTGGTATAACGCTTCATATGCTCAACGGAGCGGAAGTTTTCCTGATACGAAAGCGCCACATCCTTGGTGGTGACATCGTTCTGGAAATCGAGCCACATGCGACCCTTTGCATCTTTCACATGCCAAAACGGTGTGATCGACACCGGCGCATCTTCTGCCGCAGGCGCTGCCAAACGCGGCACCTTCAAGCCCAAATCCTTGAGCACGACCTTCGCCTCTGCAACACCATCACGCAATGCCTGCGCGGTAGAGAAATTCCCGTTCGCCGCGCCCACAACAGACAGCCCCGGCACCGCGTTTTCAACCGGCACAAAGGCGGCAATGTCATCGCGCCAAACCGGGCGGCCATTCATGTGACAGGTCAGATGCACCTCAGGGTTCCATCCGCCAGCGACGCCCAAGGCCTCGCATTTGATCTGATGCAGGCCACCATGGGCATCACGCACAGAAATCTCGGACAGCCCCAAACGCCCCTTGGTGCCAACAACCTGCCCCCCCGCAATCACTCGGCATGGCACATCATGGATCGCACCTGGCCTTGTATCAATCAGCGCCGCAATGCTCACGCCAGCCTCATCCAAGTCACGCACAGTGCGGGCCGCATCATCATTGTTGATAAACAACGCGATGTTGTCCGCAGGTGCTGCGCCATAGCGGTTCACATACGTCCGCAATGCTGCGGCAGACATTATCCCGGGCCGGTCATTCATCGGAAACGCCATAAGCCGCTCAAACGCACCGCCCGCAAGGATCGCCCGCTGAGCAGCAATACGCCAAAATGTTTGGCGCGGCGCCCCATCAGGCAAAGTTCCAACGTGATTTCCTACCCGCTCCAACGCACCGAATGTTCCTGTGTCATAGGCACCCGTAATCGTCGTGCGCGTCATGACCCGCACATTGGGCATCGCAGCCAGTTCCGCCGCAATCCCCGCCGCCCAGTCAGAGCCATCTTGATCCGCAACCTCCAGCGTCTCAGAATTCAAACGCCCACCAGGCAGCGCATCCTCATCCGCCAAAATAACCCGCGCACCGCCCTTGGCTGCCGTTTTCGCCGCCATCAAGCCTGCAGGCCCAGCGCCAATCACAAGAATATCGCAATGGGCATATGCCTTGTCGTAAATCTCTTCGTCGGGCTTGCCGCTCAGCGCGCCCAGACCTGCCGCCTTACGAATGATCGGCTCGTAGAGTTTCTCCCAAAATGCCTTGGGCCACATGAAAGTCTTGTAATAAAACCCGGCGGACAATAACGGTGCGGCCAAATCATTGACCTGCATCATATCGAACGACAGCGATGGGTAGCGGTTCTGAGATACCGCCGTCAGCCCCTCGTAAATCTCCTGCACGGTTGCGCGGGTATTGGGCACCATCTGCGCGCCCGTGCCAACTTGCATCAACGCATTTGGTTCGTCCGAGCCAGCGGTCACCACACCACGCGGGCGGTGATACTTGAACGAGCGCCCCATCAGCCGCACATCATTGGCCAAAAGCGCTGAGGCCAGCGTGTCGCCCTGAAACCCGCTATAGGTCTGACCATCAAAGGAAAAGCGCAGCGGCTTGCTTCGATCAATCAATCCCCCTGATGCAATGCGGCTCATGCCTTCACCTCATCAACAGTTTGGATGCTCTCGACCACATGGGTCTTGGTGTTGCGGCGTACCTTCAAATACGACCGACACCCATAGTCATGCAACCAAAGCTCATCATGGAGTCCTTCGGGATTGTCGCGCAAATGCACATATTCATGCCAATCCTCAAACGGTGCGTCAGCCGCCGGACGGTCGAGCAGTTTTGCATCTCCCAAATAGGAAAACTCCCGGCTGTCACGGCTTCCGCACAAAGGGCATGTCAAACGCATGGCTCAAGACCTCTCATATTCCACGACTGAAAACTTGCTGATCTTTAGCCAAAAGAGCAACGCAGATACGGCATTTTTTGCCGATTTCCGACAATCATGCAGGCGTTTTCGCTTTGGCAAAGCGGGCATTCACCAAATAAATCCCAACCGCCACCAATGCCATTGCCAGAACGATGTCCCAAGTGATCGCCTCTTCCAAGAGCAGCCAGCCGAAAATCACCCCAAAAACCGGTGCCAGAAACCCGAATGACGCCATATCGCTGGCCGGGTATCGCTTGAGCACCCAGAACCATGTCAGAAAACCGACCCCGACAATCCCAAAACACTGGAACGCAAAGATCGCACCATAAACCGGCGTGAATTCCCGCACCCAATCGCCAAACAGCAGCGAGAACGGGACCAAAATGATACCGGACACCACAAGCTGATAAAGCAATTGCATTTCAGGGCAGGAATTGGCGAGCTTGGTTTTGCGGGCCATCAAAGCAATCACCGCCCAAAACATCGCTCCAATCAAACACATGACATCGCCAAGCAGCGCCTTGGGGCCAAGATCACCGCCGCCGCCCAGCGCGATACTCACACCAACCACCGCCAATCCCAAACCTAGCACCCGCCAAATCGTCAATCGCTCGCCCGGAATAAGGAAATGCGCAGCAACTGCGAGCCAGAACGGCATCGTGTAGAAAAAGATCGAAGCCCGCGCCACAGATGTATATTCAAGCGCCAAAAACAGCAGAACAAACTCAGCCGCGAAACAACAGCCCGTCAGAATGCCCGGAATGAGTGAGCCATCCGAAATGCTCAATCGCCGCTTGAAATAGAGCGAGATCAGCAGAACCGGAATGATCGCAACCACAGAGCGCAAGCCTGCCTGAAATACCGGCTGAAGCGCGTCGTTCATGATCTTGACCAGCGCCTGATTAAGCCCAAGCGCCATCGAGAATGCGATCAAAATAAGCGCACCCTGCCCGTCAATGCGATCTTTGCGCTCCATGCTCTCTCCCATCACTTTGGGTCGGACGTTAGGCGGCTTGCCCCTCGGCGGAAACCCCAAAACGACACGCGCCATCTTTGTCGCCAGCCCACTCTTGGCCTCCCCCCCTGAACGACCTATAAGCGCCTTGAAATCAAAGCCCAGAGGCAAGACCCCATGCGCAGCGCAACCATCTCTCGCAAAACGGCAGAAACCGACATCATCGTTGAGATCGACCTTGATGGAACCGGTTCTTACGACAATCAAACCGGCGTCGGCTTCTTTGATCATATGCTCGACCAGCTGGCCCGCCACGCGCTGATTGACATGAAAACCCGCGCGAAGGGCGATTTGCATATCGACGATCACCACACGGTTGAGGACACCGGCATCGCGCTCGGTCAAGCGCTGGCGCAGGCCGTGGGCGACAAGAAGGGCATCCGCCGCTACGGCGATTGCCTGCTGCCGATGGATGACACGCTGGTTCGTGCAGCTTTGGACATATCCGGGCGGCCCTATCTGGTTTGGAATGTCGAGATGACCGCGCAAAAAATCGGCACGTTCGACACAGAACTGGTGCGTGAGTTTTTCACCGCATTTGCCACACAGGCTGGCCTTACGCTCCACGTGGAGAAACTCGACGGGATCAACTCACACCATATCGCTGAGGCTGCGTTCAAATCCGTTGCCCGTGCCTTGCGCGATGCGCTTGAGACTGACCCACGCAAAGCAGACGAAATACCCTCAACAAAGGGCAAGCTGTGATTACTGCACTGATTGACTATGACAGCGGTAATTTGCGCTCTGCTGAAAAAAGCCTAGCGCGCATGGCGGATGAGACCAATAGCGGCGAGGTGATCGTCACAAATGACCCAAAGCTTGTGCGCACAGCAGATCGCATCGTTTTGCCCGGCGTGGGTGCTTTTGCAGATTGCCTAAGCGGCCTCACCAGCCGCCCGGACCTGTTTGACGCCATCAAAACTCGCGTGATCGACGACGCCGTGCCCTTTTTGGGCATTTGTGTCGGCATGCAAATGATGGCCAGCGTCGGGCGCGAGTTTCAAGACACGCCCGGTTTTGACTGGATCGGCGGCGAGGTGATCGCGCTCAAGCCAAGCGATCCTACCCTCAAAGTCCCGCATATGGGGTGGAACGCCCTGACACTGCTCAGTGAACACCCGGTTTTCGCAGGGCTAAACTCCGGCGATCACACCTATTTTGTGCATTCCTATCACATGATGCCAAATGATCCGGCCATGCGCATTGCCACTTGCGATCACGGGCAAGAAATCACGGCTGCCATTGGGCGGGACAACATGATTGGCACCCAGTTTCACCCAGAAAAAAGCCAGTCAACCGGGTTGCGGCTGCTGGCGAATTTTCTGACTTGGAAGCCCTAGTTACTTTGTAGCCTTCCAAAGCTGTGAACGGCAAATGATCGCAATACAGCCAGAAACTTTCAGGCTGCCGCTTTGCACTGTCATCTTTGATGAATAGGTTTTGTCTGTATCCGGCGCCCAAATCTTGCCACCGGAGTACTTACCATCGCCCTTGTCCTTCATCGCCCAAACGATCTTTTTGCCAAGATGCTCATAATCCGATGCAGACTTACCATTTTTGTCCATCGCTTTGATGATCGTGCCGCAGCTTTGCGCGGCATTGCTGGCACAGGGCGCAAATTTGATCACCAAATAACTGCCTTCTTCATTCGCTTCGGTCCGGTAAAGACCATTAACGGTACCAGCTAGGCTTGCGATTGGCGCGGATAGGACAATAGCACAAATCAGAACTTTCAGCATTTCATCTCTCCCAAGATTCATATTCCCTACAAATCTGCGTCGGCAACACCGGTTGCGTCAAGGCTGACCTTGCACCCCCCCATCACGGTTGGTAGGAGTCCGCCGATTTTCAAACCACAAAAAAGAGCTGCACCACTCATGATCCTATACCCAGCAATTGACCTTAAAGATGGCGCATGCGTGCGCCTTTACAAAGGCGAAATGGATCAAGCCACGGTATTTAATACAAAGCCCGCAGATCAGGCCAAAGCCTTTGAAGACGCAGGAGCTGAGTGGCTTCATCTGGTCGATCTCAACGGTGCCTTTGCTGGTGCGCCTGTAAACGCCCAAGCAGTTGAAGCCATTTTGGCGGCGACCAACATTCCAGCCCAATTAGGGGGCGGAATTCGTGATCTTGTGACGATTGAAAGCTGGTTGGCCAAAGGTCTTTCGCGGGTCATTTTAGGCACCATTGCAGTGCGCGATCCTAAGCTTGTGACACAAGCCGCACGGGAATTTCCCGGTCAGGTGGCCGTGGGCATCGATGCGCGCAATAGCATGGTCGCAGTCGAGGGTTGGGCCGAAACCACAGACATCACGGCCGTCGATCTCGCGCGCAAGTTCGAGGATGTTGGCGTCAGCGCAATCATCTACACCGACATCGACCGCGACGGTGCCATGCAAGGCCCCAATGTAGAAGCGACCGCAAAGCTTGCGCAATCCGTATCGATCCCGGTTATTGCATCAGGCGGGGTCAGCACATTGGACGACCTGCGCAATCTGCGCGGGTGCGGTGTTGCTCTTGATGGCGCCATTTCCGGTCGAGCACTCTATGAAAACGCTTTTTCGCTGGGCGATGGAATTGCGGCCCTGAGAGGGTGATTTTTCCACTCCGGACACTTTAACTACACCATGTAAGCCGCAGAAATGTATACGATAAACGCTCCAAAATCTCCGTTACTTCTCTAGAGAAGTAACATGCGTTTGGCTGCTGGAATGACAGCTTCAAAACCCGCCAAAAACCCGCTAAAAGCCTGAGCAACGCAAAGGTTCGCATATGCTCAAAACTCGCATCATCCCCTGCCTCGACGTCAAAGACGGCCGCGTCGTAAAGGGCGTGAATTTCGTCGATCTTATCGATGCGGGAGACCCTGTCGAAGCGGCAAAAGCATATGATGCCGCCGGGGCTGATGAGCTTTGTTTCCTCGACATTGCCGCAACCTTGGAAAACCGCGGCACGCTTTTGGATCTGGCCCGCCGCACTGCCGAGCAATGTTTTATGCCGCTAACCATCGGTGGCGGAGTGCGCACCCCGGCCGATGTGCGCCAGTTGCTACTGGCCGGGGCCGATAAAGTCAGCTTCAATTCTGCTGCCGTTGCCAACCCTGATGTAGTCAATCAAGCCGCTACAAAATTCGGCGCTCAATGCATCGTTGTCGCGATCGACGCCAAGACCGCCAGTCCCGGTAAATGGGAGATTTTCACCCATGGCGGGAGCCGCGAAACCGGAATTGATGCCATTGCTTTCGCCAAAGATATGGCCGCGCGCGGTGCGGGAGAAATCCTCCTTACGTCCATGGATCGCGATGGCACCCGCAATGGCTACAACCTGCCCTTGACCCGTGCCATTTCCGATGCGCTCAACATCCCGGTTATTGCTTCCGGCGGCGTTGGGAATCTTGATCACCTTGTTGACGGTGTCATTGAAGGGCACGCTTCGGCGGTTCTGGCCGCGTCAATCTTCCATTTCGGGGACTTCACAATCGCCGAGGCAAAAAACCATATGGCCACCAACAATATCGCAGTGAGGCTTTAGCATGTCAGACGCATTGAAACGGTTGGATGCAACAATCTCGGCCCGAAAAGGTGCCGCGCCCGACAGTTCTTACACAGCAAGCTTATTCGCCAAAGGCACTGCAAAATGTGCAGAAAAGTTTGGCGAAGAAGCCGTTGAGGCGGTGATTGCGGCTGTGCAAGAAGATCAAGCCAATCTCACAGCTGAAGCTGCCGACGTGCTTTACCACTTATTGGTCGTCCTACACGCTTCTGATCTAAGCCTGTCGGATGTCGAGGCCGAGCTGACACGGCGCGAAGGCACCTCCGGGCACGACGAAAAATCCGCTCGTCGTTCTACCTGATCCACAGGTTCGCGGCGCGAATTCGATTGCGATACATTGCTTCTTTGGCAAGCGGGCGCCCGCGATCAAACATGCTACGGATCTTTGCTCCCTTGCCCTGAAGAACAAGCTTTCGATATGCTTTAGAATTTCGCAGAAACTTCTTGTTTTTGTTCTGCTTTGCAACGTTTTCAAGCATGTCCACCGCAGCATCGCTTTCCCGCGCATATAACAAGCTCAAAAACCGATAATGGCAACTCACCACGCCATCGATGAGCCCTTTTGGAAGCGTGTCGCGCCCGCCGCCCAGTTCATGAACAACCAATGGCAATGCAATCTGATCAAGCCATGGGTCCATTTTTTGACCATCAAGCTCGGGCAGTTCTTCATCCCGGATGGTCAAGGATTTCTCCAAAAAGCTCTGCCCGAAAATTTTGGGGCACTTGTAAAAAAACATCCCTGCGTTGAAATACAAAAACCTGCCCCAGAATTCCTCCGGTTCGCGCATATCAAGCGAGCTCTCAAAGTCGAGGCCAAACCGCTCATAAAGCGCACCCCAAATCTGTGCGTAATTGGGCCCGTAAATGTCTGGCTTGGGCCAAGTTCCTTCCCTCTTGAGCGAACCCATTGGCCGTTCAAAATCGAACGGCACCTGACTGGGATCGGTCAAGAAAAGGGTGTCAGTGTCAAAGAAAACAAAGGGGTGGTCTGGTTCCAGCACCGCCAGCCCTTCGATCTTGTTGCCTTGCGGGTAGGTTTGCCCGAAATATTTGCTCTCAAACGACCGGATGTCTGCACCCAAATCCGCCAGTCTCGCCCGCAGTGTTTGATCGCTCACACGCGGATCGCGCTCCCAAAGTTCACCCGGCTGCGGTTCGGCAAAAACCAACGGCAGAGTGCACCCTGTTTCCCGAAGCGAGGCCGCCAGCATGAGAGCCTCAAGCTCCAGCTTTCCGCTTTGTAACACTGCAAATATTGTGAAATCGCCTGTCGTCATAACTCAGACTTACGATAGAGCGCCGGACAAGACAACCAAGGTTAATAAAATGATGTAACCTACTAGCATCAAATCCAAAAATGCCAAAATTGCTCCGTTACTCCTCTAGAGAAGTAACGGAAGCTCGACATCAACCGACAAACGCCTTTTCAACCACAAAACCTCCCGGCTCCGAATTGGCCCCCTCAACAAGCCCTGCTGCCTCGCAAATAGCTTTCATATCGGCATTCAGCCCCATGGAGCCACAAATCATCACCCGGTCTTCTGTCCCAAGTGCCGGCACACCCAACGCAGAAAAAACCTCACCCGAACGCATCAAGTCAGTGATCCGCCCCTTCTGACCTTCGCCGCGTTGCGTCACCGTCGGAAAGTAGCGCAACTTCTGAGCCGCCGCTTCCCCAACAAGCGGATCATGTTCAAGCCGCGCGATCAACTCCGCACTATAGGCCAGCTCAATATCCTCGCGGCAGGTATGGGTTACGATCACCTCATCAAAACGCTCATAAACCTCTGGGTCGCGCAGCAAGGATGCAAAAGGCGCAAACCCCGTCCCCGTTGCCACAAGCCACAACCGCTTGCCCGGCAAAAGCGCATCCAGCACCAGCGTGCCAACTGGTTTAGGGCGCACAATGACCGCATCCCCCACGCCGATCTTTTGCAACCGCGATGTCAGCGGCCCATCAGCCACCTTGATCGAATAAAACTCCAACTCGTCATCCCAAGCAGGAGACGCAATGGAATACGCCCTCAGAAGCGGTTTGCCATCCTCCTTCAGCAGCCCAATCATCACGAACTCGCCCGAGCGAAACCGCAAGCTCTGCGGCCGCGTCACCCGAAACGAAAACAGCCGATCCGTATAATGCTTAACCGAGGTCACAACCTGCGCATCCGGCAGTATCCGCGCGTCCTTCTTTTGATCCAAGGGCATTACGCGACACCTCTTAAACGTGCTTGATAGTTGCTCGAAATCCGCCCAGCCCGCGCAACCCATTGCGCCTCCGGTTGCCGCTCGGCCAATTCATCAGAAATCTCAACCTCGTCAAAACCAGACAGTCGCGCGTTCAAATACTGATCCGCAATCACATGCCCTTTGGCCCGCAGCCGCCCCGCATATCCAAGCGAGCGCAAGGCCCGCGCCAGACCAAATCCGCGCCCATCCGCAAAACTCGGAAAATCTATGCGGATAGCAGACGCCCCCAAAAGCCCGGCCAATGCATCCCGCTCTGTATCACTCGTCAAATCAACAGCGCCTATGCCATCAAATTCCTCAAGTGTCACAAAGCCTGCATTCAAACCCTCTGCGGCAAACCCCGCATCTCGTACAATCACACTCATGTCTCAACTCCTGTTTTCACCATGCGGCCACTTTCAAAATGGATCCCGCATTCTGTCTTTTCCGCGCCTGCCCAGCGACCAGAGCGCGCATCTTCACCCGGTGCCACCTTCGATGTGCACGGCCTACACCCAATCGAAGGATACCCACGCGCAACAAGAGGGTGCGGGCGCAACCCATTGTTTTCACGATATTCCAGCACATTCTCAGACCGCCACCGCGCCAATGGGTTAACCTTCAAACGCGCGCCGTCTATTTCATAGGTCTCAAGCTCAGCGCGCCGTCCACCCTGAAACCGTTTGCGCCCAGTAATCCATGTATCAAAGCCTCTAAGGGCGTTTTGCAGCGGCGCGACTTTGCGCAAGTGACAACACGCATCCACATCGCGCTGATGCAGGCTATCATCAGGGTCAACAATCGACGTATCGCCCCGGATCACCCGCACATCGCGCAGTCCAAGCGTCTCCGATAGCGCCAATTGATAGGCCAGCGTTTCCTCAAACAGCAGCCCGGTGTCCACAAACAGCACCGGCAAATCCCGATTGATCACCGACACCATATGCAACAGCACCGCAGATTCTGCACCAAAAGAGCTAACCAGCGCCACACGCCCAAACATCGGATCGCTGAGCGCAATTCCAAGCAGTGTTTTGGCCGCAAAATGCTGCGTCCCGACATTCAGGTCAGCCACCCAGCGCTGCAGCGAGGGAGGCGCTTGTTCAAGCGGCACGAGCAGCCTCCTGAGGGTAAAGAGCCTCTTTGAACGGAGCCAATCCAAGTCGGCGATACGCCTCCAGAAACGTCTCCGCCTCAGAGCTGCGCAGATCAAGATAGGCCCGCACCAACCGCTCCACCGCAGGCACAATCTGATCATAGGCAAAGCCCCGCCCAGTGCGCTCCCCAATCACCGTCGTCTCGGTTCCATCGCCACCCAGCGTGATCTGGTAGTTTTCCACCCCAGCACGATCAAGGCCCAGAATACCAATATGCCCTACATGATGATGCCCACAGGCATTGATGCAGCCCGAGATTTTGATCTTGAGCGGCCCAATCTCATGCTCCAGTTTTAGCGCATCAAAGCGCTGCGCAATCTCTTGTGCCACTGGGATCGAACGCGCCGTTGCCAGCGCACAATAATCCATGCCCGGACAAGCGATAATATCCGAGATCAGCCCAATATTCGCCGTTGCCAATCCCGCCTCTTTCAAGCGGCTATAGATCTTGGCGATATGGGCGCGATGCACATGGGGCAGGATGATATTCTGCTCGTGGCTCACCCTTAGCTCGTTATGGCCGTAATCCTCCGCAATCTCGGCCAGTACCCGCATCTGATCGCTCGTCGCATCGCCGGGCGTCTGCCCATGCGCCTTCAGAGAAACGGTTACAATCGCATAGGCTGGATTCTTATGATCCGACACATTGGTATCCACAAAAGAGCGCAGACCCGCATCCCATGCAGAGGCCTCATCCAGTCCAAAAGGATCAAAAACCTCATAAACCGGCGGCGCAAACTGCGCCTCAATCCCCGCCATCAG
>CAZQMR010000091.1:0-11604 GCA_964594465.1 uncultured Rhodobacterales bacterium
GGTAAAACCGGTGCTGCTCGCCTCGCCGCACGCGGCGCACTTCGAATAGGCGCAGGACTTGTGACAGTAGGTTGCCCACCCTCCGCCAAACATGAATGCGCCATGCACTTAACCGCCATCATGCTAAAATCCCTCAAAGACGCATCCAACTTCCAATCCGCCCTAGAAGACGACCGCATCAACGCCCTCTGCCTTGGTCCCGGCATGGGCCTCACAGACCGCACAAAGGACTTCGTGCAAACCGCATTGGCCACAGGCCGAAGCTGCGTACTTGATGCAGACGCCCTCAGCGTTTTCAAAGACGACCCAGATCAACTCTTAAACCAGCTCCACAAAAACTGCGTCCTCACCCCACATGGCGGCGAGTTCAAGCGTCTGTTCTCAGACCTACAAGCCAAGCTCGACGCCCCTGCAACCAAAGGCCCGGCTTACTCAAAAGTCGACGCAACCCGCGAGGCTGCAAAACGCGCTGGCTGCACAATTCTCTACAAGGGTGCCGACACAGTCATTGTAGATGAAACGGGTTTCACCTCAATCAACTCATCTCAATACGAGCGCTCCGCACCATGGCTTGCGACAGCAGGATCGGGCGACGTTCTTGCTGGTTTCATAACCGGCCTCTTGGCGCGCGGCTTCTCACCCAAACAGGCCGCCCAAACCGCCGCATGGCTCCACACCGAATGCGCGCTGAGTTTCGGCCCCGGCCTGATCGCCGAAGACATCCCCGAAGAACTCCCCAAAGTCTTCCGCACGCTCGGCGTCTAAACGTAAGGCTCGCTCTCGGCCAATTCTTGCAGCGCGGTCATGTGCGCACGGTGCGCCGCCCGAAAAGCCTCCCGCGCATCATTGGCATTCGCTGGAACTCGTGCGCGGGGCAGGGTCGCCGCATCTTCACTTATCGGTAACTTCTTGACGAAAAACAGCTCCGCGCGGCGCGATTTTTGTGCAAGCTGCACCGCCTTTTCACCGTATCTGTGCCGTGTTTGTGCAAGCCAATCTGGCGCAGTCGGACCAAGACGTTCAAACCTCATGTTCACCTCCTGTTCTTGCTCCTCAGTACCGCTCAATCGTTAACGGATCAAGATTTTTGTTCTCACAATGTTCCTATCGCACCCAAACCCCGCATTTTTCGCTCGCCACCCCTTAAAACATGCGCTAAAGAGCCGCCAAGAACAGGCGGCCCTCGTGGCCGCTTATATGGTTATGCGGGTGTGGCGGAATTGGTAGACGCACCAGATTTAGGTTCTGGCGCCGCGAGGCGTGGGGGTTCGAGTCCCTTCACCCGCACCAAAGGAAATGCGAAAAAGGAAGCGATTTCATGGATGTAACGGAAACTCTTAACGAGGGCCTCAAGCGCGGCTACACGCTTAAGATCACTGGCGCCGAGTTGGATGCCAAGGTTAACGAGAAGCTCGAAGAGGCCCGTGGCGATATCGAGATCAAGGGTTTTCGCAAAGGCAAAGCGCCGATTGCGTTGCTGAAAAAGATGTACGGCGAGAAAGTCATGGGCGAAGCCATGCAGCAAGCCGTTGATGAGGCCATGTCCGGCCATTTCGAGAAATCCGGCGACCGTCCCGCCCAGCAGCCCGCCATGGAAATGGTCGATGGCGAGAACTGGAAGCAAGGCGACGACGTCGAACTCGCAATCAAATACGAATGCCTTCCTGAAATTCCAGAGCCTGATTTCAAATCGATCAAGCTTGAGAAAATGGTGATCGAAGCGGACTCTAAGGACGTCGACGAAAGCCTTGAAAACCTTGCCAAAAATGCTCAAAATTTTGAGCCGCGCAAGAAGGGTTCCAAGGCCAAAGACGGCGACCAAGTGATCATCGACTTTAAAGGAATGAAAGACGGCGAAGCGTTTGATGGCGGCACCGCCGAAGACTATCCGCTCGTTCTCGGCTCCAACAGCTTCATCCCCGGTTTCGAAGAGCAGCTAGTTGGCTTGAAAGCCGGCGAAGACAAAAACGTCGAAGTCAGCTTCCCTGAGCAATACCAAGTCGCAGAGCTCGCCGGTCAGCCAGTGGTCTTTGAAGTATCCGTTAAGGAAGTCAAAGAGCCCAAAGCCGCCGAAATCGACGACGAAATGGCCAAAAAGTTTGGCGCTGAAGATTTGGAAGGTCTCAAAACCCAAATCTCGGAACGCCTAGAAATCGAATACGGCCAAGCCGCCCGCGCAGTCATGAAGCGCAAGCTTTTGGATGAGTTGAGCGATAGCGTGAAGTTCGAAGTGCCGCCAAGCTTGCTTGAAAACGAAGCAAAAGCGATCGCGCATCAGCTTTGGCACAATGAAAATCCAGACGTTGAAGGGCATGACCACCCTGAGATCGAAGTGACGGATGAGGCCAATGGTCTTGCGGATCGTCGCGTGCGTCTCGGCCTGCTGCTCGCAGAAATCGGCGGCAAAAACGAGATCAAAGTGTCTGAGCAGGAAATGCAGCAGGCCGTGATCACGCAAGCACGCCAGTATCCGGGCCAAGAGCGTGAATTCATTGAATATATTCAGAAAGATCAAGCCGCTCAGCAGCAGATCTCTGCACCGATCTACGAGGATAAAGTCGTCGATTTCATCCTTGAGATCGCTGAAGTGAAAGAAAAGAAGGTCAAGAAGGACGTGCTTGAGAAAGCTGTAAAAGCGCTCGAAGAACTCTGATCTAAACCAATCTCGTGAGCTCCGTCACCTACGGCGGGGCTCACAAATCTCTAGCGCAACACGCGCCTTGGGTTGTCAGCCGTGAGCCAATCCGGCCATCCCCAAAAATACTCAATTCCAAACAGCACCAAACACAGGCCGATCACGCCAAACACCAGCTTTATGCGTTTTGGTGACGGTGGGTTCTGGACCCAACGCTTTGCGCGCATCAGCCAGATGAAATTCATGTCTCAAGAAAGCGCACGGCGCCGATATGGGGCAGGTTACGATTGCGCTGTGCATAGTCGATACCGTAGCCAACGACGAACTTGTCGGGAATTTCAAAACCGGTCCAAGTCGCCTTAACATCGACCTCGCGGCGCGAGGGTTTGTCGAGCAATGCGCAGACCTCTAAACGGGCGGGATGACGGGTTTTCAGGATGTCCAGAACGTGATTGAGCGTGTGCCCGGTGTCAACAATGTCCTCGACCACAAGCACGTCACGCCCTTCGATCTCGCCACGTAAGTCCTTGAGAATACGCACTTCTCGCGAGCTTTCCGTGCTGTTGCCATAAGACGACGTCTCCAGAAAATCGACCTCCACCGGCAGATCAATCTCGCGCACCAGATCCGCAATAAACACGAACGACCCACGCAACAGGCCGACCACGATCAGCTTGTTGGTGTCATTGAAATGGTCCGCGATCTCGTCTGCCAAGGCCTCGACCCGCGCGGCAATTGATTTTGCTGAGATCATTTGATCAATCACATAATTCGAGTGGTCCATTTCACGCCTTTGCAACAGTTTTGCCATACCTTCTTAGTGATGGCGCAAACAAGTTTCCACCGGCCTTTTAAATTCAGAATTCACTGATATATACCCCTGCGATGACGACCCATTCAGAAACCCGCATATTGCCGTATTCAGCCGATCAGATGTATATCTTGATCGCTGATATCGAGTCCTACCCTCAGTTTTTGCCATGGTGCAGCGGGTGCCGAATCCGGTCGCGTCGCGATGCTGGCCTGAGTGAAGTGGTGGACGCGGATATGATCGTGTCCTTCAAGGTCTTTCGGGAGAAATTTGGATCGCGCGTGACCCTATCGCCAAAACCCCGCAAAATTGATGTGGAGTATTTGGACGGGCCGTTCAAATACCTGATCAACAATTGGTCCTTCGTGCCCATCGACGATGAAAGCTGTGAAGTGTCGTTCTTTGTGGATTTTGAGTTCAAATCAATCGTGCTGCAAAAGCTGATTGGTTTGGTCTTTCACGAGGCGATGCAGCGTGTGGTGCGGGCCTTTGAGGCGCGTGCCGAGCAGTTATATGGGGCTGGTCCTCCGCCCAGCTAAAGGGGCAGAGGACCGTTCTTTTTAGGACGTCAGGTCGTAGCCACGCTCGCCATGTGTCGCGAGATCAAGGCCGCCTGTTTCGGTTTCCTCGCTCACGCGCAGGGGCGAAATCGCGCCTGCAACTTTTACGAGGATCACAGTCACAACGATGGTGAAGATGCCAACGATGGCCAATGAGCCAAGCTGTGGGATCATTGGGTTATGGCCAAAGCCTGCGATCATGATCGTGCCGAAGATGCCGCCAATGCCGTGCACGGCGAACACGTCAAGCGTGTCGTCGATGTTGAGCATGTTTTTGACCACGTTGCACATTTCCTGACACAGCACACCAGCAACCGCACCGATAATCAGCGCTTCAACCGGGCCAACATAGCCGGAGGCCGGTGTGATCGAGGCAAGGCCTGCAATCGTGCCTGTGACCATGCCAACCATTGAGGATTTGCCGTATTTGATGCGCTCCCAGATGGCCCATGTGATGGAAGCCGTAGCCGCAGAGATATGCGTGACAACGAGGGCCATGGCGGCACCACCGTCTGCTGCGAGCTGGGAGCCTGCGTTAAAGCCGAACCAGCCAACCCAGAGCATGGATGCGCCGATCATGACGTAGCCGGGGTTGTGTGGAGGTGTGGATTTATTGGCGCGCGAGCCAAGGAAGAAGGCGACCACAAGCGCTGCGAGACCTGCTGTTTCATGGACTACGATGCCGCCTGCGAAATCCGCTACGCCATCTTCACCGAAAATTCCGCCAGAAGACAGGAAGCCACCGCCCCAGATCCAATGGGCGACAG
The DNA here is from genome assembly GCA_964594465.1 of uncultured Rhodobacterales bacterium. Classification (GTDB taxonomy): domain Bacteria; phylum Pseudomonadota; class Alphaproteobacteria; order Rhodobacterales; family Rhodobacteraceae; genus CAZQMR01. The sequence goes on from CAZQMR010000091.1 coordinate 4,774, forward strand.
GTGCATAGCACAGGAGCATCCAAAGGGAGGAGAAGATCATCACAAAGCCAAAGCCGACGCGCTCAACATATGCGCCAACGATCAGGGCAGGGGTGATGATTGCGAAGGTCATTTGGAAGGCGAAGAACAGGACTTCGGGGATGGTTCCAAAAACAGTGTCAGCGTCGACGCCGCTTAAGAAGGCTTTTCCAAGCCCGCCCCAATAGCCGCTTTCGCCAGGGCCAAACGCGATTGAGTAGCCAGCAACCAGCCACAAAACTGACATAACGCAAGCAATTGAAAAGCACTGCATCAAAACCGAAAGCACATTTCTTGAACGCACAAGGCCTGCGTAAAACAGGGCAAGCCCCGGCAACGTCATAAACAGCACCAGTGCTGTGGCCACAATCATCCAGGCGGTATCTGCACCAACCATATCATTCCCCTCATCTCATTTAGGACGTGCCAAAAGGCACGCGGTTCTCATCTCGCGCGCAGTTGCTGTGAGTGTGACGCAAAGGTGAAGTCTCGACGTCGAAGATTTTTCGCAGTCGCTCAAAAATGTCTAAAATTTAATCACGCAAAGCGAAAAGAGGTTAAAAATTGAACATCAGCTTTGGCCTATTTGCGCCAAAACATGCTCAATCGCAAAACTAACGGCGCTTTTTCGTACAGCCTTGCGTCCTATTTGGCCAAATTGCTGAATCGTTGCGATTGGCGCATGTTTTGGGGTTTGAACACCAAACCAGACCATTCCCTCTGGCTTTTGAGCCGTTCCGCCGGGGCCAGCGACCCCGGTGACGGCCAAAAGCACATCTGCATCTGAGGCGTGGCGCAATCCGTCGATCATGGCCAGCACAACTTCCTCGCTGACAGCGCCGTGCTCGATTGATAGTGCATCGGACACGCCCAGCAACTCGCGCTTGGCATCGTGGGAGTAAGCAACAATCCCGCGGTCCACCACGTCCGACGAGCCGGGGATTTCCGTCAACGCGGCGCTGATCAAGCCGCCGGTGCAGCTTTCAGCGACCGCAAGGCGCCAGCCACGGGCGCGACAGGCAGACAGCAGCTTGGCGGCACGTTCGCTCATGACATCAGCGGGATATGATAAAGGATCGCCAATATGATCACGCATATCCCGGCCATGATCCCGGCGACAACATCGTCGAGCATGACGCCAAATGGCGTGTGAAGCGCATCGGCGCGGCTAACAGGCCATGGTTTGAAGATGTCAAACAGCCGGAACAAGATGAAGGCCGCGACCCAACCGGGCCAGGGGAAGGTCCATTGGGCTGCGCCTGCATGGGCAAGACCGTAAGACACTGGCAGAAGCGTAATCCAAAGCCCCACAACCTCATCAATAACAATTTCGCCGGGGTCATGTTCCGCTTTTCCGGCCGTATCAATTCCAATGGCCCACCATCCAAGTGCAAAGGTGACCGCAATAGCGACCGCCAGAAGCAATGGCCCGCCAAGACCGTGAAGCAAATAGCCCATCGGTACCGCGACCAAGGTGCCCCACGTTCCTGGCGCTTTGGGCAGGAGGCCAACCCCACCAACGGTTGTGATCATGCGGATCATGGGCGCACAAGCGTGGCTGTGGCTTGCGCGGCAATGCCTTCTTGCCGCCCTGTGAACCCTAATCGCTCGCTGGTCGTGGCCTTAACCGAAATCCGTTCAAGGCCAATCCCGATGATGCCTGCCAAGCAGGCTCGCATGGCTTCAGCATGGGGGCCGATTTTAGGGCGTTCGCAGATCAAGGTGCAATCAACATGGGTGATGAAAAAGCCGTCACTCTTTGCTTCCTCTACAGCCTTGCGCAAAAAGATATGCGACGCCGCTCCCTTCCATTGGGGATCGCTTGGCGGAAACCATTGGCCGATATCGCCTTTGCACAGCGCTCCAAAAATCGCGTCGGTGATTGCGTGCATTCCGACATCTGCGTCAGAATGGCCGCTCAAGCTGCGATCATGGGGGATTGAGACGCCGCACAAAATAACAGCATCGCCCTCCACGAAACGGTGCACATCATACCCGTTGCCGCATCTTACATCAGGCAAGTTGGGCGGTGGTTGCATGGCATCTGTCACTGATTTTGACTTTCATTGGAAAACTCGGATCAGGAATAACTGGCTGGGTGCATTGTGCAACTGCGAGTTTGGATTTTAACCCTTTTTGCGCGGCGCTATGTGGCGAAAAATCGGGCCTTGATGTCTAAGTCATTGCCCAACAGTCTGACCTGTAGTAATCAGAGTGGCAATAACTGCACAAGGATTAAGCAAATTTCGCCTCAAATTGCAAATATATTGAGTTCCGGTCGCGTTTTGCTCGCTCCGATGGCCGGAATAACGGACGTAGCATTTCGGAGGCTTGTGCTGAAATTTGGGGCAGGTCTGGTGGTTTCGGAGATGGTGGCAAGTCAGGAAATGGTGCAATCTAAGCCTTCAGCGCGCACAAAAGCGGAGCTTGGTTTTGATAACGAGCGGACATCAGTTCAAATCGCAGGGCGCGAAGCGCATTGGATGGCTGAATGTGCGCGGCTGATCGAATCCAATGGGGCTGCACTGATTGACATCAATATGGGCTGCCCTGCCAAAAAGGTGACCAGTGGCCTGTCAGGCTCCGCCTTGATGCGCGACCCTGATCACGCACTGAGCCTGATAGAGGCCGTGGTCACTGCGGTCAAAATCCCCGTTACCCTTAAGATGCGCCTTGGTTGGGATGAAAATGGGCTAAACGCGCCGATCATCGCCAAAAGGGCCGAAGCTGCCGGTATTCAAATGATTACCATCCACGGACGCACGCGCTGTCAGTTCTACAAAGGCCAGGCCGACTGGGACGCAATCGCCGCGGTCGTTGAAGCTGTGGATATTCCAGTTATTGCCAATGGCGATATCGTAGATCCAATCAGTGCAACAACAGCGCTGCAACGTTCGGGGGCCAGCGGCGTTATGGTCGGGCGCGGGGCGCGTGGGAAGCCTTGGCTGCTTGCAGACATTGAGCGTGTGCATGCAGGACAAGACCCAATCACACCGCCACAAGGCAGCGCTTTGGTTGATCTGATTTGTGAACATTACGAAGCGTCGCTCGGCCTTTATGGTGCAGAGCTGGGCAACAAAAACGCGCGCAAACATCTGGGCTGGTATTGCGATAGCCAGAACATTCAAAAAGCGGATCGCCGACGGCTCCAAACTGAAAATGATCCACAGGCAGTTCTGAACCTCATTGCAGATGTGTTTCAAAATGCCCCAAGACAGGTCGCCGCGTGATGTCAGTTAACTTCGAAGTTCTTTGGGGCGCATTGCCACATCCGGGCCTTTTGATCGCTGAGGACGGGACCATTGCAGTGGTGAACTCTGCCGCAGAGAACCAGCTTCTTACATCAACACGTCAGATGATTGGCGAACAGCTCAGCAGCTTTGTAGGCGATGACAGCCCACTTCTGGACGTTGTGCTGCAAGTGAGAGCGGGCGCGGTTTCTGTGATGCAGCATATCGTGGCCTTGTCTTGGCTTGATCGCAAAGTGCCGCTGACAATCGTTCAAGGCTGCCCGGTGGATACAATGCCCGGTGCCGTATTGTTGCTGCTGAACGCACCGGGAATTGCTGAAAAGCTGGATCGCTCTATGTCTTATCGCACAGCAGCTCGTTCTGTTTCGGGAATGGCTGCAATGTTAGCGCATGAAATCCGCAATCCCTTAGCGGGCATTTCCGGCGCGGCCCAGCTTTTGGCAATGGGCCTGAGTGCTGAGGACCAAGAGATCACGACGTTGATTGAAGAAGAAACCCAGCGGATTGGTAAGCTGGTTGAACGCTTTGAGCAGTTTGGCGACATGCGCCCAACGACCAAGCAAGACGTCAATGTCCATGACGTGCTCGACAAGGCCAAGCGGGCCGCCGTCGCTGGATTTGCCAGCCAGCACCGCTTCGTTGAGGATTATGATCCGTCATTGCCCGAAACCGCAGGCGATCCCGAGCAGCTATTGCAGGTGTTTCAGAACCTGCTGAAGAATGCAGCCGAAGCAATCGGCGCCCAGCCCGGATTGATCACGTTGAAAACGGAATTTCGGCCAGGGATCAAAATGATGATGCCGGGGCGCAAAAGTGAAAGCTTGCCGCTCATGATCACAGTCAGCGACAGCGGCCCGGGCATTCCGGCAGATCTGGTCGATGATGTGTTTGACCCGTTTGTGACATCAAAATCCAATGGCTCCGGGCTTGGCTTGTCCTTGGTGTCCAAAATTTTAAGCAACCACGGTGGCATCATAGAATACCAGCGTAACAGTGACCGCACTGAATTTCGGATCATGCTGCCGGTTTGGCGGGATCTGAACCGTGCACAAAAGGAAGCGGTATGGACGGAACAATAATCATTGCGGACGACGATAAAACCATTCGCACGGTTTTGAGCCAAGCGTTGATCCGTGCGGGTGCAAGGGTGCGCGCAACCTCAACGACCGCCACGCTCTGGAACTGGATCGAGGCAGGCGAGGGGGATGTTGTTGTCACCGACGTCATGATGCCGGATGGGGATGCGCTGGATATGTTGCCACGCATTAAGTCCAAGCGCCCGGATTTGCCGGTGGTGGTGATGTCGGCGCAAAACACCGTCATGACGGCCATTCGAGCCAGTGAAGCCGGTGCGTTTGACTATTTGCCCAAACCTTTTGATCTCAAGCAGGTTTTGGCGCTTGTGAACAAGGCCCTGCAACGTGAAGTGCCCCAGCAAATTGAAACGTTAAGCGAGCCAACGCCGAGTGACGCGCTTCCTATTGTTGGCAGCTCGCCTGCAATGCAGGAAGTCTATCGCCTTGTGGCGCGTTTGGTGAATTCGAACCTGAATGTCTTGATCACTGGCGAAAGTGGCACCGGCAAAGATCTGGTTGCACGGGTTTTGCATGACTTTGGGTCGCGCAAAGCTGGCCCCTTTGTTGAGCTTAATCTGGGGGCGATGAGCTCTGAAGAGATTGACGAGTCCTTTCGCGTTCCGGTGGGACAAACAGAATTGCCAATGATCAAGCGCGCCCGTGGCGGAACCTTGTTTCTCAATGAGGTTGGGGATTTGTCCCTTGATGCGCAAACCCGCCTGCTGCGCCTGCTCCAAGACCTGAGTACGGAAGAAGCTAGCGGCGATGTTCGCATTCTGGCTGCCACCCATAACAATCTGGCCGAACAGATCGAGCAGGGCGCGTTTCGCGAAGATTTGTTCTATCGTTTGAACGTGGTGCCGATCCGGCTGCCTGCATTGCGAGAGCGGATTGACGACATCGGGGACCTTGTGCGCCATTTTCTCAAGAAAGCCGCCAGCAATGGTTTGCCGCAGAAAACGTTTTCTCGCGACGCATTGAATTCCATGCGCATGCAAAGTTGGTACGGCAATGTGCGCGAGCTGGAAAATCTGGTGAACCGCATTGTGGTGCTGGTGAATGACGAGCAGATTGAGCTTTCGGCCCTTGATGCCGAATTGTCAGCTGCCGCGCGGCGCCCCAGCCAAGATCGCACTGGGACGGGTGAGAAACTGGCGGATGCGGTGCAAATCCACCTGCAGCGCTATTTCGATCAACACGGAGAATCGTTGCCGCCGGCGGGGCTGTACCACCGAATCTTGCGGGAGGTGGAATTGCCGCTTTTTGCGCTATCCCTGTCTGCGACCCACGGAAATCAGGTCAAAACGGCTGAAATGTTGGGAATCAACCGAAATACTTTGAGAAAAAAGATTAAGGATCTCGACATTCGCGTGACACGCGGCAAGAAAATGATGTAAAACTGCCACAAGTGTGACCCGTCAGAAGGTGACCGAGGCAAAATTGCGACAGTCGATTACAATTCAGAACAGCTTGAAGCTGGGGCAGTTGTTGCAAAATCATCGCTTTAAGGCGGGGTTTGCAATCGGGCTCGCTGTGCTTGGCCTTGTGCTAACGGTCGCAACCATTCTTGCGCTCGGGGGCGTGGACCAACAGGAAACCACAACGCTCCTGCGCATCGTTATCCTCGCGGACATTGTGTTCGTTATCACGATCGTGGCGCTGATTGTTCGGCGTTTGGCAACCATGATTTCTGCGCGGCGTCGCAAATCAGCGGGTTCGCGCCTCCATATGCGCCTTACCGGGGTGTTCACGTTGATCGCGCTGATCCCTACTGTGGCAATCGCGATCTTCTCCACAGTCACTGTGAACTTTGGCCTTGAAGAGCTGTTTTCGGATCGAGTGCAAAAAGTTGTGGGCGCGTCTGTTGATGCGGCAACGGCATACGAAACGGAGCATCGCGAGAACATCATTTCGGATGCACGTTTGCTGGGGAATTTTCTGAATGCGCAGAAACAGCGCTTTCCGATGATTTCTCCGGCTGAGTTCCGATCACTGCTCAGTTCGGGACAAAAGCAAATCCAACGCGGCCTCGATGAAGCCTATGTGATCGACGGCGCCGCACAAATTAAAGCCCGCGGCGAGCGCAGTTATCTGTTTGATTTCGAGGCCCCGCGCCAGTCGCAGATTGCCCAAGCGCGCAATGGCGAAGTGGTGGTGATCGAGGATTGGGATATTAATGAATTTCGCGCCTTGGTCGTGCTGCCCGCATTCGCGGATCGGTTTCTTTACATCACGCGCGACGTAAACGGCGACATCCTGAACCTTCTCGACCAAACCCAAGAAACCGCGACACGCTTTCGCGAAGTTGAAAGCGAGCGCAGCCGTTTGCTGCTGGAATTCGGCCTGCTTTATGTTGGCATCGCTCTGATTGTGATCTTGGCCGCTGTTTGGATCGGGCTTTGGTTCGCTGAGCGGCTCTCGCGCCCGGTGGGGCGTCTTGCGGGGGCGGCACAACGGGTTGGGGCAGGGGATTTCAATGTCCGGGT
>CAZQMR010000092.1:0-11494 GCA_964594465.1 uncultured Rhodobacterales bacterium
TCATGGAAAACGGCTTGGTCAGATAGTCATCCGCGCCAATATCAAGCCCGCGGATCTTGTCCTCTTCCTCGCCCCGTGCGGTCAGCATGATCACCGGCGTTTGCGCGGTTTCATTGCGAGCGCGCAACTGGCGGCAAATCTCAATGCCCGAGACATTGGGCAGCATCCAGTCGAGCAGAACCAAATCCGGCTCGTCATCGCGCACGGCAGCCACCGCGTCATCTCCATCATCCACCAACGAGACATCAAACCCCTCGCGGCTGAGATTGTATTCCAATAGGCGGCTGATAGCTTCTTCGTCTTCGACAATCAGGACCTTGGCGCACATGATGTTTAATCCAATATTTCCATTGCGATTGGTTCACCCTTGGGGCGGTCATCACCAAGTGGTGCGCCCTCAACGATGTAGTAAATCATCTCAGAGATATGCGTTGTGTGATCGCCGATCCGCTCAAGGTTCTTGGCGATAAACAGCAACTGCGAGCCCAGACCAATCGTGCGGGCATCTTCCATCATATAAGTCACAACTTCGCGGAAGATCGCGTTATAGGTCTCATCCAGCTCCGCATCACGGCGCCAAATCGCCACCGCAAGCTCGGTGTCGCGGGTGGAATGGGCATCGAGAATTTCGGTGAGCTGGCGCAAAGTTTGCTGGCCCATGCGCACAATCGAATGGCTCAGCTTCACCGGGCGCGACTTGGACAGATAAATCGCACGTCGCGCAATGTTCTTGGCTAGATCGCCAATCCGCTCCAGCGTGGAGGCCATTTTGAGCGCCATGATCAGCACTCGCAAATCCTGTGCCATGGGCTGGCGCAGCGCAATCACGCGGGTCGCCATTTCCTCCAGCTCAAGTTCCAGCTCATCGAGCCGCTTGTCCCGCTGTACCACTTTGGCCGCCAGCTCCGCATCCCGGTTCTGAACCGCCTCCAGAGCGTTAGACAGCAACTCCTCCGTCAGCCCACCCATCTCGGAAATCTTGGCCTGGACCGAAACGAGGTCGTCGTCAAAAGCCGATACAATATGTGATCCATTGCTCATGTCAGTGTCCTCAATCCAATTTATCCAAAGCGACCAGTAATATAGTCCTGAGTGCGCTGATCATCAGGATTGGTAAATATCTGGGTTGTGTCGCCGTATTCGACCAGTGACCCCAGATGGAAAAATGCTGTTTTTTGAGACACTCGGGCGGCTTGCTGCATCGAATGGGTCACAATAACAACGGAATAGCTGGCGCGAAGCTCGTCGATCAGCTCCTCAATCTGCGCGGTCGCAATCGGATCAAGAGCAGAGCATGGCTCGTCCATCAAAAGCACTTCGGGCGCTGTGGCAATCGCACGGGCAATGCACAAACGCTGCTGTTGCCCGCCTGACAGGCTCGTCCCCGGCTGATCAAGTCGGTCCTTCACCTCATCCCAGATCGCCGCGCGGCGCAAGGATTGCTCCACCACATCTGCCAAGTCAGCTTTGGTTGAGACCAGACCGTGAATTTTCGGGCCATAAGCAATATTGTCAAAGATTGATTTCGGGAACGGGTTCGGTTTTTGGAACACCATCCCAACCTTGGCCCGCAACTGCACTGGATCGACGCTGCTATCATAGATATCCGCGCCATCCAACAGGATGTCGCCGGTCACGCGGCAGATATCAATCGTATCATTCATCCGGTTCAGGCAGCGCAGAAAAGTCGACTTGCCACAGCCAGAGGGGCCGATAAACGACGTGACCGTATTTTGCAGGATATCTACATTCACATCATCAATCGCATGATTGTCCGCGTAGTAAACATCCACACCACGAGCGGAAATCTTGACATCCTTGGACGTCACGCCAGCTTCGTTTAAGCGCATATTTGTCATATCCGTGTCCCCTCCTTTGGGGTTTATACTACCAGCGTCGTTCAAAGCGTTTCCTCAAGAAGACCGCGAAAGCGTTCATCACTACAAGAAATCCGATCAGCACACAAATCGCCGCTGCTGTGCGGGCCTCAAAGGCGCGTTCGGGGAAGTCTGACCAGCGGAACACTTGCACCGGCAACACGCTCGCGCTGTCGGTGATCCCGCCCGGAATATCGACGATAAAGGCCACCATCCCGATCATGATCAGCGGGGCAGTTTCGCCCAGCGCCTGCGCCATGCCGATGATCGTGCCGGTCAGGATGCCGGGCATCGCCAGCGGCAGCACATGATGGAATGAGGTTTGCAACTTCGAGGCGCCAAGCCCAAGGGCCGCATCCCGGATCGAAGGCGGAACCGCTCGGATCGCCGCGCGCGAGGCGATGATAATCGTGGGCAGCGTCATCAGGGCAAGCACAATACCACCGGCCAGTGGCGCGGATCGCGGCACGCCAAAGACGCCAAGGAAAATCGAGAGACCCAAGAGACCAAACACAATTGAGGGCACTGCCGCGAGGTTGTTGATATTGACCTCGATGAAGTCTGTCATCCGGTTCTTGGGTGCAAATTCCTCAAGATAGATCGCAGCCAAGACCCCGATTGGGAAGGACAGGAAGAAGGTCACGAGCATGGTCCAGAAGGAGCCAACAGCTGCGCCCCAAATCCCCGCAAGTTCCGGCTCCCGGCTGTCACCAGAGGTGAAGAAGCGCGTGTTGAACACAGTTTTGATCGCGCCCGCCTCGCGCAATTGCTCGACCCAAACAATATGCGCATCGGGTATCAAACGAGCATTCTCTGCCTGCTCTGTCTGGAATAACTGCCATTCCGCCACATCTCCGGCGATCTCTTCGCTTGGTGGGGCGAGCCAAACGGCCGTTGCGTCCGTTGCATCTAGCGTTGTGAGCTTTGCCCAAGCATCGCCGATGCGGATCAGCATCGACGGCGTTGCGCGTGTCAGCTTTTCTGTGCCTTGTGTCTTGGCCGACGCCTCCAGCGCCTCCGCCTTTGCAATCAAGCCATCCCGCGCCAAAATTCGCGCATCGACCTGCGCTTGCGCCGCCGCCTTATCCTCATCACTCACGGCATTCGCCAAACGCGCTTCAAAGGCCTTCACACCATTGTCTTGCAGCGCGGCCTGACGGCGTGTTTGCGCCGCCTCCACCAGCAATCGCTCCTTCAAAACCACCAGCGCAGTGGCAAAATCGTCTGAGGTTGAGCTTAAGCTGATGGTTTTGCCATCCTGCGTTAGGGTCAGAGCACCTGAGGTCTCAACCGGCTCCAACTCACCATAAAACCCCTTGAGATAGAGATCCGTCACGTCAGAGGCGAGGAAATCATAGGTAACCGTTTGGCCCACCAAGGACGGATCGGCCACAACCTGATCCCGCAATTCATAAGCCGCGCCCGCTGAAATCAAGTCATTAAGCTTCCGCTTGGCCTTGCGATCTTTCACATAAGGAAACACTTCGCGCAGGTTCTTCTTGGCCAGCCCCGCGAAATCCGCGCGACCAATTTCCTTAGCATCGCCTGTACCCTTAGGATCAAGCTTGTCGGCCTTCAGTTCAATCGGCAGCGAAATGTAGCTTTCAGTCAACGCACCAAAGGCTTTGCCAACCACCGAATAAAGCAGGGCCACAAGCGCCATGAAGGCAACCAGAATGGCGATGATGCCATAGGCTTTCAGGCGCACTTCTGCTGCTTTTCTCGACTTCAACCGTTTGGCGGAAGCGTCCGAGCCATGCATCGCGGCGAGTTCTGTCATATCAACCATGCTGCCAGCCCTTAGTCGTATAGTTCGCGGTAGCGGCGCACGACGCGCAGCGCGATGATGTTGAGTACAAGTGTGATGCAAAACAGCGTGAAGCCAAGCGTGAAGGCCGGGCCAGCCGCTGTTGAGGCCTCGGTGTCGCCCGTGATCAGCATCACGATCTGAACCGTCACAGTGGTCACCGCTTCCAGCGGATTGGCGGTCAAGTTCGCGCCCTGCCCTGCGGCCATCACAACAATCATTGTCTCGCCAACGGCCCGCGAAATCCCCAGCAGCACCGCCGAAACGATCCCCGGCAACGCAGCTGGCAGAACCACTTGGCGGATCGTTTCCGCCTTGGTCGCGCCCAAGCCATAGGAGCCATCGCGCAAGGATTGGGGCACCGAATTGATCACGTCATCACTCAGCGACGAGATGAACGGGATGATCATAATCCCCATCACCACACCCGCGGCGAGCGCACTCTCGGAGGCCACGTTCAAGCCAATCGATTCGCCCCAGCCCCGGATCAGCGGCGCCACCGTGATCGCAGCGAAGAAGCCATAAACCACTGTCGGGATACCGGCGAGGATTTCCAGCATCGGTTTGGCCCAGGCTCGCACCATCGGGGTGGCAAATTCAGACAGATAAATCGCCGCGAAAAGGCCAACCGGTACAGCGACCAGCATCGCAATCAGCGTAATGAGCAACGTGCCTGCGAAAAGCGGCACAGCACCAATTTTCTCAACATCCATCACCCCGTCATGAACCCCCGAAAGCGGGCTCCATGTCGTGCCGAACAGGAACTTCGTGACCTGCCAATCGAGGCCACGGAAAAAGTTGAGCGTCTCAAACACAAGGCTCAGAACAATGCCCACCGTCGTCAAAACTGCAATCGCGGCACAGGACCAAAGGATCATGCGGATAATCCGCTCAGAGCGGTTGCGCGCGCGGCGATCCGCGCTGATCTGCTTGAGCGTCAGGAGGCCAGTGCCGATCGTCACGGCCAATGTAATCAGCGTTGAGCCCCAAACCCGGAGGTTCTCAGCATTTCCAACAACAGCCGTCATCTTGTCGCGCAAATCATCAGAACGGGAGGCAATATTGCCAGAGGCAAGCGATTTGGCATCGCTCAGCACCAGTTCCCACTCAATCTCGCGCGCATCGGGCAGAGCTTTCGCAATCATGCCCAGATGCGTCGCATCATTATACCAGCGCCACAGGATCGACAGAAGCGTTGCAAGCGCCAGCCCAACGATCACCACCCAAAGGGCGGAGTAAAGGCCGTGATAAAAGGGGCGGGAATGCAGGCTGGAGAGTGCCGGGCCAGCAGCCTTAACCGCAACCGAGCGCGCCAGCATGAAAAAGATGGCAGCAAGGCCGAGGACCATCAAGGGCGTCATTGCTAACATTTTTTCTCGTCCCCAACCGCGCTTCGCGGCTTCTTTAATGTCTAACAGCGCCGCCAGCTATGGGCGGCGCTGCCAAAGTCTTCAAGTAAAAACCTTACTTAAGGCCTTCTTCGCCTGTCATAATGGTCATGTCAGCAATCTTGGCCGCGTTCTCACCAAACAGCTCTTCTGTCAATGGGATCAGGCCCTTGTCCACAAGATAACCATCTTCGCCAGCCGCTGCTTCAGATGCAAACTCGGTTGCGTACTCAACGATGCCTGGAACAACACCCGCATGTGCTTTCTTTATGTAGTAGAAAAGCGAACGCGACACTGGGTACTCGCCAGATGCGATGTTCTCAAATGTTGGCTCAACATCGCCAACCATCGCGCCTTTGATTGAGTCGGCGTTCTGATCAAGGAAGGAGAAGCCGAACACAGCGACCGCATTTGGGTTTGCGCCAAGCTTGGACACCATCAGGTTATCGTTTTCGCCTGCGTCAACCCAAGCACCATCTGTGCGGATTTCTGCGCCTTCTTTTTTGCAATCTTCGCCACCAGCGGCTTTACAGCCCTTCTGCATCACAAGCTCTTCAAAAGCATCGCGTGTTCCGGAAGATGGTGGGGGTCCGAGAACTTCGATTTTCGCAACCGGAAGCGCTGGATCAACTTCGTTCCACATTGTTGGCATAGGGCCAGAGGCTGCAAGAGCCGTCCAAAGCTGAGCGCGTGTGAGGTTCAGTGTTGGGCCCTCGGATGCGTTTGCAACAACGATGCCGTCAAAGCCTACAACAGATTCAACGACTTCAGTTACACCATTGTCCATGCACAACTTGAATTCTTTCGCCTTCATGCGGCGAGAAGCGTTTGTGATGTCAGGATGCTCAGTGCCAACGCCAGCACAGAAAAGCTTCATGCCACCGCCGGAACCAGTTGATTCAACAACAGGTGTTTTGAAGTCTGTTGAGCGGCCGAACTGCTCTGCAACCGCTGTAGAAAACGGGAAAACAGTGGATGAACCGACGATGCGGATCTGGTCACGCGCCATGGCGGTGCCTGCTGCAAGTGTAAGGCCCATCGCTGCGATGCCGCTCAATGATACAAGATTTTTCAAGATCTCTCTCCGATTAGGTTGGATAGTCACGCGTCCCTCTTTCCAAGAGGCGTGCCGCAAAACTAGTGAGCGAGTGCCGCAGTTATATTGCAGTTGCATGACAGTTTGGTGACACTTTAAGCCGCTGATATTTCTTGAATAATTTCAGCATCGACTGTTTCATTGACAGTTTTGAGAGGGAGCCAAACCGTGAATCGCGACCCTTTCCCAAGCTCAGATTCGATCTGCAACTCTCCTGCGTGGCGATTAATAATATGTTTCACAATCGCCAGCCCCAGCCCGGTGCCACCCTTATTGCGGCTCTGCAAAACCGAAACCCTGTAAAAGCGTTCCGTCAGCCGCACCAAATGCTCGCGCCCAATGCCCGGGCCACTATCCTCAACACGCACACCAACCATCCCGGGATAGGCAGGGTTCGGTTCAGGCGCCTGCAACGTGACAGTCGTGCCTTTGCCAGAATACTTGATCGCGTTGTCGATCAGATTGTGCAGCACCTGCAACAACTCATCCCGATCACCCGGCAGTTCGATGTCTTGGCTCGGAAGTGCATCCACCAGCTCAACACCGATCTTTTCGGAGGTCGGGCGCAGCGCATCCATGGTATCACGCACCAGCGCATAAAACTCGCAAGGCTCTTGCGGGCGCACATGTTCTTTCAGCTCAATGCGCGACAGCGACAGCAGATCATCCACCAGCCGCTGCATCCGGCTGGCCTGCATTTCCATAATGCCCAAGAACTGCTCGCGGGCCTCCGGGTCTTCCTTGGCATGACCCTGCAGCGTTTCGATATATCCAAGGATCGAGGCCAGCGGTGTGCGCAGCTCGTGGCTGGCATTAGCAATGAAATCGCGCCGCATCTCATCTGACAGCCGCGCCTTGGTGCGATCCTCGATCTGCACCACCACCTGCCCACTGCGTTCCGGATCAAGCTCGCTTGGCAAGCGCGCAATCCGGGCCTCAAAATGCTGCATCGAGCCTTGCAGCGTAAAGGCAACCTCGCGTTCGTCGCCGTCTGAAAGCGTAAGCGACACCGCTTCGACAAAACCGGGGGCACGGAACAGATTGGCAAAATGCCCGCCGGGCGCAAGGCGCGGCACCAATATTCGTGCGGGCTGGTTGGCATATGCAATCTTGCCGCCGCGATCAATCAACACCAAAGCGGTTGGCAGCTGCTCGATCAAGGCGCGCCCAAATCCGGGGCGAAAGTGATCCAAAGATTGCTCAGGCGCATTAACCGGAACCCCTTCTTCTGGGGTGAATTCAACAGCGGCAGAGACAAGGTAAACAACTCCGAGCGCAAGGAACGTCGCCAACGCGACCCCTAGCGCACCAGCATCGGCCCGCGCGCTTAACCCCGCAACCAAAGCAACACATGCAGAAGTTGCTGTCGTTAACCAGAGTTTGTCCTTCATGTCTTCCCACCAACGCTGTGAGCGATTCTGCGCGTTAAAATCTGTAGCGCGGTCAAAAGGATTCTAGAAGCGGCAGTTTTACGCGGCGTATGGTTAATCTTTATGTGCGAATTGACTTGAGGATGCTTAGGGGAAAATTATATCTTTTAGAACAAATTGGTACAGGCAAGAGCAGGTAGTATGCGCAAGGCATGTTATGATTAAATACGCGCTTAAATGCAAAGACGGGCACAGCTTTGACAGCTGGTTCCAATCCAGTGAGGCGTTCGACAAGCTGCAAAACACCAATATGTTGGCCTGTGCCGTGTGTGGCAGCCAAGATGTTCAAAAGGCAGTAATGGCGCCACGCCGCCTTAAAGCTGGCGCCGGTATCGAGGCCGAGCCCGAGACTGCGGATGAGAAGCCATTATCCGCGCCCGCCAGCCCGGCAGAGCAATATCTTAGCGACATGCGCAAAAAGATCGAAGAGAATTCAGATGATGTCGGCCGTGAATTTGCCAAAGAAGCGCGGAAAATTCACGATGGCGAAGCGCCAGCACGCGCAATCTATGGCCAGGCCAGCCTTGGCGAAGTCAAATCGCTGGTAGAAGATGAAATTCCCGTTGCGCCGTTGCCTTGGTCAAATCGCAAAGTGAATTAGAGATAAGGCGTTCGGGCGCTACAGGGTCTGCGAACCCAGATCCGAACGGCCCCAAACCGCTTAAATCCTTCAGTACACCGCAGCTGTAGCAGCGCGTTGGAATGCGGCCAACTTACGCCGACGAAACCGCATTCCAAGCCCAATCAATCCAATCAGGATCCAGCTTCCATTGATCAGAGCCGTGGCCAAGTTGAACGCGTCCAGCAGACTGATCATCACCAACGACGCCGCTGTCATGTTCAACACGCAATATGTCACCCCATTGCCGTCCAGAAGACGAAACTGCAGTGCAGTGAAGCTGCCAAAGTAAAACAAAAAACCACCAACGCCCAAAACCTGGGACATTGGGAGATTTAAAAAATAATTTATAAAATCAAGCATTTGAAAAATCCTGTACGCGAAACTTTCTATATCAGAACGTTTGCACGATTCCTGCAGGTCGTTTCATACCCCACATGGGGGAAAAATCAGGCTTAGGCGCAGAATTTTCGCTAAAATGCTGCAGATCAGAGATGTTGCATCGCCTTATCCAGCGCATCGCGCCATTTGGCAAAAAAGATCAGCTGACCAGCATCTTCGTGGACCGTATAGTTGATCCACGGATGCTCCGCTTTATATTCTTCTAGCGTCGCAGGCGGCAGCATTGGATCCTGCCCTCCATTCACAAAATGCACAGGGATGCCAGCGTCGCGCACAGCCACAACCTCTTCGCTCCAGTCTTCGCGCGCTTGCGCAATGACTTCTTTTGAAAAGGCACGATGGGCACTGAATGTATCAGACAACGCAATCTCTGATCCTGAAACCATCGCCTCATAGACTTCTGGCTGCTCAAACGTGTCCACATCGGCTTTGCAGTCTCCGTAAACCGCATGGATAAACCCACGTTTGCCAATGCGACGCGCCAAAAAGAACCCCGCCTTGACCATAAAGGGCAGCAAATGCGGCGCATATCTTGCATTGGCCAGAATGAAGCGATGCCATTTTTTCATCCGCTCAAACTGCACCGCTTTGGTATAGGGCAGCGCGCCGCCATAGGCGAGCAATGCCGAACACATCTGCGGATAGCGCGCAGCAAAAATGAACGAGAAATAGCTGTCACTGCCCGTTGAAATAATCGGGCAGCGTTTCACGCCGCGATCGTTCAAAATCGCTGCAACATCTTCACTGGAAATGTCCCGCACTTTGTCTTTGTAGCGCATTTCCGAAGAGTGACCGTAGCCTGCACGAACCGGCACAATGATCTGCACTCCCCGTTCTCTCGCCAGCGTCTCGCCACTGGCAGGCCAACGGATCAGTCCGTAATCGCCCGGCATGAACAACACTGGTTTCCCGGTTGGATCCCCCAGCACCACATAATCAAGCCGCCGCCCGTCCGGGCGCGTGATTGTTTGAAACGGGACAGGTTCAAGCTGTGCCGCACCGCCCATCGCAGGGTTTGCCAAACTCTCGTTGACGCTTTGCGTTTGCCCCACCACGTCCATCAGCGACAGGGTGATACGCACCAACTCGGACTGGGAATGGGTCTCCGTTTTCGACATGATCGAACGGACCTGCGAGCGGACCGTCTCAACCGAACGGCCTCGCCGCTCTGCAATTGCGCGCAGGCTCTGACATTCAACCAAAGCTCGGACCACTTCGACTTCGGTCTCGCTAAGCTGAAACGCTGCTTGCAAAGTGTTGTCCAGCTCACTTGGCCAACCCACTTCTGATGTGGCCACAACTGCGAGATCACGCCCAGCCAAGTGGCAGGGCCGGATTTGAAATACGATGATACGCTCGCGCGTTGTGCAGCGGAAGCGAAACAGCCGCGTCGCTGTGTTGGGTTCGCGAACGGCCAGCGAAATCGCCGTGCTCAACTCGCCAAGGTCATATTCATCCAATGGCAAATCGGACAACCTGCGCCCTTCGCTCAACTCGAAAATGGTACGGGCCGTCGCATTGACCGCTTCCACAACCATGCGCTGGTCAACCAAGCACGCGGCCACATTCTCAAACTGCGCCAGCACGGCTGCCGGGTCATCCTTGAACTCTGCGTCTTGCAAGCGGTCGAGGAAAATGTCTGCCCGTTCAAAATGCGCCTCGATCTCAGGATCATGAAACGCACGCGCAGTGCTGCCCAATCCACGCACCGCGCCAATTCGTTCTTCCCAGCTATCAAGCAAGCTTTCATAGCGCTCTGGATCAACAGCAACCTCATAAAGCTTGTCGATGATCTCTGAACGGCTAAGCCCAATCCCTACCCCAGGCTCCGCGTCCCTAATTATCTCGGTCATTTACGTATTCTACCCATTGTTTACCCCCCCTGCGGAGAGCCGAATCCGCAGGAAACAGGAAAAATGTAACACAAATTCACAACTTTCTATATCGCCAAGACTAGGTATGTTTTCCTATAAAACGCGCAAAAATGAGCGGAATCGTGCAATTTGGCGCCGGTTTCGCCTTGCGTTTTGCCCGCTTGCAGGAAACACGGCCTAGCGCTAAGAGTTGCGCGAATTACAACGGCCCTATTGGGTGACGTGAGGCTTCGGGGGACTATGCCCAGACTGGTAATGAAATTTGGCGGCACGTCCGTCGCTGATCTTGAGCGCATCAAAAACGCAGCTCTTAAGGTCAAGCGCGAGGTTGAGCGCGGCTATGAAGTGGCTGTGATCGTATCGGCCATGTCAGGCCGCACCAACGAGCTGGTGGGCTGGGTGCGCGAGACATCTCCACTTTATGATGCCCGTGAATATGATGCGGTTGTGTCTTCGGGCGAGAATATTACCGCCGGCCTGATGTCGCTGACTTTGCAGGAAATGGGCGTCGATGCGCGCAGTTGGCAGGGCTGGCAAGTGCCGGTCAAAACCACCGGTGCCCATGGCGCGGCGCGCATTGAGGAGATTCCGACCGAAAACCTGGATGCGAAATTCGCTGAAGGCAAACATGCGGTGATCGCAGGTTTTCAGGGCATCGGTCCCGATGGGCGCATCACCACGCTGGGGCGCGGTGGCTCTGACACAACGGCTGTGGCTTTCGCGGCGGCCCTCGGTGCTGAGCGCTGCGACATCTACACAGATGTCGATGGCGTCTATACCACCGACCCTCGCATCTGCGACAAAGCCACCAAGCTCAATAAAATCGCCTATGAGGAAATGCTGGAGCTGGCCTCGCTCGGCGCCAAAGTCCTGCAAACCCGCTCAGTTGAACTTGCCATGCGCTACAAAGTGCGCCTGCAAGTGCTCTCAAGTTTTGAAGATCTGCCCGGCACATTGGTGTGCGACGAGGAGGAAATTATGGAAAGCAATGTAGTCAACGG
>CAZQMR010000093.1:0-11425 GCA_964594465.1 uncultured Rhodobacterales bacterium
CGGAATGTGCACCCGCTCCAAATATTTCCGCCCCAGCGCCTCCGCCGCCGCGCGATCCAGCTTCTTGACCCGCATCGGCCCAATCGTGAGGTTCTCCAGAACCGTCAGATGCGGAAACAGATTGAACTGCTGAAACACCATGCCAACCTCTTGGCGCACCGCGCGGATGTTTTTAGTGTTCTCATCCAGCCCCACGCCCTCCACCAAAATCTCACCGCTTGAGTGCTCTTCGAGGCGATTGATACAGCGGATCAGCGTCGATTTGCCCGACCCAGACGGCCCACAAATCACCACGCGCTCGCCTTTGGAAACCGTCAGGGAAACACCCTTAAGGGCTTGAAACGGCCCATAGAACTTGTCCACATTCCGCAGCTCAATAATGGGTCTTGCCTCGCTCATGAACAGCTCCGCTCGCAGCGGATAATTCCGCCCCCAGTTGTATTCAACGGCGATTTTGTGTGAAGTGCAACCACTCACAGCAGAAGTTTCGGGACTTGGAAAGATAGTGCACAAATCCGTAACAACACCGCTCACACAAGCCTTAAAAGAAGGCAAACTGACCCGCGGCGAGCTGCGCAGCCTCATGCAGCGGCGCAATTCCCCCGCCCTGATCCGCATCGCGCTCTGGCTGGTCATGCTCGCCTGCACCAGCGCGCTTGTGGCGCTAAGCCTTGGAACTCTATGGATAATCCCCGCCATGTTGGCCCAAGGCATCGTGCTCGTGCATCACTTCTCGCTCCAGCATGAATGCGTGCATTACACCGTCTTTCGCACCCGCTGGCTCAACGATCTGGCAGGCAATATCTGCGGCCTCACCATCGGCCTGCCGCATCAGTTCTTCCGCTACGAGCATTGCGACCACCACACCTTCACGCAACTCCACGGCGAAGACCCAGAAATGGTCCCCATGCCGAAAAACCTCTGGCAATACGCGCTCTACCTCTCCGCCATCCCCTATTGGCGCACCAAAATCGCCGAAATGACCCGCCACAGCTTCGGCCATATCACTGAAGCGGAGGCCAAATTCCTCCCCAAATCAGCCCGAAAAATCACCATCTGGGAGGCCCGCACCCTCCTCACAATCTACGCCACTCTCGCGGCCCTCATGATCATCCTAAACTGGTGGGCCCCCCTCTGGTTCTGGCTCATCCCCCTCCTGCTAGGCGAGCCCGTCATGCGCTTCATCCGCATGACCGAACATGTCGGCCGCCCAACCGTGGCACAAATGCGCGAAAACACCCGCACCAACCTCGTCTCATGGCCGTGGCGCTTTTTGGGTTGGAACATGAACTATCATGCCGAGCACCACTACGTGCCCTCCGTCCCCTTCCACGCCCTGCCAAAGCTCCACGCCAAACTCAAAGACCACATCCACGTCGAAAAAGGCGGCTACATAGGCGCACATCGCGACATCCTGCGCCAAGTCCTCGCCAAATGAGCTGGCAAGACTTGATCCCCCTCTCAGAACTCGAAGAAAACTGGGTCACCCCCGCCGAACTGAATGGCCGCCAACTCGCGATCTATCACAGCGCCACAGGCATCCACATCACCTCAGCCCTCTGCTCCCACGCAGGCGCCGACCTCTGCACCGGCTACTTCACCGGCACCGCCATCGAGTGCCCGCTCCACCAAGCCCTTTTCGACATCGCCACAGGCCAACCCCTCTCAGCCCCTGCAACCCGCCCGATCAAAACCTTCGAGAACCGCATCAAAGAGGACATGGTGCAAATAAAAACCTAGTGGATCGTCCACCTGACGTCGCCAAGCTTAGACACCTGACTATAGCCGCTGGAATCATGCGGATTGCCGATGCCAAGCACCTCGACATGCCCGGTCATTTTCTTACGAACCTCGGCATCATCCTTGGAGATATCTGAGTAGATCAGCCTGTTGGCGCCCCGATCAATGCCCTCAAGCGGCGGCAAATCGCGCACCCAAAAGCCGGCTGTGTATTTGCGCACATTGCCCAGCTTCTTATGCGCCGACGGATTGTTCATCATCCGAATATCCGCCAAAATTTCGTCCATTGCAGCCTTCTCAGCCCCTTTAAGCCCATGCAGCCAGGTCGAAAATCTTTTGTTCAATCGCGCCGATACAAATGCCACGTCAGGATCCTCTTAGGTTGCTTGAATACACCTAAAACCTACTCAGCATGCCTGTTGCAGTATGTGCGACAGCGCACATCCACCACCAATTTCTAAGCATCACCCAAACTCCCGCGCCACCGCATGAAACGCTGCCTGTGCGCTGTGCAAATGCCCATCATCCAGAAAATCCGGCCAAGTCGACAGCTTCACCGCCACCATCCCCGTCTCCGGATTCACATAAATATGCTGCCCAAACACGCCCAAGCACCAATGCGCAGGCTTCTCCTTATCCTCAATCCAGAACTGGTTGCGATAATGCCCGTTGGGAAAATGTTCCCGCCCGCGATCCGAGAAATGACCATGCTGCCCATGGCGCACATCCTCAACCCAAGCGCGCGGAATAACCTGCCGCCCGTCAACAACCCCGTCATTCAGCATCGCAATCCCAAAGCGCGCAAAGTCCCGCAAACTCGCCGAAATCCCCCCGCAAGCCAGCCCATAGCCCGAACTGTCCACCGTAATATTGGCGTCCTCCTCCGCTCCCATCGGCGCCCAAAGCCGCTCCGAGATAATCTGCGGCAACCGCTGCCCGGTCACCCGCTCCATCGCATGGGCCAGCACATCCGTCTCAATCGAGCGGTACAAAAAGCGCGAGCCATGCTCTGCCTCCTGCTCCGTCAGCTCCAAAAACTGCTCCCAAATGCAGCTCGGCCAGTCCGACACATCCACGCCCTCGGGCGCCGGTTTCCACCCGCTCGCATAGTCGGTCTTGCCAATGTCACTGTCGCGCTCGTCATAGGCTTCATTGTATTTAACGCCCGTCGCCATATCGAGCACATGCTGCAAAGTCGCGCCCTTCCAAGCGGTCGCCCCCAGCTCAGGGAGCACATCCGTCACAGGCGCTGCCACATCCAAAAGCCCCTCAGCAATCAACGCCGCCCCCGCCGTCGCCGTAATCGACTTGGAGACAGACTGCGCCAAATGCACCGACCGCGCGTCCATCCCATTATAATAACTCTCATGGATCACCTTGCCGTCTATCCAGATCAGCAAGCCATCGGTGTAACTCTCCTCAACCATCTGCGCGACGCTCATCTGTGCGCCATAATGCTCAAACGTGATCCCCCCAATATCCTCATGCGCGCTCGGCAGCGCCGAAACCTCAGCCCCTCGCCGAATAGGCGCTGTTGGCAAAAACTCCCGCACCCGCTGAAACGCCCAACGGTTCCAAGGCGGGCGATCCCAGTCGATCAACGGCAAGCGCATCTCAGGGGGCGGTGGCGAACCTTCCATAATCGGCGGCGCAACTTGCGCGTTTTTGTAACTTTCCATCCTCACCCTCCAGTCGAGTCGCCATTTCCGATTTCACGCGCTAGCGTTGTGGAATCGTCGCATACCGTCACTAAACCTCAAAACAACACCGCAACCAAAGGACAAATGACATGGCACTTCTCCCCTCCCTCAACCGCCGCGACTTCCTCGGTGGCACCGCCGCCGCATCACTCGTCGCGCTCCACCCTTATTCCGCCAATGCCGCTGCCAATCAGGCCCATCTGCGGATCATGGAAACCACCGATCTCCACGTCCATGTCTTCCCATACGATTATTACGGCGACCGCCCCTCTGATACAGTCGGCCTCGCCCGCACCGCCGCCCTGATCAACGACATCCGCGCCGAGAGCGCCAATTCCATGCTGGTGGACAATGGCGACTTCCTGCAAGGCAACCCAATGGGCGACTACATCGCCTATTCCCGCGGCATGAAAGCGGGTGACATGCATCCTATCATCACCGCCATGAACGCGCTCGGCTATGAGGCATCGACACTGGGCAATCACGAATTCAACTACGGCCTAGAGTTCCTGATGAATTCCCTCGCCGGGGCCGATTTCCCCGTCGTTTGCGCCAATATCGCGCGCGAAAAAGGCGGCACCCCCCGCGCCGACAAAACCCTCCTCAAACCCTACGTCATCCTAGATCGCATGGTCAAAGACGGCTCAGGTGCAGAGCACGCCCTAAAAATCGGCCTCATCGGCTTCGTCCCACCGCAAGTCATGAATTGGGACCGCCGCCACCTCCAAGGCAACGTCGAAGCCCGCGACATCCTTGAGACCGCCGAGGCCTACATCCCCGAAATGAAAGAAGCGGGCGCGGACATCATCATCGCCCTCTCACATTCCGGCATCGGCTCCGCCAAGCGCTCCGACGGCATGGAAAATGCCTCCGTCCCACTTGCCGAAATCGACGGCATCGACGCGCTCATGACCGGCCACTCCCACCTCGTCTTCCCGGGCGAGAAATTCGCCGATTTCGCAGGCGTTGACGCAACCGCTGGCACAATTCACGGCAAACCAGCCGCTATGGGCGGTTTTTGGGGCTCGCATCTGGGCGTCATCGACCTGATGTTGGAACACGAAGGCGGCGCATGGCGCGTCCTCACCTCCTCCACTGAGGCCCGCCCCATCTACAAATCCGGCGAAAACCGCAAGAAAATCCCACTGGTGGAAAGCGACGCCGCCGTGCTCGCCTCGGTACAGGCCGAGCATGACGGCACCCTCGATTACGTGCGCCGCTCCGTTGGCAAAACCGACGCGCCGCTTCACAGTTATTTCGCCCTCGTCGCCGATGACCCAAGCGTGCAGATCGTGAGCCAAGCCCAAACGTGGTATATTGAGGAAATGATGAAAGGCACCAAATGGGAGGGCCTGCCCATCCTCTCCGCCGCCGCGCCCTTCAAAGCCGGTGGTCGCGGTGGTCCAGACTACTACACCGATGTAGCACCCGGCGATGTCGCGATCAAAAACGTCTCCGACCTCTACCTCTACCCCAACACCGTGCGCGCCGTCGAAGTCACCGGCCAACAGGTCAAAGACTGGCTTGAGCGCTCCGCCGGTATCTTCAACCAAGTCGAGCCGGGCAAAGCCGACCAGCTCCTCCTCAACCCATCCTTCCCAAGCTACAATTTCGACGTGATGGACGGCGTGACCTACAAGGTCGACCTCTCCCAACCCTCAAAATTCGACCCAAAGGGCGAGCTGATCAACCCCGATGCCAACCGCATCACCGATCTCACCTACAAGGGCGCACCTCTTGATCTCACCGCTAAATTCGTCATCGCCACCAACAATTACCGCGCAGGCGGCGGCGGTAAATTCCCCGGCGCGCTCGGCGACACGGTGATCTTTGAGGGCCCAGACACAAATCGCGACGTCATAGTGCGCTACATCGTCGACAAAGGCACCATCAGCCCCTCGGCGGATGGCAACTGGTCCTTCAAAACCCTGCCCGGCACATCTGTCCTCTTTGACACAGGCCCACGCGGCCAAGAGCATATGGGTGCCGTCAAAGGCGTGAAAATCGAAGCTGCGGGCGATGGCCCAGAAGGGTTTGCCCGCTACCGCATCCAGCTCTAATTCAAACCCCAAAATAAAGTACGGCGTGTTTTGGTTCCCAAAACACGCCGTTTAAAATAGAGTGATGAAGTTCAAAAGGCTTTGAGAACTCTTATGGCGCTTATTCCCCACGCCGTGATGATAAAATATCGAGGCCGTGCGATGACCATATCCCTACCCAGACCGACCCGTCATACCCCAAACGGGTGATACCAACTCTTTTTAACGCTTTTTTAACATTTTGATCAAAAAAACTTGGCTCCGTTTCCCGCCTCCAACCCAATCTTTAGTCTGGCAGCGCATCTGGGGCATCATCAGCCGCCCGATATTCCACATCTCCAGCAGCACCTTCCGGTTCGCAGCCTTCGTACTTGTGCGCAATCGCTCCCTGTTGCTGAACGCTAAGGCTTAACTTTTCATTCATATGTTGGGGTCGAATTTAAGCCTTTGGTAAGGGATGAGCGCTGAACTTTGGCGTGCAGTGCAGTGCACACAGCATATGCGTGCCGGATCTGTGCAGCGGGTTAGTTCCTGAATTCTGATTTAAATCCAACGCCTTACCTGCGCACAATAAGCCTCATATTCCGCCCCGAAAATCTTCGCCAGCCCCACCTCTTCCGGCGCGATTTGCACTTTGTTAATGATCCAGACGAACCCGGCGACAGCGATTGGCATCAAAAGGCTCCCGCCCCCGATCCCAGCGCCCGCAATCGCCAGCGCCATGCCCAGATACATCGGATTGCGCGAATACTGGTAAATTCCCTCCGTCACCAGCGTCGAGCTTTCCTCAATCTTGTTTGGCAGCACGGTCGTCTGCGCCATAAAAAACCGCCCTCCCGCCAGAACCACCAGCCCAACACCCGCCACAAGGATCAGAAAACCAATGGTTTTCTGTGCGGCAATGTCAATCGACAGCGCAGGCACCAACCAACTGAAAACAAACATTAAAACGATATAAATCACAGCAATCAGCGGCGGCGGAATGTGCATTTTAGGGCTCCTGTCGGTTTTGATATTGTGCGCAAGCACTGACTTGATACCTATATTCCACAAACTGATCTGCAAGCCAAACCGGAGCCCCACATGCCAGATGGATTTCTCACCACCCATGTTCTGGACACCGCCAAAGGCTGCCCGGCCGCTGGCATCAAGATCACGCTTTATCGCGTGTCCGGCAACTCGCACCGTAAAATTGCTGAGGCAGTGACAAATGAAGATGGTCGCACAGATGCGCCAATTCTTGCACAAAAGAACTTTAAAACAGGGACTTACGAGCTCATATTCTTCGCCGGGGACTACCTGAAATCAAGCGGCGCCGATCAATCCGACCCGTTCTTCCTAGATCAAATCCCAATCCGCTTTGGCATGAATGACGAAGCCGCCCACTACCACGTCCCCCTCCTGCTTTCACCTTTCGGTTACTCGACCTACCGGGGGTCTTAAAGCTCAGTTTGCATCCGATACCCCGGCGCAAAGGTCAGGCAAACTTGTGTAATCGCCCGGTCCCCGTCCCAAGTTCGTCGCTCAATCTCAAAAACTGAAGCCTCCTCAGAAACGCCCAGAGCGTCCCCAAACTCCCCGGCTGATTTGGCCGAAAAACCGATCTCCCCATGGGTATATGGTGCATTAATCAGCAACCATTCGTTGGGGCTTACGGTGTCAAAAACCTCTGGCGCGGGCGCTACATCTTGAGCAATCCAGCGGTCCTCCACCACATATGGCTTTGCATCCGCCAAGTGCAGCGCCCTCACATGCCAGTGCTTCCCGCCCCCAAACAGGCCCACAAGCCCCATCGGAAGCACCTCCAAATCAATCCCCAAAAGCGCATACTCATAGTCAAACCCACGCCCCTCAATCTCAGATCGCAGCATCGCAATATCAAGCGTCGCCTTAGCGATTGGCCGAAGCGCGACCCGCGTCCCCGCCCTTCTGCGACGGTCCAGAAGACCTGCCTCTGCCAGTGCTTGCAGCGCACGATTGACCGTCGCCCTTGCACATCCGAACTCATGGGCGAGATCGGCCTCGTTCGGGATCAGATCACCCGGTTTCCACTCCCGCGCATGAATGCGGCGGCGCACTTCATCTTGAATGCCTTGCCAACCTCGCACCGCGCTCACAACACATCCCTCAGCCGCGCCATGGTTTTGCGATAGGCGACCTCAATCTCGCGCCGCGCCACATGCACACCTTCCACCACCAGATGTCGACCAGCCGACCAAACGTCACACACCATCTTGTCATCGCCTGCGAAGATATATGTATCCAAAACCGCATCCCCAGTGCGCCCCTCAAGATCAATTGCCGTTCCATCCAGCATCATCAAATCCGCCCATTGCCCTACTTCAATCCGCCCGGTCTGCCGCCCAGCCGCCAACGCTCCCCCTTCAACCACCGCATCAAACATCCGCCGCCCAGTCGATTTTTCGACTGTCGCAAGTGCTGCCCGTGAGCGATCTCGAAGCCGTTGTGAATAGTCCAGCGTGCGCAGCTCCTCGCTTAGCGAAATCCGAATATTGCTGTCGGACCCAATCGCAATCCGCCCACCCGCCTCCAGCCAACGCACCCCATCAAAAATCCCGTCACCCAGCGAGCTTTCGGTGATCGGACAAAGCCCTGCAATCGCGCCTGATTTCGCCAGTTGCGTGGTTTCATGCGGCTCCATCTGAGTGCAATGGATCAGGCACCAATTCGGCCCCAAATCCACCTGCCCCAGAACCCACTCGACCGGGCGCGCGCGCCAATGCGCCTGAACCTCTTCAACTTCGGCAACCTGCTCGGCCAGATGCATATGCACCGGCCCACCGCCCGACAGCGCTGCTATTTCCCCCAACGCATCTCGGCCAACCGCCCGCAGCGAATGAGGGGCCACGCCAAATCCAGCGTCATCAGGCAGCGCTGCCAACGAAGATCGCGCTTGTTCACACAAGATGGCAAACCGATCCAGATCATTGCCAAACCGAATTTGCCCTGCCCCCAACGCGCGGCCATCGCACCCTCCGAATTGGTAAGCAACCGGCAGGAGCGTCAAGCCCATGCCGCTTGTGCCTGCCGCAGCCGCGACCCGCTCAGACATTTCGCCCAATCGATCATATGTCGACCCGCCGCCTTGATGGTGCAGATAGTGAAATTCAACGCTTGCACCATATCCTGCCTCCAGCATCTCCATCTGAACAAAGGCCGTGATCGCCTCAACATCCTGAGGCGTCAACTGGTCCAGAAACTTGAACATCAACTGTCGCCAAGTCCAAAATGTGTCGCGTGGATCAGCGCCGCGCGCTTCCGTCATGCCCGCCATGGCCCGTTGAAAGGCATGGGAATGGGCGTTGACCGGTGCTGGCAAAAGAATGCCCTCTCCAGATCCCGCCACGCCCGTTTCAATCCCAGTGATCCGCCCGTCTGTGATCTCAATGCTCACATCGTTGGTCCAACCATTTGGCAGCAAGGCTTGTTTTGCCCAGAGTTTTTCCATCGCATTCATTGCCTTGACAGTTATTATGTGCAGACATAATACAAATAAGTATATACATATCAACCCAGATTATGAGTCGCTTATGCATCTCCTAACCAATGCCACGCTGGCCACGATGACCCACGGTTACGGCCTTATCCCAAAAGGCGCAGTGCTTATTGACGGGCAAGAGATCGCTTGGGCCGGTCCGATGAGTGACGTGCCAGCAGCTGAGAGCGTGGAGGATTGCGAGGGTCGCCTGATCACACCGGGTCTGATCGATTGTCACACCCATATCGTGCATGGCGGGCATCGCGCAGGCGAATTTGAACAGCGGCTCAACGGCGTAAGCTACGAAGAGATTTCACGGGCAGGTGGCGGCATTGCTTCCACTATGGCCGCAACCAAAGCCGCAAGCGAAGCCGACCTGTTGCAAAGCGCCCTCCCCCGAATTGACGCCCTCATCGCAGAAGGCGTTTGCACAGTAGAGATAAAATCCGGCTACGGGCTCGACTTTGAAAACGAAGCTAAAATGCTCAGAGTAGCGCGAAAAATCGCGGACATTCGCCCCATTACCGTCAAAACGAGCTTTCTGGGCGCACATGCGGCCCCCAAGGGCGACGACCCTGATCGCTACATTCAGGACGTGTGCATTCCCTCCCTAAAAGCTGCGCACGCAGAGGGTCTGGTCGATGCGGTGGACGGCTTTTGCGAAGGCATCGCCTTTTCGCCGTCGCAAATTGCACTGGTGTTCGATGCTGCAAGGGAACTGGGCCTGCCCGTGAAGCTCCATGCCGAGCAATTGTCCAATCTTGGCGGCGCGCAACTTGCGGCACGCTACGGCGCGTTGTCGGCTGATCATCTGGAATATGCGACCCAAGAAGATGCAAAAGCCTTAGCCGCATCTGGCACTGTCGCCGTGCTTCTTCCTGGCGCGTTTTATACGTTGCACGAAACCAGTTTGCCCCCGGTTGACGCATTTCGCCAAGCCGGTACAGCCATAGCGCTGGCCACGGATTGCAACCCCGGCTCCTCGCCGCTTGCGTCACTTTTGCTCACACTCAACATGGGCTGCACCCTGTTTCGCCTGACCCCACAAGAGGCGCTTTCCGGTGTTACCAAAAACGCAGCAAGTGCCCTTGGGGCGCCCAATCTTGGCACAATTGAAGCGGGACAGCGTGCTGATCTTGCGATCTGGAACGTGAGCGACCCGGCTGAGCTGGCCTATCGCATCGGCTTCAATCCACTGCACAAGCGCATCTTCGGAGGCACAGCATGATCACCCTGACCCCCGGGACAACCACGCTCGCCGAGCTTGAACATGTCTGGTGCAGCACAAAGCCTGTGTCTTTGCACGCCTCAGCCCGACCTGCGATTGCAGCAGCAGCTGAGCGTGTCGCCAAAGCCGCCACCGGCGCGGCTGCGGTTTATGGCGTGAACACCGGTTTTGGCAAACTCGCCAGCGTGAAAATCGCGCCCAGCGACACCGCAACGCTCCAGCGCAATTTGGTTCTGTCCCACTGCTGCGGCGTCGGGGAAACGCTTGCGCCATCGACCACGCGCTTGATGATGGTGCTCAAGCTCCTGTCCCTTGGACGTGGCGCATCGGGCGTCGCGCTCACCACAATTGATCTCATCGAAAACATGCTCGCACGCGGCGTCACCCCGGTGATCCCCGCCCAAGGCTCCGTTGGCGCATCGGGCGATTTGGCTCCGCTGGCGCATATGGCCGCTGTGCTGATCGGCGAAGGCGAAGCGTTTTTTGATGCCACCCGCATGTCCGGCGCGGATGCAATGACCAAAGCTGGCCTCGCTCCGATTGAACTTGGCGCCAAGGAAGGCCTCGCGCTGATCAACGGCACGCAATTTTCAACCGCCTGCGCGTTGGTTGGGCTCTGGGGCGCACAAAAGAACGCCGGGGCGTCCATCGTCACGGCCTCGCTCTCAACAGATGCGATCATGGGATCCACCGCGCCGCTCAATCCAGCCATTCACGAATTGCGGGGCCATCCCGGCCAGATCAAAGTCGCCGCCGAGCAGCGCGCTTTGATGGAGGGCTCGCAAATCCGCGAAAGCCACCGCGATGGGGACAGCCGTGTGCAGGATCCCTATTGCATCCGCTGTCAGCCCCAAGTCGCCGGGGCCGCGATGGATCTGTTGGACTATGCTGCCCGCACGCTAGAGATTGAGGCCAATGCCGCCACAGACAACCCGCTGGTGCTGGAAAGTGGCGAGATTGTTTCGGGGGGCAATTTCCATGCTGAACCCGTCGGCTTTGCCGCAGATCAGATCGCCATCGCCATCGCAGAAATCGGCGCGATTGCGCAGCGCCGCGTGGCTTTGATGGTCGATCCAACGCTGAGCTTTGATCTACCGCCCTTCCTCACTCCTGATCCCGGCCTCAATTCCGGCCTGATGATCGCGGAGGTCACGACAGCCGCTTTGATGAGCGAAAACAAGCATTTGGCGAACCCCTGCACCACGGACAGCACGCCCAC
>CAZQMR010000094.1:0-11386 GCA_964594465.1 uncultured Rhodobacterales bacterium
ATGGCTCCATGCCCGCGCGGGCCAGCTCATCTGCACGCTCGTTCTCCGGGTGGCCTGCATGGCCCTTGACCCATTCCCATGTGACCATGTGGCGCGCGGCGGCTTCGTCCAAGCGTTGCCAGAGCTCGACGTTTTTCACCGGCTTTTTGGCGGCAGTTTTCCAGCCGTTGCGTTTCCAGCCGTGGATCCATTTGGTCAGGCCGTCTTTGACGTATGAGCTGTCGGTGACGAGGGTTATGGCGGAGGCGCTGGCGAGGGTTTCCAGCGCAGAAATTGCGGCCATCAGCTCCATTTGGTTGTTGGTGGTCTCAAGCGCCCCGCCGCTTAACTCTCGTTCTTTCAATACCGCATCGCCGTCGCGCGCGATCAGGAGCACGCCCCAACCGCCGGGTCCGGGATTGCCGGAGCAGGCGCCGTCTGTGTAGGCGAAGAGCTCAGGCATGGGCGTGCAGCGACATTTCAACGGAGGGCGTGCCGTCGAAATGCTCGCCGTCCCAGCGTTTCACATCCGTCACCGTGAGGCCAACGCGGGCAAGGCGGGCGGTGATATCCTCGGCGGTGTAATAGCTGTAGTGCCGGTCCAGCGTGTCGCGGATGTCGCGGTCGCCTTCTTGCAGGCCCATCATGAAATGACCGCCGGGGCGCAGGGCGCGGGCGACACGTTCCAGATTGGCGTCCATCGCGTCGCGAGGCGCGTGTTGCAGGCAGAACCAAGCCCAGATACCGTCAAAGGCATTCTGCCAATCCATGTCAGTGAACTGCTGGACGATCACGTCGATGCCATAGCGGGCCTTGGCCTCTGCTGCGAGGCCGGGTGAGCCGTCCATCGCGGTGACATTAAAGCCCGCCTTTATCATCTCATTGGCGGCCCAACCGCTGCCGCAGCCTAGATCGAGCAAATCGCCGCCCGGCGGGGTCAGGCTCATCAATTTGGGCAGTTTTCCGGGAATGGCATAGCTCGCCGCTGCTTCGGCATAGTCGCCAGCTTTGGTGTTGTAAAAAGACAGGGTTTTGGGATCGCTCATGTGGCGAGGGCTCCGGCAATCAGGCAGCCAAGCACGACAATGGTGACGGGCAGGCGCAGGTTTATCCACCAGAGTGGCGCGTGGCCTCGGCTGGACGAGGTGAAATCGAGCGCGAGCAGGCCGACAAACCCAATGGCGAGCAGCCAGAGGTTGGTGCCCACAATCAGGAATGCCCAGAGGGCGGGTAGGATGCTAAAGACATAGCCGGAGACCTCACTAGGGGCGGATTTCGCGCCAAACCCCCACAGGCAGCCGCCCATGAAGCTGAGGATGATTTTGCCATAGGCGAGCTGCATCGCCGCCCCGGTTGCATAGCCAAGGTTTGGGCCGGTGATCAGTCCCTGAGCCATGAGCGCGCCCAATAGGAACGGGACCACGCCAAGAGCCGTGAGGACAAATGCACCTCGGGGGATTGTGCCCATGCTAGACGGCCTGTCGCAGCACGCGGGGGACTTTGAACTCAACGGTTTCAACCGCGCTTTCGACCTCTTGGATGCTCAGGGTGTAGCGATCCCCAAAGGCTGCGATGACCTCGTTGATCAGCACTTCGGGCGCGGAGGCGCCTGCGGTGATGCCAACAGATTTGATGCCGTCAAGGGCGCGCCAATCGATGTTTTCGGCCCGCGCTATGAGTTGGGCGTAGGTGCATCCGGCCTTGTCAGCGACCTCAACCAAGCGCTTGGAGTTGGAGGAGTTGGTTGCGCCAATGACCAAGAGCGCGTCGCATTTATCCGCGATGGCTTTGACCGCGTTTTGGCGGTTGGTGGTGGCGTAGCAGATGTCTTCTTTGTGCGGGCCCTTGATGGTGGGGAAGCGGGTTGTGAGGGCCGTGACCACGTCTGCGGTGTCATCCACGGAGAGGGTGGTTTGGGTGATGAAAGCGAGCTTTTCAGGGTCGCGCGGCGTGATCTTGGCAACATCGCCAGCGGTTTCCACGAGCAGCACTTCGCCCTCGGGCAGTTGGCCCATCGTGCCGACAGTTTCGGGATGGCCGCGATGGCCGATCATCACGAGCTGAAGGCCGTTGGCATGGTGGCGCTCGGCCTCGATATGGACCTTTGAGACCAGCGGGCAGGTGGCGTCTACATAGATCATCTCGCGCTGCTCAGCGGCGGCGGGCACGGATTTGGGCACGCCATGGGCGGAAAAGATCACGGGCACATCGGCGGGGCACTCATCGAGCGTTTCGACGAAGATCGCGCCTTTTTCGCGCAGGCCATCGACCACGAATTTGTTGTGAACGATTTCGTGGCGCACATAAATCGGCGCGCCCCATTTTTCGATCGCCATTTCAACGATTTTGATGGCCCGGTCCACACCGGCGCAGAACCCACGGGGTGCCGCAAGATAAAGCCGCAGTGGCGGCTTTGCCTGAACGTCTGTGTCAGCATTTTCGGTCACATCTTGGGTCACGGGGGGTCCTCGCGTCAGGTCGCCTCGTGCTAGATATAAGCTGACTTTACCAAAGCTTCCAGCCTGTGTGTCGTCGCATTCTGCTGACGCACACAGGGCTCGGGTCAATCTTCGATTTCTGCTGGCTCTACTGCATCCGCCATATTGCGGCTCATCGGCATGTCGTCGCGTGGTGGGCGACCGATCACATCTTTAAGCTCTTCAAGCTCAATGAAGTTGTCGCACTGACGACGCAGTTCATCAGCGATCATTGGCGGCTGAGAGCGGATCGTGGAAACAACCGATACCCGAACACCCTGACGCTGAAGGCTTTCCACAAGCGGACGGAAATCGCCGTCGCCCGAAAAGATCACGATATGATCGACATTCGGGGCAAGCTCCATAGCATTGACGGCCAGTTCAATGTCCATGTTGCCTTTCACCTTACGGCGACCGGCACTGTCGGTGAATTCCTTTGCCGGTTTCGTCACCATGGTGAAGCCGTTGTAGTTCAGCCAATCCACGAGCGGACGAATTGGGGAATATTCGTCGTTTTCAAGGAGTGCGGTGTAATAAAACGCGCGCAGCAATTTGCCACGTCGCATAAATTCAGTCCGCAGGAGTTTGTAGTCGATGTCAAAGCCGAGGGCTTTGGCAGCGGCATATAGGTTCGACCCGTCAATAAACAGGGCGAGCCTTTCGTCACGATAGAACATGCTGTGTCCTTTTTAGGCACAATTGGTTTTTATTTTTACAGAGACCGAAAATAAGTCTCTACCTCATCACTGGTGGCGCAACATACTGCCAACAATACGGTCTACAAGAGTTAACAAGGGGCGAAATAGATCACAAAAATGCAAGAATGCTTAGTTGCCCTTGGGTCAAATCAACCGAATTCCACGTTAACGCCAATTCAGGTGATTGAAAAGGCGTATGAGTTGATCGAAAACGAATCAGTTAGAATCCTCCGCAAAAGCCGAATGTTTAGCACGCCTGCATTCCCTTTGGGGTCTGGCCCCGACTTTGTGAATTCAGCCGTCGTTGCTTTCACATCCCTTACGCCGCAATCCTTGCTAGATCATTTACACGCAGTCGAAGCAGAGCTTGGCCGCAGACGGCGTCATCGCTGGGAGGCGCGGGTGTGCGACATAGATCTTTTGGCGTTTGGGGACGCGGTTTTGCCTGACTTGGCGACCCATCAACGATGGGTGGCAATGCCGCTGGAGCATCAGATGTCGGAGGCGCCAGAGCAGCTATTGCTGCCCCATCCGCGATTGGCAGAACGCGGCTTTGTTCTTGCGCCTCTAGCCG
Source organism: uncultured Rhodobacterales bacterium (assembly GCA_964594465.1). GTDB lineage: Bacteria > Pseudomonadota > Alphaproteobacteria > Rhodobacterales > Rhodobacteraceae > CAZQMR01. Next base: position 3,729 of record CAZQMR010000094.1, read on the forward strand.
ACGTTGCCCCGGACTGGGTGCATCCTGTCACAGGGTTCAGCGTGCAAGAGATGCTGGATGCATTGCCCGCCAAGGCGCTTGAGGGCGTTAATCCCCTTCCCGCGTGATGCGTGAGATCGCGTCGCTTCGGGTTTTGAGCTCAGGAGCCAGATCTAGACCAAGGCCGGGCTTATCGCTCACAGTGATCATGCCGCGGGTCAACTCAGGCAGCTCATCGACCAGATCGCCGTACCATGTGTGGTAAAATCCGCGCGTCATTTCCTGCTCACGCACGTTTTTGAGCGCTAAGGCCAAGTGCGTGGACACGGCCAAGGTCACGGGGCCGGAGCAATCGTGAAAGCTGATTGGTCGCCCCTCAGCTTCGGCCAGTGCTGCAACCTTCCGGGCCGTTGTGATCCCGCCACCCCAGACCACATCCATGATTGGGGTGCCGATGCGTGCCTCTGAGATCAGCGACTTGAAAGCGCCAAGCCCAGCGAGCGTTTCACCACCAGCCAGTGGCGCGGCGGTAAAGGCTGCAAGTTCCGCTAGCTCATGGGTGTGATCCATCCAGATCGGATCTTCTATCCAATCCATCCCAATGGGCTCAAGGGCGGCACAAATCTTCTTGGCCGCATTTAGCGACCACAGCCCGTGCAGCTCGGCCTTGATGCGCATCTTGTCGCCATGAGCCGCGCGGATGGCCTCAAACGGCTTGATCCATTTGCGCAAATCAGCAGGCGAGATGTCCATGCCATCTGCGGCCCCGTCAGCAAAGTCCAGCGGCCAGATTTTCATCGAGCTGATGCCCATTTCCAGCAGTGAGGCAGCCAAATCTTCCGGGTGGTTCAGGAATGCGTTCAAATCCTCATAGTCAGGCCGCTCGGAGGCCGAAATGCCGAAATTCTTGGGCCGCACATCAGCAGTCTGAGAGACATAGCTTGGCCCCGCGCAAGTGTTATAGACCTGAATTTGCTCGCGCGAACGCCCGCCCATCAGATCGCAAATCGGCATGCCAGCGCGTTTGCCTGCAATGTCCCACAGGGCCACATCAACCGCAGAGAGTGCGCGCATTTCCGCGCCGGTGCCCGTGAAGCCTGAATAGGGTTGCATCACATGGTGCAGGTTCTCAATGCGGCGCGGATCTTGGCCAATAAGCAGTGCGGCAATGCGGGCGTGAATGTCTGCCTCAACCGCCTCAGCGCCGAACCATGTCTCGCCCAGACCGCTAAGACCTTCATCCGTGTGCACTTCGACCCAAGTCAGATTGGGGTGCCCGCCCAAGCGCAAAGTCTCAATTGCAGTGATTTTCATCGCACATCTCCCCTGTTTAGGATCACCTAAACCCTTGCACTTTATGGAATCAAAGTCTAAATACCCAACTTCTCAGGAAAACTCTGTCTGGAGCGCTGAAAATGGCCCGTGTTACCGTCGAAGATTGCGTCGATAAGATCCCTAACCGCTTTGAGCTGGTAATGCTTGCGGCCCACCGTGCGCGGGAGCTGTCCTCGGGCGTTGAGCTGACTATTGAGCGTGACAACGACAAGAACCCAGTCGTGGCCCTGCGCGAGATCGCGGACGAGACGCTGATGGTCGGCGATTTGCGCGAAACCGCGATTGAAAGCCATCAGCGCCAGATCGAAGTTGATGAGCCTGAAGAAGACAGCATGGCGCTCCTTATGGGCGGCGGTGCTGCTGCGCCTGCTGACAAGCCAGCCGAGGACGATATGTCTGAGGAAAACCTGCTGCGCGCGCTTATGGAAGCTCAAGAAGCCAAGTAAGCTCCCGCCATAGCCATGGGGAGCCTGTCTGCCATGGCTTCGCATATTTCCCTAGTTCCTAAACAAGCGACCAGCCCCATGTTGGTCGACCCTCTTCTGATGCAAATTCGGCTTTACAACCCGAATTCGGATGAAGATTTGCTGATCCGTGCATTTGAATACGGGCGCGAAGCCCATGAGGGTCAATTCCGCAAATCTGGCGAGCCGTATTTTACCCACCCAATTGAGGTCGCGATGTTGCTGGCCGAACAGCGGCTGGATGATGCGACACTCGTGACCGCGTTGTTGCATGACACGATTGAGGATACGGGCGCGACCTTTGATCAGATTTCCGATCTGTTCAGTCCTGAGATCGCGGGACTGGTCGATGGTGTGACTAAGCTGACCAATCTGGAGCTGTCCTCACCCGAATCCCAACAGGCCGAGAATTTCCGCAAGCTGGTCATGGCTGTGTCGCGTGATCCGCGCGTATTGCTGGTCAAATTGGCGGACCGTTTGCACAACATGCGCACGATCCGCGCGATGCGGGTGGAAAAGCAGCTGCAAAAAGCCCGCGAAACCATGGAAATCTATGCGCCGCTGGCGGGGCGCATGGGCATGCAGTCGATGCGTGAAGAACTTGAGGACTTGTCGTTTCGGGTGATCAACCCGGAAGCGCGTTCTTCGATCATGCGGCGCTACATTTCGATGCGCACTGAGACCGGCAACCTGATCCCTGAGATTACACAAGATATTCGCACGGTTCTTGATGAGATTGACGTGCTGGCCGAAGTGATCGGGCGCGAAAAGAAGCCCTACTCCATCTGGCGCAAGATGGAAGAGAAGAACGAAGGCTTCTCTCGTCTTTCAGACATCTACGGGTTTCGGATCATCGTGAACTCGGTCAATGATTGCTACCGAGCCCTTGGGGCTGTGCATCAGAAATGGAACGCGGTGCCGGGGCGGTTCAAGGATTATATCAGCCAGCCCAAATCCAACGGCTACCGCTCGATCCATACGACCGTGTCTGGGCGATCTGCCAAACGGGTTGAAGTGCAAATCCGCACCCGTGAAATGCACGATGTGGCGGAGTCTGGCGTGGCGGCCCATTGGTCCTATCGCGACGGCTCGCAGGCGGAAAACCCGTTTACGGTTGATCCGTTCCGCTGGCTGAAATCTCTGACGGAAGGTCTCACTGATAGCGAGCATCCCGATGAGTTTATGGATCTGATGAAGCTGGAAATGTTTCAGGATCAGGTCTTTTGCTTCACGCCCAAAGGTGAGGTGGTAAAGCTGCCCCGTGGCGCGACACCGCTTGATTTTGCCTATGCCATCCATACGCGGATCGGGGATAGCTGTGTCGGCGCCAAAGTTGACCATAAGCGCGTGCCGCTTTGGACACGGCTGCGCAATGGCCAATCGGTGACGATTATTCGCGCCGAGGGCCAACGCCCGCAGGAAAGCTGGATCGATATTGTCGCCACAGGCCGTGCAAAATCCGCGATCCGCCGCTCCCTGCGCGAAGAGCACCGCGAGGGGTATATTCGCCTGGGTCGCGAGATTGCGCGGATCGCTTTTGAGCGGGTCGGCAAAACCGCAGCTCCAAAGGCGCTGAAAACGGCTGCAAAGGAGCTGAATTTGAGCGATGGGGATGAGTTGCTCGCCCGGCTTGGCTCAGCTGAACTGACAGGCCACGAAGTCGTGGCCGCGCTGTATCCCGAGCTTCAGGGCAGTGAACCGACACCCGCGATTGCAGAAAATGTTGCGACAAAGTTCATCGGCATCGACTCTGACCAAAATGTCATACCTTCGCCATGCTGCTGCCCGATTCCGGGTGAAAGAATTGTGGGCATCGCGGAGCAAGGTCGCGGCGTGATGCTGCACACGATTGATTGCGAAGAGCTTGAAGACTTCGAGGATCAAGCTGAACGTTGGCTTGATCTGCGCTGGCCCGAGGGGCCGCAAATGGTTGAGCATTTGGCGATGATCGAAGTGGCAATGGTGAATGACGCGGGCGTGCTGGGGCGACTTTGCACGCTTGTAGGAGAGCAGAATGCTAACATTGTTGACATTATGGTGACCGAACGGAAACCGGATTTTTACCGAATGGTCATTGATATTGAAGTTCGGGATGTGAAACATCTTCACAACGTGCAGACCGCGCTGGAGGCCGATTCGGACGTGAGTCAGGTTTCTAGGGTCAGGGGAAAATCCTATATGATGATGTAACGCGCCGATCCAGCGTGTTGATCATATTGGAATAACAGACCTCGGGCCGTCTGAGGGAATTGGGTGTAAAAACTACGCAATGGTTTTTAAGAGGCGAGACAAACAAACCTGGCTGGGTTTTCTGCGGGGTATTTTATACCCCCGCAAGGGCTGGCGTCGGGCGTTTGAATATGTCGGACATCGCGTAAAACGTCTGCCGGACACGCCTCACAACATCGCGCTTGGTTTTTCCTGCGGTGTTTTTGTCTCCTTCAGCCCGCTATTTGGATTGCATTTTTTCTATGCAGTGTTTTGCGCGATGGCGCTGAGGGCCAATGTTCTGGCCTCGCTGTTGGGCACGTTTTTCGGCAACCCGCTGACATTCTTTTTCATCGGCTCGATCTCCTATCAATGCGGCAAGGCAATGATGGGGCTGGATACCAGCCACGAAGAAATCGCGGGGCTCAAAGAGAGCTTCGTTGATGCAGCCCAGGCGCTCTGGCACGGGTTTTTGTCGATCTTTGGTCAGGGCAAAACCGAGTGGTTCTTGCTGGGGAACTTTTTTAAGCAAGTGTTCGTGCCCTATTTTGTGGGCGGTATTATTCCGGGCCTTCTGAGTGGCGCATTGTCCTACTTCCTGACGCGCCCGCTGATCGCGGCGTATCAAAACAAGCGACGCAAGCGTATGCTTGACCGCTCGGTGCGGCGGCGAGCTCAGATTATTCCGGGTGCTGACGCGGCGGAGTGAATCACCTATAGTGTCGCCATGCATATCAATTTGCGGAGCGGCGACATGCTGGCACAATCTTCAAAGCTAAGACTTGGCATCAATATTGATCACGTGGCCACGGTGCGAAATGCGCGCGGCGGCGACTATCCTGATCCGGTGCGCGCAGCAAAAATGGCTGAGATTGCCGGGGCCGATGGCATCACGGCGCATCTGCGCGAGGATCGCCGCCACATCACGGATGAGGATATTGAGGGCTTGATGGCCGCCCTAAGTCTGCCGCTCAATTTTGAGATGGCCGCGACGGATGAGATGCAGGCGATTGCTCTGCGCCACAAGCCTCATGCGGTGTGCATCGTGCCCGAAAAGCGCGAGGAAAAGACCACCGAAGGGGGGCTGGAAGTCGCCCGTGAGGAAAACCGGTTGGCCCATTTCATTGCGCCCTTGCAGGAAGCTGGTTGTCGTGTGTCGATCTTTATCGCTGCCGATCAGCGCCAAATCGAGGCCGCTGCGCGCATTGGTGCGCCTGTTGTCGAGCTGCACACAGGTGCCTATTGCGACGCTCATGCGGAGGGTGATTTTGCCAAGCGCGATGTTGAGCTGGAAAAGCTGCGCGACATGTCCACCTTTGCGCATTCGCTGGGGCTAGAGGTCCATGCGGGCCACGGGCTGACCTATGATTGTGTGAAGCCGGTGGCGATGTTCCCCGAAGTGATGGAGCTCAATATCGGGCATTTCTTGATTGGCGAGGCTATATTCTCGGGCTTTGACAGCGCAATCCGCCGGATGCGGGCGTTGATGGACGAGGCGCGGCGCGAGGAGCCTGGCGAAGGTGTTGCGTAACCCCGGCACGCCGCGGCGCACACAGCCCACCCAACCATCGATCCTGCGCGCGCCCCGGCGTACCGGGGTTGCACTGGTGGGCAAATGATCCTCGGCATCGGTACCGATCTGGCCAATATTGACCGGATCGCGAGGACATTGGAACGGTTCGGGGATCGCTTCCGCAACCGGGTATTCACGGATATTGAGCAAGCGAAGGCCGAGCGGCGCATGGACACGCCGGGAACGTACGCCAAGCGCTGGGCCGCCAAGGAGGCGTGCTCAAAAGCGCTGGGCACTGGCCTGCGCATGGGGATCGCGTGGAAAGATATGTCGGTGAAAAACCTTGAGACCGGGCAACCGGTGATGGAGGTGACGGGTTGGGCGGCTAAGCGGCTTGAGGAACTCACACCGGACGGCCACACCGCGCGCATTCACGTGACACTGACCGATGATCATCCATGGGCACAGGCAGTTGTTATGATTGAAGCCTTGCCGGATCAAACTTGACACCCTTGGCGCTGCCAGCCACAAGCAGCCAAGCAATTTTCAACTGAATACTTGGAAACCAAACCCATGGCGGCGAAAAAAGAAGATGGCGGCATTGTTGAGCTGGTAAAGACGATTGTCTACGCGCTGCTCCTTGCCGGACTAATCCGCACTTTGTTGTTCCAGCCGTTCTGGATCCCGTCAGGCTCTATGAAATCGACGCTGCTGATCGGGGATTTCCTCTTCGTCAACAAATTCGCCTATGGCTATTCCAAGCATTCCTGCCCCTTTGCAATGTGCCCCTTCACAGGCCGCATCTGGGCCTCTGAGCCTGAGCAGGGCGATGTGATCGTGTTCAAAAATCCGGCTGATGGCACAGTGTTCATCAAGCGCTTGATTGGTCTGCCGGGTGACCGGGTTCAGATGAAAAACGGCACGCTTTATCTCAATGACAAGATCGTTCCAAAGCAGCCCGATGGCATCTTCATGGAGCAAAAGGCCAAGCAGGGTCCGATGGGCGGCATACCTTATTGCTCAAATGGTCCCGTGGCGCTTGGTGGTGACTGCGAAAAGCCACGCTTCATCGAAACCCTGCCAAATGGCGTGGCGCACACGACGCTTGATATCAGCACCGGGCGCGTTGACAGCACCCCGGTTTATACCGTGCCTGAGGGCCAGTATTTCTTCATGGGCGACAATCGTGACAATTCACAAGACAGCCGGGTTGCACGCCGCTCTGGTGGGGTTGGTTTCGTGCCGTTTGATCTGCTGATTGGACGCGCGGATCGGATCATGTTCTCCTCTGCGGGGTCGTCCATTTTGGCATTCTGGACATGGCGTTCAGATCGTTTCTTCAAGGCGATTGAGTGAAACAAGAGCAAAAACAAAGTCAGCTCATGTCGCGTCTGGGGCATGAATTCAAAAACCCAGACCTCCTGTCAGAAGCGCTGACGCACTCCTCATTGTCCTCGGTTACCCGCCGGGACAACCAGCGCCTTGAATTTCTGGGCGACCGGGTGCTTGGGCTGGTGATTTCCGAAGCACTGTTGGAGCTGGACCAAGACGCATCAGAGGGTGATCTTGCGCCGCGTTTTAATACGATGGTGCGTAAGGAAACCTGCGCGGATATTGCCACGGAGATCAAACTTGGCGATGCATTGATGCTGGGACGCTCGGAGATGATTTCGGGTGGGCGTCGCAAACAGGCGCTCCTGGGCGATGCGATGGAAGCGGTGATTGCGGCGGTTTATCTGGATGCGGGGTTTGCAACGACCAGCAAAATCATTCGCCGCCTATGGACGGATCGCCTGAGCCGCGCGTCTGAGGCCGCACGTGATGGTAAAACCATGCTGCAGGAATGGGCGCAGGCACGCGGCATGGCACCGCCCGATTACACAGAAATCGGGCGTTCCGGCCCGGATCATGCGCCTATTTTCACGATCAAAGTAACGCTTGAAACTGGCCAGTCCGCTGAGGCACAAGCCAACTCAAAGCGGGCCGGACAACAGGCCGCAGCAACCGCGCTTTTGGAGAGTATCGAGCATGACTAAAGCAGGTTTTGTGGCCCTGATTGGCGAGCCAAACGCGGGCAAGTCAACGCTGCTGAATTACATGGTGGGCGCAAAGGTTTCCATCGTCACGCATAAGGTTCAAACGACACGCGCGCGCATTCG
>CAZQMR010000095.1:0-11374 GCA_964594465.1 uncultured Rhodobacterales bacterium
GCGTGGCGGCAGCCTGCTTCATAAAGACGGCGGGCGATAATGTCTGCGGCGCGCAAGTCGGGCATGATGGTCCTCGCTTCATTTGATTGCCGGGTTTAGGCCATGAAACCTGTCGGGCTGCAATTGCAAAGGCGGGTGCTCACAAACCTGTTTATCCTTGAAACATGCGATGTTCTGGGCCTTGATTGCGGTCAATCAGAGAAATTGAGGAGGTCTCCCCCATGAAAGCCATTCAAGCCCATGCCTTTGGCGGCCCAGAAAATCTGCGTCTGGACGAGGTTGATGACCCGGTAGCGGGGCCGGGTGAGGTTGTGATTGATGTAAAAGCGGTCGGGGTGAACCCGGCGGATACATATATGCTTGGTGGGGCTTACGCGATTGTGCCGGACTTGCCTTACACGCCCGGCGGTGATGCTGGTGGTGTTATTGCGGCGGTGGGCGACGGTGTTTCCAATGTGAAGGTCGGGGACCGGGTTTTTGCAGGCTCGTCGCTTGGGTTTAGCATGCAGGGCGCTTATGCGGAGAAGCTGCTGCGCCCGGCTGGCGATGTGATGCTGTTGCCCGATGGGGTGAGTTTTGCGGCGGGTGCGACGCTCGGGATCCCTTATTCGACGGCGCATTATGGCTTGTTCACGCGCGGCAGTGCTGTGGCGGGTGAAACAGTGTTTATCCACGGTGCCAGTGGCGCGGTTGGCACGGCGGCGATCCAACTGGCCAAGCGCGCTGGGCTGCGGGTGATTGGCTCTGGCGGGACGGATCGCGGGCGTGAGCTGATTTTGGCCGAAGGGGCGGATCATGCGGTGGATCACAATACTGAATCCTATGTGGATGAGGTGCGAGAGCTGACGCAGGGCAACGGACCGGAGCTGATCTTGGAGATGCTGGCCAATGTGAACCTCGCGACGGACCTTGATCTGGTTGCGAAATACGGGCGGATCATTGTGATCGGAAATCGGGGCGAAGTGACGATCAATCCGCGCATGACCATGATGAAGGAGCTGGATATCCGGGGGCTTGCGATGTTCAACGCCTCGCGTCCGCAGATGGAAGCGATCACGGCAGATTTGCTGAGCGGGCTTGCGGATGGCAGTTTGAAACCCGTGATTGGTCGCGAGATGCCGCTGGCAGATGCAGCGGAAAGCCATCGCGCGGTGCTGGAGCCAGGGGCCTATGGGAAGATCGTGTTAGTGCCCTAAAATGCGATCCTGAAACCAGATCAGGACCGGATAGGCCGAGAGCCAGACCCAAAAGAAGCGATTGAGACCCAGAAGGCAGGCGTTGGCGAGGTGGAAACTGGCCGCGACGATCAGGGCTGCGAGAAGGGTGGTTTGGGTCAGCAGGGCGAGTGGAAAAACCAGCTCGAAAAGCATGACGGCCCATGATCCGGCAAAGAGGAGCCGGGGGTTGTGGGCGAGTTGGCGCAGGTTCTCGCTGACGGGATAGGCAGAAAAGAGGAAGACGTCCTGTAGGGCGCGTCCCCGTCGCCAGTCGGGATTTACGATCTTTACCCAGCCGGAAATGAAGTAGGACAGGATCAGTTGCAGTGCGAGGTAGCCGAGTGCGAGTTCTGCGGCGGGCGGATAGGCGTGCGCTACAGTAAGACAGCATAAAATCAGGATGCTGAGCCGGTCGCTGCCGCCGTTATAAGGCCCGTTGAAGCGTTTGAGACTGATGAGCGTCGTGGCGAGCAGTGCTGTTAGGCTGAGCAGGGGGGCGACCCCGGGGAGGAGCGTGAGGCTGGCGAGAATGCGACATATGAACAGGCGGCGATCCGGGGTTTTGAGGTGTTCGATGGATTGCTGGAGTGCAGAAAGGGCAAACAGTATTTCGGTGGCGCGAAGAGCGTGTTCTAACGTCATTGGGAGGTGAAGGCGACGCTGGTAACGAGCGCGGTGCCTTGGCGTTCCACAAGCGTTATGCGGAAGGTAAGGCCCGGTGAGTTTTCGGTTGCGCGGCCTATGCGGGTTTGGACTTGGGCGATGGCGTGAGGACAATTGGTGTCGAGGATGCGCTCGCAGCAACTGACGAGGTAAAGTGTTTCGTTCCAATGGGGGTTGTAGAACAGGCGCGATATGGTTTGCGCCGCGCTGAGGCTTTTGGGCCGTGGGTGGAACTCTTGCCAGCTTGACTGTGGGGCGGTGCGAAACTCGATGCGGGGGGAGGCGGTTATGCTGTCAAAGAAGCGCCAGGACGGGATCAGCGCGGGCAAGAGGAGCGAAAGTGTGGACAGCATGCTGCAGACCTGAGGCCAGAATGCTTACAATTCGATTAAAATCCTGGGATTTTGGCGCGACGTATCTGTCAATGATCGCTCGACGCTGTTGTCCGGAGTGCTAAAGGGCGTGGGAACAGGGCTCGCAAATTTACCATACCTTTTGGTATTGCATGAATCAAATTCATTAGGTTATGGTCGCGCAATAAGAACTTTGCCTGTGGGAGGAGCATCGTGAGATCAAGTGACAAAGTAACGTCATGGGAAATGGTGCATGAAAACATCTGTGCCGTTTTTGAGAGCTCTGTAAAAAACCACGCAAAATCTGTATATTGTAGCGGGGCAGGCGTAAGTCTGACGTATGAACAGGCGTTCGCTGCAGTTGATGGGTTGGCCGAAGAATTAGGTGCCGGCATCAAAGGAAAGATCGTTGGGATTTACCTTTCCAACAGCGCTGCTTTCCTTATTGCATACCAAGCCGTACTGCGTGCCGGTGGGCGCCCGGCGCTTTTGAACGTTGGGCTGCCCAAGGCAAGCATCGAGAAAATGCTGGATGACATGGACATGGCCCTGATCTTCGCGTCAGAAGAGGTCACGGGTGTTCCAACATATGTGTTTTCAGACGCCCAATTGGCCTCAACGCTCGAAACTTTGTCGCCGGTAGAGGTTACGCCATCCGGCGCGACTGCAAATGACACGGCCGTTATTTTGTTTTCCGGTGGTACGACTGGTTTGCCCAAGCGTATTTCGCACAGCCATCGCGCCGTCATTGCGATGATGGAGCGTATGGAATGGGGCTGGCCCACGAACGACAATGAAACATGGTTGCCTGTTGCGCCCTTTAGCCATGTCTATGGCTATCTCATGGGGGTCACCAATCCAATTTTACGGGGCGCGAAAGTGGTCGTGCCTGAAAAGTTCAAGCCCGATCTCGTGGTCGACCTTATGGTCAGCGAGAGGGTTACTGTTTTTGGTGGCGGTCCACCTGCGATCTATCAGGGGATTATGGCTGCCGAGGGATTTGAAACCGCTGATCTTTCGCATCTGCGGGTTTGTCCGGGCGGTGGTGCGCCATTCCCGGTTGCCACGCACGAAAAATGGGAAAAGGCGACGGGGCTCAAGATTTATGAGGGCTTGGGCATGACCGAAATTGCCCCGCTTGCAGTCAATACGGCGGAGCATGGCACGAAATACGGGAGCGTTGGGCTTCCTTGTCCTGACACTGAGATTGAGATTGTGGATCTTGAGACGGGTTTGAACGTGCTGCCCGCAAATCAATCTGGGGAGATCCGAGTTAAGGGGCCGCATATGATGCTAGAGTATGAGGGCAACCCGGAAGAAACCGCGATAACTCTGCGCGATGGGTTTATCTATACCGGTGACATCGGAACCATGGACAGTGATGGTTTTCTGACAATCACGGATCGCAAGAAGGACGTGATTTTCCACAAGGGATTTAACGTCTTTCCGCGCGAGATCGAGGAGGCGCTGATGCAGCATGATGCGGTTCATCAGGTCTGTGTCGTTGGTCGCGAGGATGAGCGATCTGGCGAGGTGGCTGTGGCCTTTGTCTGTGGTGATGACAGTTTGGATGAGTCAGACATTCTAGATTACTGCGCGGCAAACCTTGCTGCCTACAAAGTGCCGGGCGAGTTGCGCATTCAAGCGCAATTGCCTTTGACCGCTGCCGGAAAGCTGGATCGCATGGCGCTGCGAAAAGCCGCCAGCGCCTCAAACTAAAGCAAATTGACCGGAAAGGGAGAAGCATGTGTACCACATACCCAAAAGTACTGAATGCGCTTTGCTGCTCGGCGGCGACTTTGTGCACACCGCTCCTTTGGCCCTGTCTCTAACCCTTCAACTCTTTTGCAATAGAGGTCTCAAAACATGTTAGATTTCTCAACCACCGCGTTGACCATCACCGCAGCCGAACACAGCACCAATGTGCATCGCGCAGGTAGCGGCGCCCCTGTGGCACTGCTTCACGGATCGGGTGCAGGTGTTTCGGCATGGGCTAATTTCGCCAATGTGATCGAGCCACTAAGCAATAGCTTTGATGTGATTGCCCCGGATATCGCAGGCTTTGGCCAGACCGAACTCAAGTCTGACACAGATTACAACATTATGCTCTGGGTCGAGCATTTCATCGGCATTCTGGACGCGCTTGAGATCCAAAAGATCAGCGTTGTGGGCAACTCCTTTGGCGGTGCGCTTGGCCTGATGACCGCGATCAATCATCCTGAGCGCATCGATAAGCTGGTGCTTCTTGGCACGCCCTGTGGTCGCTTCCCGATGACCGATGGCCTGCGCGCACAGCTTGAATTTGATGGTACGATGGAGGGCATGCGCCACGCAGTCAGTTTCTTCCCGTTTGATGAAAGCCATATCTCAGAAGATTTAATCGAGCGTCGCTTTGAAGCAGCCACACGTGATGGCGCGCTAGAGGCGTTCCAGAAGCTTATGCCAGCGCCTAGAGGCGACGCACCAGAGGTTCGCGCTATCCCCGAGAAAATGCTGCGAAATGTGAAACACAAGGCGCTGATCCTCCATGGTCGCGAGGACCGTCTAGTGCCACATGCGCGCGCCATCGACATGCATGAGTGGCTTGAGAACTCTGAGCTCGTCAGCTTTGGCAAATGCGGACACTGGGTTCAGATCGAACGCGAGGCAGATTTTCTGCGTCAGGTAACCGCATTTCTGGGAGGTAACGCATGAGCCGGGATGTACTTGAAAAGGTGCTTTATGATCTGAGCACCAGTGGCGCGAACAAGAAGATGTTTGCCGCTGATCCAGACAAGTTTCTGGGTCGCTATCAGTTGGACGGCGCAGAGAAAGCGCTCATTCAGGACTATAAGGTCCGCGAGTTGGCCGATTTGGGCGTGAACACGATGCTCACATGGGGCTTTTGGCTGCAGGCCGGGAAATCCAACCACGATTACATGAAGCAAATGAAACGCGAGGAGGCCTGATCCATGGCTAAGATTGTCGGGGGCTTTTGTGTGCCCCATACCCCAGTGATGTTCTTTAACCCTGAGGGTCCTTCCCAAGAGCAGCGTGATGTTGTCCATAATGCCTATGCAAAGACGGCTGAGCGTATTAAAGAGCTTCAGGCCGACACAGCGATCATCATCGGCTGTGATCACTACATACTTTATGGTACTGAATGCCTGCCGCCATATGTGATTTCCACAGGTGGCATCGATGGCCCTGTGGACCAGCTTCCGGGGCTGCGCCGTGGCCCGATTGAGAGCCACAGCGATATGGGCATGCATATCTGCACCGAGGGCTTCAAATCCGGTTTCGACTGGACCGTTGGCCGCGCGATGGCCGTGGATCACTCGGTCGCGATCCCGCATCATTACATGGTCAAGCCAAACGCTGGCATGAAATCCGTGGCGGTTATGCTGGCCTGCGGCGTTGACCCGTACCTGCCCATGCAGCGTGCGTGGGAGCTTGGCGAACATATCGCGGATGCGGTTGCAAGCTTTCCAAGCGACGAGCGCGTTGTCGTGATCGGCTCAGGCGGTATTTCCCATCATGTTGGCGACGAGCGTATGGGCGAAGTGAACCCGGAGTTTGACCAGAAGGTGCTGGATTACGTCGTGAACGGTGACAAAGCCGGGATGCTCTCGCTTACGGATGAAGAAATCCTGCGCGATGGCGGCAATGGCGCGATGGAAATCCGCACCTATGCCTGTGCGATGGGGGCCACGCGTGCCGCTGGCGGTCAGACCATTGCTTATGAACCGATCACTGAATGGGTGACGGGCATGGGCTTTGCAGAGCTAAAGGCGGCGTGAACCATGGAGAAAATCTGTAGTCTCAGTGATCTGACCGAGGGCGAGGTCTTCAAGATTGAACGCGATGGTGCTGCCGCATTGGGCGCGACCGTTGTGGGCGATCAGGCCTATGTTTTCCCGGATACTTGCCCCCATGCCAATGAAAGTCTGTCTGAGGGCTGGGTCGAGGATGGCCGTGTTGTTTGCGGTGTCCATTTTGCGGAATTTGGCCTTGCGGACGACACGGTGGTCAATCCGCCGGTCGGCTGCGGTCACTTGTTGAAATTCGCAGTGGAAGTTCGCGACGGCGACGTTTTTGCCGCGCTCACAAATTCTGAAGGATCCTGACATGTGTAAGCCAGACATGAACCCGGTCTATCCAACGGCCTCGTCCTATCCTGAATTTGCGTCGCTCGTGCGCACAGAGAAAAGCCAAGTTGACCGTCAGCTTTTCTGGAACGAAGAGATCTACAAGGCTGAACTGCAGCAGATTTTCGCGCGTGCGTGGCTGTTTGTGGCCCATGAAAGTCAGATTCCCGGCCCGGGCGACTTTATCCGCACCAAAATGGGCGAGGATGATGTGATCGTTGTGCGCCAGCGTGACAAGTCGATCAACGCCTTCCTCAATGCCTGCCCGCATCGCGGTAACCGGGTTTGCATGGTCGATCAGGGCACCAAGGCCCGTGGTTTTATCTGCAATTATCACGGCTGGTCCTTTGGGATTGAGGGCAGCCTGCGGGGCACGGATGGCAAGGTTTACGACAATGATGAGAGCTTTGAGAAAAGCGAGATTGGGCTGACGCCAGTTGCGCAAATCCAAAGCTATAAGGGCTGGGTCTTTGCCACTTTTGACCCCAATGCGCCGAGCCTTGAGGATTTCCTTGGGCCTTTCACATTTTACCTTGATGCCTTTGTCGACAATGACGATGGCGGCACTGAGTTTATCGGTGGTGCCACGCGCAATCTCGTCGACACAAACTGGAAGTTCCCAGCGGAGAATTTTGTCGGTGACATTCTCCATGCGTTTTGGACCCATCAATCCGGTGCTGCGGCCATTATGGGTGGCGGCGTTGATCTGGGTAAAAAATATGAGGAGCTGGCGTTTCAGGCGTCGAGCTACGGTCATGGGATTGAGACCAATCTTGATAAGGTCGGGAACATCCGCACGCTGGGTTATCCTGAACTGGTCGACTACCAATTCAGTCGCATGGATGATCTCGTGGAGCGCTTGGGCGAAACCCGCGCGCGGATGATTGGTGCGGTTGGTTCCGCCACGATTTTCCCCAACCTCTCCTTCCTGCCGGGGCAAAACACTGTGCGGGTCTGGCACCCTAAAGGCCCCAATCAGATTGAGCTGGTGAGCTGGACCGTGGTCAACAAAGCCATGCCTGACGAGATCAAAGACCTCTACCGCAAGGGCGTGATGATGACCTTTTCGCCCGGTGGTGTCTTTGAAATGGATGATGGCGAGAACTGGGAGTATTGCACGCGCACCAATGAAGGTTTCGTGACCCGTCACCAGCCGCTCCATTACGCGCTTGGTGTTGGGTCGGAAGCGCCGGAAAAGGACCTCCCCGGCCATATTCATCGCGGGTCTTTGAACGATGCAAATCAGCGCCAGTTCTATGCGCGTTGGGCGGAGTTCATGGAATATGACAACTGGGACGACCTGCAGAACAGCCCCACGCGTGAACCTGCCAAAGCCGCGGAGGCAGCAGAATGAACGCGCTGCCTGCCATCAATATCTCGATTGCCGATGAAACCAAGCCCGTCGCGGATGCGCTCCTGCGCAAGGTCGAGCTATTTTACAACCGCGAGGCGCGGGTGCTGGACAGTGAGCGTTACAACGACTGGCTGGCCGATTTCATCGACCCGGACATCCATTACTGGATGCCCGACATGGATACCCGCCGTCGCGATGATCCGCGCGGAACCTTCGCCTTTGGTGAAACCGCCTATTTCGATGACCGCTGGTCGGAGCTTGAAATTCGCGTGAAACGCTATGACGAGCCATCCGCATGGGCCGACAATCCGAGCACGCGCCATCTGCACCTGATCTCGAATGTTGAGGCCTATGAGACAACGATGCCAGACCTTGTGTCCGCCTTTTCCACATGGATCAATGTCAGGAACCGCAACGAGACCGATCAGGACATTATGCATGGCCGCCGCGAGGATGTTTTGCGCGTGACCGAGGATGGGTTCCGTGTTCTGCGCCGCAGTATCTTCACCGTTCAGAACGTGCTTCTGACCAAAAACCTGAACACGTTCTTCTGATGGCGCGTTTCGATGGATATGCCGCACTGGTCACTGGTGGCGGAAAAGGGATTGGCCGCGCTGTGGTTGATCGTTTTGTGAAAGAGGGCGCGCGAGTCGGTGTTTTGGTGCGCTCTGAAAGCGATGCTGATAGCCTGCGTGCCGCCCATGGCGACGCGGTTGCACCGATCATTGGCGATGTGCGCTCATGGGACAGCAACAAGCTTGCCGTGGATACGGTGCTGGAGCGCTTTGGCAAGCTCGATGCTCTGATCCCAAATGCCGGGGTTTACGATTTCTCGGACCCGTTTGAGAGCATTGCCGGGGAGGACATCGAAAAGCGGTACCGCGATATCTTCGATGTTAATTTGCTTGGCTATTTGCTGGCCGCACGTGCCGGTCTGGAAGCCTTGCGTGAAAGTCAGGGGTCAATCACCTTTACTCTCTCATCTTCCACCTTTTACCCCGGTGGCGGCGGTGTGCTTTATGTGTCCTCCAAGCACGGGCTTGCGGGAACTGTGCGCCAACTGGCCTTTGAACTTGCACCCGACATTCGAGTTAACGCGGTTGCTCCGGGTGGCACGCGCACGGGTCTTGGCGGCGGCACTGGCGATCAGCGTGGCTTGGACGATATTCCCAATTTTGAACAGATGGTCGCGAAAACGGTGCCGCTTGGCTTTCTGTCAGAGCCCGAGGACCACGCAGACCTTTACGTAACTTTGGCCAGCCGTACAGAGAGCCGCTTTATCACGGCTGAAATCATCAAAAGCGATGGCGGCTTGGATGTGCGCGGTGGTGGCCGCCGAAAGAAGGAAAACAAAACATGACGTCGAAAATTGACGGCTTAAAATCCCGCATGACGCTGCCGATTATCTCAGCCCCGATGTTTCTGGTTTCCGGGCCTGACATGACAATCGCGGCTTGCAAGAGCGGCGTCATGGGCTCGTTTCCCGGACCCAACGCACGCAAGATCGAAGATTTACGGGCTTGGTTCGAGCAGATCAGCGGCGCATTGACACACCAAGATGCACCTTGGGCATTCAACATGATCACGCATTCCAGCTACGGTCGCTTTGACGAAGAAATCGCGCTGGTCGAGGAGTTCCAGCCGGGCCTCGTGGTCACCGCTTTGGGCGGGCCGCACCGCGTGACCGAGCAGGTTCATGGCTATGGCGGGCTGGTCTTTGCGGATGTGAATTCCCCGAGTTTTGCCAAAAAAGCCATCGACAAAGGGGCGGATGGCTTGGTGCTGGTCTGATCGGGGGCGGGCGGTCACACCGGAAACTACGCGATGCTGCCCTTTATTGAGGAAGTGCGCAGCTTTTTCGATGGGCCTTTGGCTGTTGGCGGTGGGATTGGCAATGGCGCTGCGGTGCGTGCGGTTGAAAACCTCGGCGTTGATTTCGCA
The DNA here is from genome assembly GCA_964594465.1 of uncultured Rhodobacterales bacterium. GTDB lineage: Bacteria > Pseudomonadota > Alphaproteobacteria > Rhodobacterales > Rhodobacteraceae > CAZQMR01. Next base: position 9,656 of record CAZQMR010000095.1, read on the forward strand.
TATCTCGGCACGCGCTTTCTGGCTGCCAAGGAAACGATGATTTCCGATGCCTACCGCGAGATAGTCTGGCAATCCCATATGGAAGATCTGATCGCCTCCAAGGCCATTTCAGGCGCGCTTGGTCTTTGGATGCGCGCTTCGGTCGAGGCGGCGGGCATGTCTATGGAAGATATGAAGGCCGAAAAGAAGATCGACTTTTCTGAGGACATGCATGCTGGCTCCAAGGCGTGGAAAACCGTGTGGAGCGCGGGCCAAGGCGTTGGGAGCCTCACCAAACCCGAAACAATTGCAGAGATTACCGCGAGTTTGCAAAGCGAATACGCGGCAGCGGTTCTCGCGCAATCCGCAGGCTCTCGTTACCTGCAAACATCCAAGGAGGCCGCCGAATGAGCACTCTTAACGATTTGGCCCTAGCCCTGCGAACAGCAGAGGCCAATCAAACCAACATTCCCGCTATTCGCGACCAAATCAGCAGCGGTGCAGACGCTTATGCCATTCAGCAGATCAACACCGATGCGCGTGTGGCAGCGGGCGAGCGCATAGTGGGTCGAAAGATCGGTCTGACCAACCCGGCGGTGCAAAGCCAGCTTGGCGTGGATCAGCCCGATTACGGCTCGCTTTTTGCCGATATGGATGTGCCTCATGGCGGTGAAATCCCGTGGAACGCGGGTGCGCAAATGCGGGTAGAGGCAGAGATCGCGTTTCTTTTGTCCAAAGACTTGCCTGATGCGGATGCAAGCATGGGTCAGGTCATTCAAGCCATCGATTTTGCTCTGCCCTCGCTTGAGATCGTGGGGTCGCGCATTGCAAACTGGGATATCAAATTCTTCGACACCGTCGCGGATAATGGTTCCTCAGCGTTTTTCACGCTTGGCCCGACGCCCAAGAAAATCGATGCGCTCGATCTCCTAAACTGCCGCATGGAACTGCGACAGGGAGACGAAATCGTGTCTGAGGGGATGGGCCGCGCCTGCCTTTCTAGCCCGCTGAACGCTGTGCAATGGCTGGCGCGGACCATGGCCCAAGGCGGCACACCGCTTAAGGCTGGGGACATCGTGCTTTCAGGCGCCTTGGGTCCAATGGTGGGGGTTCAGGCCGGGTCCACATACACCGCGACCATTGAGGGTCTGGGTGAAACCAGCGTGAGCTTTGGAGCGGCGACATGACAAAAGTGAAATGTGCCATCATCGGGTCCGGCAATATCGGCACCGATCTGATGATCAAGATCAAACGCATGTCCGCCACGCTCGAATGCGCCGCGATGGTTGGGATTGATCCCAAATCTGATGGCTTGTCGCGGGCAGAGCGGATGGGCGTGGCCACGACCCATGAAGGCATTGATGGTCTGACCAAATTGCCGAGCTACAAAGACATCCAGATCGTCTTTGATGCGACCTCTGCCGGGGCGCATAAAAAGCACGATGCAGTGCTGCAAGCCGACGGCAAACAGGTGATCGACCTTACGCCTGCCGCCATTGGCCCTTTCACCATTCCCCCGGTCAATCTCGACAAGCAGTTGGACGCCATGAATGTGAACATGGTCACCTGCGGAGGCCAAGCGACCATTCCGATGGTGGCTGCCGTCAACCGCGTGGCCAAGGTCCATTACGGTGAAATCGTCGCTTCAATCGCGTCGAAATCCGCGGGCCCCGGCACACGCGCCAATATCGACGAGTTCACCGAAACCACTGCCCATGCCATTGAACAGGTTGGCGGTGC
>CAZQMR010000096.1:0-9522 GCA_964594465.1 uncultured Rhodobacterales bacterium
GCAGCATCGCGCTCACCTTCTCAACACCGAGCTCAATCGTGCGCCGCAGCCCCGCCACATCCTGAATATTCATCGCCTGAAACAGCGGCCCCGGCTTCAGCCCCCAAGCCTCCACCAGCCAGTCGATCTGGTTCATCTCACAGCCCAAACCGACCATCAGAACGCCTGCCACATTGGGATGCCGCGCATAGCCCCACATCACCCGCTGGAGCGCCTCAAACCCTTCAGAGCCTTGCCCCGCCATGCCACAGCCCGTGCCATGCACAAAGGCCACAACCCCATCCACATTCGGATATTGCGCCATCACATCAGGCGTGAACGCTTGCGCAATCATCCGCGCCGCTGTCGCCGAACAATTCACACTGGTGATCACCGCAATGTAATTGCGCGTGCCAACCCGCCCCGTGTCACGATGAAACCCCATGAACGTGTCCGCCTCAGCCGCAGGCTCGATCGGACGTAAATCCGTGCCAAACTCATAGGCCTGATCGACTGCGCGGAACTCCAGATTATGGGTGTGCACATGATCACCTGCAGCAATGTCCTCAGCCGCGTAGCCGATCACTTGCGCATATTTCAAAACCGGCGCGCCCTGCGCAATTGCCTCAGCCGCAACCTTGTGCCCGCGCGGAACCAATGCGCGCGTTTGCGTGTTCTCAACATCCCGTCCCACCTCAAGCGGCGCAATCGCCGTGACAACATTATCTCGCTTGTCCAAACGGACAACCACAGCTTCCGACATTTGAATGGCCTCCCAACCTATTTCCAGCAAACCTACTTGCAACGCCTGTATTTGACGATCACAAACAGTCTACACCTGCAACCAACGCCACCTCTAGGCAATTCAACGTATACCTTAAGCCGATTCAGCGCTTCACGTCCTACGACTTTGGTATTAACCTTTCTGAACATCGGGAGCCTACAATCACATGAGCAACACTCAAAGTTTCCATATCGCCAGCTTTGCCGGCGATGGCATCGGACCTGAAATTATTGAGCCGACACTAGAGCTCATGAAGCTTGCCGCTGGCAAAGCCGGTGGCTTAGAGTTGTCGAGCACTCCCGCCCATGCCGGGGCCGCGGTCTATGCCGCAACCGGTCAGTCGCTGCCCAAAGAAGCGCTCGATACGGCGAAAAAGGCTGACGCGATCTTGCTTGCAGCCATGGGAGATCCGGCCATCCGCTATCCCGACGGCACAGAGATTTCACCGCAAATCGACATTCGCTTTGAGCTGGGCCTCTATGCGGGTGTGCGCCCGGTGCGCCCCATTCCGGGCGTGCGGACAACCCTCTGCGATCCGCGTGCGGCCGATATGGATTTCGTCATTTTGCGCGAAAGCACCGAAGGTCTTTTTTCGTCTCATGGCAAAGGCGTTGTGACTGAAAACGAGGCCCGCGAAACCCTGTTGATCACCCGCGCCGTCTCCGAAAAGCTCCACCGCTTCGGGTTGGATTTGGGTCGCACAAAACCGGAATGGAACCGCGTTAGCTGTGTAGATAAAGCAAATGTTTTCAAGGCATTCGCGTTTTTTCGTGAGATTTTTGATGAAGAAGCGAAAGCCTATTCAGACCTTACAACCGATCATATCTATATCGACGCTTGCGCCCTTCTCATGGTCCAGCGCCCCTGGGATCTGGGTGTGCTGGTCACAGAAAATATGTTCGGCGATATTCTGTCTGATCTTGGTGCAGGCTTGATTGGCGGCATGGGCTATGCGCCCTCTGCTGATATCGGCGACAGCGATGCCGTGTTCCAGCCCTGTCACGGCTCCGCCCCTGACATCACCGGCAAAGGCCTTGCCAACCCAACAGCAATGATCCTCTCAGCCGCCATGATGCTCGAATGGCTCGGCGAGCAGCACAACGCACCGGAGGCAAAAGACGCAGGCGCGCTGCTGCGCAATGCCGTCGACACAGCTTTCGCACCCGGCGACCTTGTCACCTGCGAATTGGGTGGGAAAGCTGGCACTAAAGACGTGGTCGCTCGCGTCAGAAAAGCCCTGCTTGCGTGACAAAGGTCTGCGTCATAGGGGCTGGGTATTTTGGTCGCTTTCACATCGAAGCATGGGAGCGTCTGGATGGCGCAGAACTTGTCGGCATCCTCGACCCCAGTAAAGAGTCCACGCTTAAAACCATCGACGATTTGATCGCCGCCCGCCCAGACATTGTCGATATCACATCACCGCCCGACACGCATCTTGAGCTGATCAAACAACTCGTCGGCAACGTCCCCGCCATCATTTGCCAAAAACCGTTTTGCGGCGGGCTGGAGGGGGCAACCGAAGCAGTCGCGGCAGCCCGTGCCAAGTCCACGCGCCTGTTCGTGCATGAAAACATCCGCTTCCAGCCCTGGTACCCGGTCCTCAAAGCCGAGATTGCCGCCGGCGCCATCGGCACGCCCTACCAATTCACCTTCCGCTTCCGCCCCGGCGACGGTCAGGGGCCCCATGCCTATCTGTCACGCCAACCCTATTTCCAGAAAATGCCCCGCTTCCTGGTTCACGAAAGCGCTGTCCATTGGATCGATACATTCCGCTATCTGGCCGGCGAGATCAAAACCGTCACCGCCCGCCTGATCCGCCGCAACCCTGCCATCTCAGGCGAAGACGGCGGCATCATCCATTTTGAATTCGTAAATGGCCAAACCGCAATCTTCGACGGCAACCGGCTCTCAGATCACTTCGCATCCAACCCGCGCCTAACGCTGGGTGAAATGTTCATCGAAGGCTCAGAGGGCCGCCTCTCCCTCAACGGCAACGGCAAAATTTCCCATCGCCGGCTGTCCCAACAAGCCATCAAACCCGTGCGCTTTTCCTGGCGCGACCGCGATTTCGGCGGCAATTGCGTAGAGCTAACCTGCGCCCATCTTCTCAAAGCCATTCAGCGCGGCAGCCCCTCGCCCATCGAGGCCAGCGCCTACCTCACCAACCTGCGCATCGTTGAGGCAATCTACGAAAGCAACCAGTTTGACCGCAGCATCCACTTGAACTGACGCCCACAATGCGCTCTACCCAGTGAAAACAAAAAAACCACGGGAGATAGCAAAATGAAATTCCTACGATTTGGCCCAATGGGCGCAGAAAAACCCGGTGTTCTGGACAGCGATGGCAACATCCGCGACCTCTCCGCCGTCGCCCCCGACTTTCAAGGCGCCTCCGTCTCAAACGAGGCCCTCGCCGCCCTATCGCGCCTCAACCTCAACGACCTGCCGCTGGTCGAGGGCACACCGCGCATCGGATCCTGCGTCGCCGACATCCCCGATTACGTCTGCATCGGGCTGAACTACGCCAAACACGCCAAAGAAACCGGCGCTGACACCCCCAAAGAACCTATCGTCTTCTCCAAAATCTCCTCCGCCCTTTCCGGCCCAGACGACACCGTCATTTTGCCCCGCGGCTCGGTCAAAGGCGACTGGGAAGTCGAGCTTGGCATCGTCATTGGCCGCGAATGCTCCTACGTCTCAGAAGAGGACGCCCTCGATTACGTCTCCGGCTATTGCACCATCAACGACGTATCAGAGCGCGAATTCCAAGCCGAACGCGGCGGCCAGTGGATCAAAGGCAAATCGGCACCGACATTCGCCCCAACCGGCCCCTGGCTCGTCACAGCAGACGAAGTGCCAGACCCGCAAAACCTCAAAGTCACCATGGCGCTTAACGGCGACATCCAGCAAAACTCCAATACCGCTGACATGATCTTCTCGGTGCGCGAAATCATCTCCTACTGCTCGCAAATGTTCACCTTGCGCGTCGGCACCGTCATCGCCACCGGCACACCAGAGGGCGTGGGCTTAGGCCAGAACCCACAAAAATTCCTCAAAGCAGGCGACACCATGCGCGTTGAAGTCGAAGGCCTCGGCGTTCAAAACCAAACCGTCGCATCGCTCTCAAGCTAACGCCAAAACAGCGTCAGGGTGCCCATGACATCCTGACGCCAATCCAACATTACTTTCAAAAAATATCCCCGCCGGAGGCAAAAATTCTTGCGCGCAATCGCCGTCATATTCTTGACCATCCTGCTCGCAGCCGCCGCCTACACCTACGCCCCGCAGCTAAAACCCACTGTAACCAACATCATCGCCCCGCCCAAAAACCTCACCGAAATCCGCACCCACATCGTCCCCAAACTCACCGCTGAACTCGCTGCACAAAACCTCACGCTCGGCGCCCCAACCTTCCTGCGTATCTTCAAAGAAGAGCGCCAACTCGAAGTCTGGCTCCAACAAAACCAAACCTACCAGCTCTTCAAAACCTACCCGATCTGCAATCATTCCGGCGATCTCGGCCCCAAACTCAAGGAGGGCGACCACCAATCCCCCGAAGGCTTCTACACCGTCTCCAAATCGGCCATGAACCCTAACTCTTCCTACCATCTGTCGTTCAACTTAGGCTTTCCCAACGCCTATGATCAATCTCACAACCGCACCGGCAGCTTCCTAATGATCCACGGCAATTGCGTCTCCGTGGGCTGCTACGCCATGACAGATGCTGGCATCGAAGAAATCTACCTCCTCGTGGAAGCCGCCCAAAACGCAGGCCAAGAAAGCGTCCCCGTCCACGCCTTCCCCTTCAAAATGACCGAGCCCCGCCTCGCAGCCGAAGCTGCCAACAAATGGCACCCCTACTGGTCAAACCTCAAAACCGGCTACGACCAGTTCGAGCAAACCAAAATCCCACCAAAAATCTCAGTCGCCAACCAAACCTACACCTTCAACTGACATATCCAGCACAACCCTTCCCAAACATCACTTTCCCCAAATATCCTCGCCGAAGGCACTCTAGAATCAATACCCTCGCTCAACCCCTAGGTCGTTGCCAAGCTTCTCCCAAGTCACCGCCTCAAACCGCTCCGGCCAGTCCATCCCAATTGCGACAGCCCACCGCCGCGCTCTAGGCAAATACGCCCGCGCATACGCCAAATGGGCCGCAATCATCGCGCCCCGCTCCGCCACCAAAGGCGGCAAGCCAAGCAACACCGCCTTCTGCTCCTCAGTGATCAACCTGTTAAGATGCAAAACCCCGCCCCGATCCGGCGCATTCGTCTCAGCAATCATCAACTCCACCAACAGATTGCGCAGATGAAACACCCCCAACACTCCATTGATGTATTCGCCGCGTCCCGCCGCCAAATGTAGCAGCCCCAACACCCGAATAAACTCCTCAACCTGAACCAAAAACGCCCCAGCATCCGGCACCCGCTCCGGCACTTGAGCCGCCAGCCCGTCATAAATCCCGGTATGATCAAACAGCGGCTTCAAAGCGCTCTGCACCTGCCCGCCCATCTGCTCCGGCTTCAAAATCACCACATCTGTGCGCACCCAATCCGCCGTGATCGCATTGATCAAAACCGGCACGTTGCGCCGATCCCACCACAACACAATCTCGCCCGTGCGCTCTACAGCCCCGCGCCACAAAGCAGCGACCCGGTCACAAGCGCCTTCCTCAGCTACCAACACAAAATCAATATCGCTATACGCATCCGCCAGCCCGTTCCCGTAGCTGCCACTCAAAAATAAACCCGTAATCCCCGGCTCATCCTCAAGCGCCCCTGCAATCGTCTGAGTAACCTCGGCATGTTCCATCCGCACAGTCCTTTTTGATGCCTGACACCCATCAAGCTACCAAAACTGGCCAAACATTACTTTCCAAAAATATCCCCGCCGGAGGCACCCAAAATTTTAGACATGCTTAACCTTTAGGACAGCGCGCCCCTTTAACCCACACCGTTCTACAATATGCAGTGCAGTACACACAGCATATGCGTGCGCGAACTGTGCTAGCGCAGTCTCAAAAGGTTAAAATCAGCTGAGCCCTTAATTCACAGGGCTAATCAAAGGCTTACCAGCCGCATGTGCCGCCAGATTATCCAGCACAAGCTGCCCCATCGCTTGGCGCGTCTCCACCGAGGCCGATCCCACATGCGGCAAAATCAACGCATTGTTAAGCTTTGCAAACCGCGGATCAATATTGGGCTCGGCCTCAAACACATCCAGCGCCGCAGACCCCAAAGCCCCCGTCTCCAAAGCCACGATCATCGCTTCTTCATCAACAGTCGAGCCGCGCGAGATATTCACCAACATCCCCTCAGCCCCAAGGGCCGCAATCGCCTCAGCACTCACCAAATGCCGCGTCTCAGGTCCACCCGCAAGGGCCACCACCAGAACATCAGATTCTCGTGCCAAATCAACAACTTCCGGCACAAATCGCCAGCCATCTGGCGTGTCCTTCTCAGCCCGCGCATAATAAGACACATCCATCTTGATCGCACTCAACCGCTCCGCAATCTCAAGCCCAATCCGCCCCAAACCGACAACACCAGCCCGCTTGCCCTTAAGCGACCGGGTCAAGGGAAACGCGCCCTTAGCGGCCCAACTCCCATCCCGCGTATAAGCTTCGGCCTCAGCAAAGCGCCGCTGCTGCGCAATCACCATGCCCAAGGCCAGATCAGCAACCTCATCGCTCAAAACATCCGGTGTATTGGTCACCTTAATGCCCCGCGCTGTCGCATCCGGGATGTTAATCGCATCAAAGCCGACACCAAAATTCGCAATTAATTCAAGGCTTTGGAACTGATCCATAAAGCTGCCATCAATCGTCGCATGCCCCATCAGCGCCATGCTGCGCACATCCCGCGCCGCTTGCGGCAGCTTGGCCACATCATCGCCCGCCATCATCACATGGGTCTCGTAAGTTGCATCCAATTGACCGCTGGTCCATGCGTCAAACGGGCCAACCCGCAGCAAATTCGTTCGTGACATCGTTGTTTTCCTTAGCTTTTTTCTAAGCGGTGATCAAATCCGCCATCTCATCTCGTCCAATAATAGCGCCACGGTGTTGGATCACACGCCGCGACACCTCCATTGCAGTTTCAGCAGCCTCGCGCGGCTGATCGCCCGACAAACGCCGCGCCAAATACGTTCCACCAAATGCATCCCCGGCTCCGGTCGTATCGACTGGTTTTGCGACGGGATCAACGATCAGTTCTTGCTCAGCGCCAGAATGGCACAGCGAAATCGGTCCCGTGCCATCTCGCAAAACCCACTCCTCCACACCTGCCCCGCGCAGCCGTTTTCCACTTGCCTCGCGGTCTTTATCTCCAAATAAATCAAGATGTTCCGCGTCTGATCCAAAAACAACACTGGACGCTGCATAGGCATCGGACACTGCGGCCGCCGCCGCATCAGCCCCATCCCAAAGCCCAGCGCGGTAATTGGCATCAAAGCCCACAATTGCCCCACGCGACTTGGCTTCATGCATCGCATAAAGCAGGTTCGAGCGCCCGGTTGAGGACAAAATCGCCAGCGTAATGCCCGACACATAAATCAGATCCGCCTGCGCAAACGCCGCCAGTTCCTGCTCCGTTTGATGCCCCAAAAACAGCTCACGCGCCGGACTTTCGCCGCGCCAATAGGTGAAACTCCGCTCGCCCGCACTGTCCGTTGCTATCGCATAAAGCCCGGCTGTGCGCCCCTCGCACATCGAAACATGAGCGCAATCCAAACCTTCAGCGCCCCATGCATCTCGCATTGAAACGCTGTAAGTATCTGATCCTAAACGCGTAACATAGCCAACGGACACATCTGAACGCGCCATTCGGACTGCGTAAATCGCCGCGTTCAGGGTATCACCGCCATATCCAATCTGAATGCTCTGGTCGCGCCCCGACAACTCGACCATACATTCGCCAGCTACGATCATTTTCTTCACTGAAACGGCACCCTCATATTACCCCATCAGAACTATGACCAAGCAAGCGCTGAGCCGCAAGAGCTTCAATATAGCTTATCGCGCGCAGACCTTTTGACTAGCTCTTCAACCGCTTCCAACGGCATTTCCTCTTTTTGCGCATGGTCCTTCACGATTTTGGCCAGCGACGGAAAATCTTGCATGGGGGGCCAGCTCTCTGGCGCCCACAGGCCAGAGCGGATCATGCATTTGGGGCAATGCATAGACACCTCCTCAACACGAACGACCACCAACAAATCCGGCACCCGGCCTTTGATCGCCATGGTTTCGCCAAGGGCAGTGTCGCGCACAATTTGCGCCCGTCCAGAGATGCGCAACGTGTCATCATGGCCCGGGATCAGAAAAATCAAGCCAATCTGATCGTCGACCATCAGGTTGGAGAAACTATCCATCCGGTTGTTTCCGGGCCGATCCGGTATCACTAAGGTCTTGTTATCAAGTATCTTTACAAAACCAGCCGGGTCGCCTTTGGGGGATATGTCTTCGCGACCATCCGCGCCCCGTGTCGACAAAAACAAGAAGGGGCAGCGCGAAATAAAATTGGCGGCATGCTCATCAATGGTATCAATGACCTTGTCGCGCGCCAGATCACCGGGATAGCCCTTGATTTCGCGCAAACGTGCCTCTGTGGTGATGACCTCATCGAAATTCGCCATGGCGCTCTCCTTGAAACGTGAGACACCAGCCTAGCGCTGCGATCAGGTCACGCAAGTCTCAAAGGATGCACCGTTTTGGCCTGATAGGAATGTATCCATTCATCGACCATATGGCGCACCATTGGTCGCGCGATGCCAAAGCCCTGCACAAAACCGCACCCCATCGAAATCAAAATGGATTGCTCAGCCTCGCATTCCACGCCCTCAGCCAATACCTCAATGTTAAGCGCACGTGCCATTGCAATGATAGCACCTGTGATCGTCTTAAGCTCGTCGTCGCGGTGAATATCGCTCACCAGTGACCGGTCGATCTTTATGCGATCAATCGACAAGGTCCGCAGGGCCGAGATCGACGCATGACCTGTTCCAAAATCATCCAATTCAAGGCGAAAGCCAGCCGCACTCAGCGCATTTACATTCGCAACAAGGGTGCGCTTTTCCTCATCCACCAGCACGCTTTCCAAAATTTCAAGCCCGATGCAGCTTGGATCGAGTTGATAGGTCTCCGCGGCCCATTTGATCTGATCGACGATTTGTGGATTGCTCAGACGGTCGCCGGAAATGTTGATGCTGATTTGGGGCACATCGATACCGGCATCCAACCAAGCCCGCATCGCCGCAAAGGACTTTGTCATCATCACATTGTCGATGTCCCCCATCAAACCTGCCGCCTCAGCCGCTGGGATGAACTCGCCGGGGGAAACCATGCCCCGATCCGGGTGGTTCCACCGCGCCAATGCTTCGAAACCGCAAATCTGACCAGTGGCCGCATTGACCTGTGGCTGGAAATAGGGCTCGAATTGACCTGCGGACAAGGCGCTGCGCAATTCATGTCCCATCGCCTCGGTCCGATTGAACTTGTCGCGCAGCTCTGACGCATAGAGCTCGTAACATCCGCGCCCTTTTGCTTTCGCCTGGTAAAGCGCAAGATCCGCGTTGATGAGAATGCGGCTTATCGACCAACCTTTGGGGCAAAATGCAATACCGATAGACCCGCCAATCTGACAGGTTTCTTCCTTATACTGGATCGGGTCCGCCAAGCGCTGAACCAACCGGTCTGCCATTGCCCCCATATCCTGAGGGCTATCGGTGTTTAAACAAACAATGACGAATTCATCGCC
>CAZQMR010000096.1:9622-11358 GCA_964594465.1 uncultured Rhodobacterales bacterium
AGCGCCTTGGTTTTGTTAACAAGTTCGTCGATATTCATCGAAAAGCCGACAACCGTGTCGCGATCCGTTACGCGTTTGATACGCCGCGCCCAATATCCGTAGGTGTTCACATCCTTGGTGTAGCCATTGGGCGTGCGATGCCGCGCCAATTCCGCTTCTATTTTACGCTCGACGCCACTGCCTGAAAAACGATCATGGAACGAGGCTTTGATGATGTCTTTATGATAAAGACCGCCCTGCTCAGGCACAGATCGAAACCCGGCGGCATGTAATTCGCGGTAGGCTTGCGAACAAGCGATCAAGCGGTCATGCCGATCATAAACGGAAAATGGATGTGGAACCGCGTCAATCGCGTCGCGCAATACCTCTAAGTCCTCCAGATCCTGCTGGATCTGAACAGAGGTCGGCTCGGTATTCGTCATTTGCTGAACTTTTCATTGAGAGCTGAGTAGTCGTGGGGAGTCTTTTTTCCTCACAATTCACTCTCAAAGGGTAAATTCCCCTGCTCAAATTGCAGACAATTATTGATGAATCATCCACCCTCTCGGATGAAAGTGCCGTTTTGCAGGTCGCGCATCGCCGTGTGCAGCTCCTCGCGGGTGTTCATCACAATCGGCCCGTGCCACGCCACTGGCTCGCGGATCGGTTGGCCTGAAACGAGCAGAAACCGCGCGCCCTGCTCACCCGCCTGCACCACGATCTCATCGCCTGTGTCAAAGCGCACCACCGTGCGATTGCCGCTCATATCGCGAAAGGTGTATTCCTCGCCATTGATCTCTTTTTCCACCAGCACGCCCACCGGTTTTGAGGCCGAGGCAAACGCCGCCTCCCCCTCAAAAACATAGGCAAAGCAGTGCTTATAGGTATCAACCTTGAAGCGTTTGCGCACACCTGCTGGCACGGAGATATCCAGGTATTGCGGATCCGCCGCGACCCCATCCACCGGGCCACGCTGCCCCCAGAACTCGCCCACAACGACCCGCACCCGCGTGCCGTCATCATCGACAACCTCAGGAATTTCCCCAGCGTTTACATCCTGATAGCGCGGATCGGTCATTTTCAGCTCTGAGGGCAAATTGGCCCAAAGCTGAAACCCATGCATCTGCCCGCTCGCGTTTCCCTTGGGCATTTCCTGATGCATGATGCCTGAACCCGCTGTCATCCACTGCACATCGCCCGCGCCAAGCGTGCCGGTGTTGCCAAGGCTGTCACCATGCTCAACCGTGCCCTCAAGGACATAGGTGATGGTCTCAATCCCACGATGCGGATGCCACGGGAAGCCCTTGAGAAAGTCCTCAGGGCGCTCATTGCGGAAGTCATCAAAGAGCAAAAACGGGTCAAACGCTTCTGGATCAGTGAATCCAAACCCACGATGAAGCGCCACACCAGCCCCCTCCATCGTTGGCGTTGCGTAGGTCTCTGACTTTACAGGGCGGATGGACATGGGCGCTCTCCTTGCTTTGCGCCATAGATAGTTGCACCGCCGCGCTTTACCAGTGCGATCTTGACGCCGCTGCGCCCTTTGCCCAAAGAACCCTCATGCTTATTTTCAAGATTCTCCGACAGCCCGAATGGGATCAATTCCAGCAAGCGGGCCGCTTTGACGGCGCGCCGATTGATCTGCAGGACGGCTACATTCATTTCTCCACTGCTGAGCAGGCCCAAGAAACCGCCGCCAAGCATTTCGCTGGCGTAACCGGGCTTTGGCTGATCGCGCTTGAGAGCGACAGCTTTGG
>CAZQMR010000097.1:0-11144 GCA_964594465.1 uncultured Rhodobacterales bacterium
GGCGAGCGCAGGATGAAGAAGCCGAATTCGCGCTCTACGAGCTGGCTGGTTGCTTCCACGGAGGAGGCTTTGAGGGCGCGGTCGATCAGGGTGAAGACGCCGTTGCCGGGTGCAAATTCGCCGATCAGGATGGTGTCGCCGGAGAGCGGTACGGAGCCTTGCACGGTGGCGCCGTTATAGGCGGCGAATTTGGGTTGCAGATTGTCGATCTGGACCAGCGCGCGAATGGTGATGTCGCTCATTTTTTACTCTCCGTACTGATCGTAAATGTCGCGCCAGGGGCGGTTTTGGTAGGCCACGCGCTTGATGTTGATGAGGTGCAGGGCGGTCACGTTGTCCGATGTGATCGAGCCCGATGAGGTGCCGGTGCCGAGCATGAAGGAGGGCTCCAGATCGGTGGAATAGCCCATGCCGCCCATGATTGCGGGCGTGTTGACGAGCACGCGGCCTGTAGGCACGGCGGCGAATTTGGCGACGATGCTCGGGTCATTGGAATGCACGACGGCGGAATGGCCCCAGCCTTCGAATTTTGCGATGTTATGGGCTATTTCAATGCCGTGCTCACTGTCGCGGCAGTCGTAGAAGGCCAGAACTGGATTAAGCTTTTCGGCTGAAAGCGGCGCGTGCCAACCGATCTCGCTTTGCTCGGAGATCAGGATGCGCGTCTTTGGCGGGATCGAGAAGCCTGCGGCTTCGGCCAGTGCATGGGGGGATTGGCCGACGCGCTCTGGGTTCATGGCTTGTTTGCCAGTGAAGATGACTTTGGCGAGGCGGTCTGCTTCGGCGGGGGTGCAGAAATACCCGCCTTTGAGCTTTAGCTCCAAGCGCAGCTCGCGGGCGATTTCGGGGTCGGCAACCACGGCCTGTTCGGAGACGCAGGCGGTGCCGTAATCGAAGCATTTGGAGGTGACGATCATCTCCGCCACTTCGTCGATCTCGCCCTTCATCGACTTGTGAACATAGCAAGGCACGTTGCCCGCACCCACGGCGAGGGTCGGTTTGCCGCTGGAATAGGCGGCGCGCACCATGGCAGGGCCGCCGGTTGCCATCACCACAGATGTGCGGCGGTGCTTCATTAGCTCGGCGGTGCCTGCGATAGTCACTTGATCAAGGCATTGGATCAGGCCCTTGGGCGCGCCCATTTGCTCGGCTACGCGGGCCATGACTTTGATCGTCTCCAGCCCAGATTTGACGCCGCGTGGATGGGGCGCGCAGATGATGGCGTTGCCTGCTTTCACAGCGGAGAGGACTTTGTAGATGATTGTTGAGGTGGGGTTGGTCACCGGGATGAGGGCCGCGACGACCCCCATCGGCTCGCCGAATGCAGCGATTTTGGTGCGATCATCCTGCCAGAGCATGCCAAGGGTGGTGATGTCGCGCAGATAGTCGGCCACCGAGAGCGCGTTGAAGAGGTTTTTGACGCGCTTGTCTTCTACATTGCCGTAGCCGGTTTCCTCCACTGCGATCTGGCCCAAGCGCTTGGCTTCTGGCTCAATGGCGAGCGCCATGGCATCGACAATTGCGTCCACCTCTGCGGGGTCTGTGCCAAGGAAAGTTTGGTACGCCTCAAAGGCTTTTTCGGCAGCACGACGCGCGTCAGCGATTGAGTTCAGATCAGCGTCCATCAGCGAGCTCCTGTCGCGATTGCGTCCATTGCGCGGCGCGCGGTCTCGATGTCGCTGGCCTCAATGCCGATGGTGGAAAGCTTGCGGCCGGCTGCGGCGACATCGGCGCCAAGGATCGTGCTGGCAAGCGTGATCATGGACTGGGTCATGGGGACAGACGTGCCGGTGAGTTCAGCGGCCGAGATCAGGGGCGCGAGCGAGCCAATGACGCCGTCGCGCAGGATCTGGGTGGTTTGCTCGGGGCTTGGGATTGGGCGCGCGCCCTCGCCGCGCATCGCACCCGCATGGGTGGCGATGAGGGTCTCATCGCTGGGGAGGTTGCGCACGCCAAATGCGCTGGCGACACTGCGGCGCTCGTCGGCAAGGCGGGCGATGATGGCTTTGTGCGGCTCTCCAAGCAGGGAGGCGAAGGTTTGGTTTTCAGGCAACGGCGTGCCGCCCATTGGGATGGTGGGGCCGCCGGTGCCGGCAATCAGGAGGGCGGGGAATTCGACCAAGGCTGAAGCGTCGTGGAAGCCGGAAACCAGCACGGAATCTTGAAGCGTGAGGTTGGGGAGGAAGCGTTTTAGGGCCGTGATGACCTCGGGGCGGTTGCTTGGGAGGGTGGCGGCGGCAACCGGGAATGCGGCTTCTAGGGTGAGGACGGAGCCGGAGGCGGCGAACCAGTAGGGCAGGCCTTGGGTTTCGACGATGGTGACATCGGCGGTGCAGCCACCAAGGCGCAGGTGCCATGCTGTTTCAAGCGCGCCGAGCGATCTTGCGGCGGGCAAAACGATGACTTGACCGTCGCGCAGATGATCCGCGAGGACCATGGCGTAGGTGCGGTGTTTGTGGATTGGGCCGGTGAGGAAGATCACATCCGCATCGGCCACAGCACTGTCGATCTCGGCAGTGGTTCGAATGCTGGGCGCATTGGGCCGATCAATCTGATAGGTGCCGACGGGGCCAGCACCGCGCAAGGAAATGCCGCTATTGGTGCGCAGGGCTTCAAGCTCTGCGCCATAGGCTGAAAAGAGCGTGACCTCGGCTTCTTCGGACAGGCAAAGCGCGGCCAGAAGGCACGCATCTGAGCCGCCGCCAAGAATTGCGACTTTGTTTAGCGCCACGCTTGGTGATGCCAAAGCAGAGGTGGCGGTTTTCGCTACCGCCTCAGTGAATTCCTCAAAGCCGCTCATGGGCTGATCCTCTCAATGCCGCGCAGACTGATCAGCTTGTGCCGAGGGCTTCTAGAATGCCGTCAAGCTCATCATGAGGCCGCGCGATCACATGCACAGAGACCACTTCGCCAACCTTGTGAGCCGCTGTCGCGCCTGCATCAGTGGCCGCTTTCACAGCACCAACTTCACCGCGCACAAGCGTTGTGATCAGCCCGCCACCGGCTTTGGTCTGGCCCACAATCGTGACGCTGGCAGCTTTTGCCATCGCATCTGCGGCTTCGATTGAGGCAACTAGGCCGCGGGTTTCGATCATGCCGAGGGCCATTTGGCCAGGTGCTGGTTTTGCCATAGTGTTTCTCCGTTTCGGATCTGTTTGGACTGTTTGAAATGTCAGGAATTGGCGAGCGTCACATGCTCGACAATTGCGATGATGCTGAGATCAATCGGGGCGTTGGCGCCACCGGCAGGCATGCGCGCGGCACTACCCTGAGCCAAAAGCACCGTGTCGCCGACCCCTGCCCCAACCGTATCGGCGGCGACCTGAGCTTGCGTGATTACCTTGCCCGCGCCATCGACAATATCGGCCAAAAGCAAAGGCTTGCCCACGAGTTGCGCGTCCTTGGCTGTGGCGGTGACAGTGCCGGTGATACGGGCCAGACGCATCAGAAATTGCTCAGGTAGCGCTGGGTTTCGACCTCGGTGACCTGCTGGGCAAAGAACTCAAGCTCGCGCTCGCCCTGCTGACAGACCAACTCGTGGAGCATTTCGCCCATGAGGTCTTTGAGGAAGTCGGAGCCACGTGCCAGTTCAAGTGCCGTAGCCAAATCGGTCGGGATTGGCGCCGCATCTGCGTCTTCATAAGCATTGCCCATAACTGGGTCTGCAGGTGCTGTTTTACCCTCGATGCCGTCCAGACCAGCAGCGATGTCAGCCGCAAGCAGGAGGTACGGATTACAGTCAGCCCCTGCGTCGCGCTTTTCAACGCGCATGGCGCTGTCGGAACCTTCGATGACGCGGATGCCGACAGTGCGGTTGTCATAGCCCCATGCGGTGTTGATTGGGCAGAAGGTATAGGGCTGACGGCGGCGGAAGCCGTTGACTGTCATGGACCCGCAAATGGCACTTTCGGCCATGCGCGCCTGAAGCCCGCCGATGAAATGCTTGCCAGTTTCGGAGATTTTACCATTGTCGGCGAAGATGTTCTTGCCGTCTTTCCAGAGCGAGTAGTGGCAGTGGAAGCCGTTGCCGGATTCCTCGATGAAGGGCTTGGCCATAAAGGTCGCCTTGTAACCCTCTTTCATCGCAAGTTGTTTGACCAAGGTGCGGAACATGATCACGCGATCTGCCGCCAGCATCGCCTCGTCATAACGGATGTTCACCTCGACCTGACCTGCGGCATATTCCGGGTTGGATTGCTCGATTGGGATGCCAGCCTCGTTGATCATGGTGCGGATCGGGCCAAGCACATGCTCCATCTCGGCAGCGCGGTCCAGGCCGTAGACATTGATGCCGGAATCGCGTGGCTTCATGGTTTCGGGGTCAAGCAGATAGAACTCCAACTCCGTGCCAACCTGCACCTCGATGCCCATGTCGGCGGCACGCTTCAGCACACGCTTCAGCACTTCGCGCGGGTCGAGCGGCACGGGCTTGTGTTCAGGGTCAACTGCGTAGCTCATGCACATCGCAACGCCCGGTTCCCAAGGCAGTGCCACAGGTTTGGTGAGCGGGAAAGAATGGCAATCAGGGTAGCCATTGTCGAAATTCACATAAGGCGTGTCCCAGACATCGCAGGTCATATCGATCGCAAACAGCGCCGCAGACATCGCATTGCCTGACTTGCATGTCGTGTCCCAATGACTGGCCGGGAAGCGCTTTCCGCGCATGATGCCGTTAAGATCGCCAAGTCCCATAACCACAGTATGGGTGCCGTCTGGCAATGAAAAATCGTCTTTGCTCACCTGTGAAACTCCCTGTCGTGCTGCCCTTGTCAGGCAATTGTATTCTGTATACAGTATCCATAAACGCAGACATTGGCAAGGATAATTTCCGATGACCAAACCCAACATGATTGTGGTCGGCGGCGGCATTGCTGGCACGATGACGGCGCTCTCCTTGCAGCGGCGCGGCGTGCAGGTGACGCTGATTGATCGCTGGGAGCCGGGCCATGCCCGCGCGGCCTCATCCGATTACAACCGGGTGATCCGTGCGATTTCAGGCCGCGATGAGTTTTACACCCGTTGGGCGCGAGACTCCCGGCAGATGTGGCTGGAGATGCAAGCGGAGTCTGGCGAGAACCTGATGTATGAATGCGGGGCGTTGATCCTCGCCACAGAAGGTCATTGCGATTGGGAAGATGCCACGTCGGAGACCTTTGATAAGGTCGGCGTGCCCTATTATCGCTACGATCAGGCGGATATTGCGAGCCGCTTCCCCCAGTTCAAAACCGATGACATTTCTTATGCGCTTTTTGAGCCGGAGGCAGGCTTGTTGATGGCGCATCGCTGTGTGATCACGGGGATCAAGCTGTTTAAGGCAGCGGGTGGCATCGTAAAGCGTGGCCGGGTTGAAACGGATGCATCAGAGCGCCCAATGCTCGACGGCAAACCGCTGGAGGCGGACGCGATCATCATGGCGCCCGGCGCGTGGATGGCCGATCTCTTCCCGCGCCTGATCAAGCCAATCAGCAGCATCGTTGCGATCAATGTGCTCTACACCTCCACCCCCGATGGCTCGGAGGCGTTTGACATGGAGCACATGCCCTGCTGGATTGACCATGGGCAGGGCTCGTTTGGCATTCCCTCGTCGGAAGGCTCCGGCGTGAAGGCGGCAATTGTGATCCCCGACAAGATTGATCTGGATAACGAAGAGCGTCTGATCAAGCGCGAGATGATCAACCGCACCCAGACCTATGTGCGCCATCGCCTGCCGGAACTGGTGGGTCAAAAAGTGGTGGACTCAAAATTCAACCAGATCATCCTGACGCCGGATACGCATTTCATTGTGGACTGGCATCCAGAGCATGAAAACGTGCTGCTCGCAGGCGGCTGCTCTGGGCATCTGTTCAAGCATGGTCCGATGTTTGGGCAGTTCACCGCAGGTGTGGCGATGAAAGACTACGGCACTGCGGATCGCTTCAAGGTCGCAGGCCGGCGCAAGCTCAGCCCTAAGGAAAGCCCCTCGGGGCGGTAGCTATCGCGCTTTGATCAGGTCTGCGGCCTTCTCCCCAATCATCATCGAGGCGGCATTGGTGTTGGCCGCAGGCATAGTTGGCATGATTGAGGCATCGGCCACGCGCAGGCCTTCCATCCCATGCACGCGCAATGACGGGTCGACGACAGCGCTTTGATCGCTCGCCGGGCCCATGCGGCAGGTACCCATCATGTGAAAAGTTGTCGTACCCCGCGCGCGGGCCGTCGCGAGCAGTTCGTCATCGCTTTGCACATCCTCGCCGGGGTAAAGCTCGCCTGCGAAATAGGGCTGCATAGGTGCAGCTCGCATCAAGGCGCGCACGAGTTTCAGGCCTGCGAGCAAGACTTGGCGATCCTTGGCAGCGCTCAGGTAATTCGCTTGGATCATCGGCTTGTCAAAGGGGTCAGCGGTGCGTGCAAGCACACACCCCACGCTCTCGGGGCGCTGTTGCCACGCCGCCAAGGTCATGCCCGGCTGATCATCCAGCTCACTTTGATGCCCCTCTTTGTAACTCGCAGGCATGAAGGTGATTTGCAGATCGCTATCCTCCAAAATAGGATCAGATTTCGCGAATGCATAGCAGGCGGTTGACGGCAGCCCGAGGATCGAGGGTTGGCCGACAAGCCATTTTGCAATCTCCCCGCCAAGCGCCAGGCCTTTCGACTTTTGATTAAAGGTATCAATGCCTTGCACCCGCGCGGTAAAGCGCGGTGTGAAGTGATCGCAGAGGTTTTGGCCCACACCGGGCAGGGCATGGCGGGTCTCAATTCCGATCCCCGCCAAATGCTCGGGATCGCCAATTCCGGCAAGTTGCAGCAGTTGAGGTGAGTTGATCACCCCGCCCGCAAGGATCACTTCGCGCCGCGCCCTCACCACCTGCGCAGAGCCACCACGTTGGTAAGAAACCCCAACCGCACGCCGCCCTTCAAACACAATCCCCGTCGCTTGCGCCAAGCATCGGACATCAATGTTCGCACGCTTCATCGCAGGTCGTAAAAAACCTAGTGCAGCACTTTGGCGCCGCCCAGAGGCAATCGTGCGCTGCGCATAAGCCGCCCCAAATTGAGCCGCGCCGTTATAATCAGGATTGCGCGGGATCCCCAAGCTCTCCGCACTTGCTAGAAACGCCTCACAAAGCGGATGCGTCCAAGGGCTTGGCGTGACCTTGAGCGGCCCGCCCTGCCCGCGCAGCCCATCCGGATTAGGCCCGCGCCAATCCTCCATGCGTCGAAACAGCGGCAAAATATCTGCGTAAGACCAACCCGTATTGCCCCTCTGCGCCCAATGATCAAAATCCGAGGGCGCACCCCGGTTGAAAACATTCCCGTTGATAGAGGACGACCCACCAAGGGTTTTGCCACGGGGCACGGCAATCTTGCGTCCCCCTGTCCACTCTGAACCCTCCGCTTCAAACATCCAGTTGAAGCGCTTGTTTTTCATCAGTTTCATCCAACCCACAGGCACGTGGATCATGGGATGCCAATCGCGCGGCCCCGCCTCAAGCACACACACCGTGCAGCTTGCATCTTCGCTGAGACGCGCCGCCAGCACGCTGCCAGCTGAGCCCGCACCCACGATCACATAGTCAAACTCATCCATAAGCCTTACCCTCATAGCAGCGATCTGCCGCGTCAAGTTTGGTTTACGGAGCGTCACTGCGTACAGACCCTCGAGAACGCGCTAAACTGGGGCAAGGGCGTGCAGCATTCGGGAGCGGATACGATGGCAAACAAGCAGCTTGAAACAGATTATCTGGTTGTTGGTTGCGGTGCGGGCGGCATGGCTTTTGTGGATACATTGCTGGCCGAGAGCGACGCGGATATCGTGATAGTGGACAAGAACCATAAGCCCGGCGGGCATTGGACCGTCGCTTATCCGTTTGTCACATTGCATCAACCCTCAGCCTATTACGGCGTGAGCTCGCGGGAGCTGAGCACAGGGAAACTCGACAGTTTTGGCCTCAACAAGGGACTTGGGCATTTGGCCAGCGGTGCTGAGATTTGCGCCTATTATGACGCGGTGATGCAGGAGACGTTTTTGCCCTCTGGCCGCGTGCGCTACTTTGCGATGTCCGAGTATCTTGGGAACGGCAAAATCCGCTCGCTTGTGACGGGTGAGGTCAGCCATGTGAGTGCGCGAACAACAGTCGACACGACCTATCTCAAGACGACTGTTCCGGCCACCCATCCACCTGCATATACGGTTGCGGATGGCGTGCAGTTCATGCCGCTCAACGATCTCGTTACGTTGCAAAAACCGCCCTCTGACTATGTGGTGATTGGTGGCGGCAAAACCGGGATGGATGCCTGTCTCTGGCTGCTTGCGCAAGGCGTTGAGCCTGATCTGATCCGCTGGATCATGCCGCGCGATGGCTGGTTGCTGGATCGGCGCAACACGCAGTCAAGCGAGGCGTTCTTTGGGGATGCCATGGGCGCTCAAGCAACGCAGTTCGAGGCGATTGCGGCATCGGAGTCCATTGATGATCTGTTCAGGCGGTTGGAAGAGACCGGCATTTTGCTGCGCATTGATCCAAATGTGACCCCGCAGATGTTCCATGGCGCGACGATCTCACAGGCTGAACTGGCAGAGCTGCGCCGGATCAAGAATATCGTGCGCCTGGGGCGCGTTTCAGCGGTTGATCTGGGCAGGATCACGCTTGAGCAGGGCGAGCTGGAGACTGGCGCGGATACGCTGCACATAGATTGCTCTGCGAGCGCAATCACCAATCTGGTGACCAAGCCGATCTTTGAGGATGACCTGATTACGCTGCAAACCGTGCGCTCCTACCAGCCCGTGTTCAGCGCATCGATGATTGCCCATGTTGAGGTCACCAAGAAAACCGTCGCGGAGAAGAACCAGATCTGCGGCGTGGTGCCTTTGCCCAATCACGCAACCGACTGGATCCAACTGATGATCCCCTTCATGATGAACCAATATCTCTGGTCGCGCGATCCCGAAATCCGGGTTTGGCTGACTCAGAATCGTCTGGATGGCTTCTCCAAGATGGTGCGCAGTGTGACCGAGGAAGACACGGAAAAGCGGGCAATACTGGATCGGTTGAAAGCGGCATCAATGCCTGCAATGGCGAAGCTACAACACTACAAAGCAGAGTTGGACAAAAACGCATGAAACAGCATCAGGTAGACCGCAGCGATCTGTCACAAACCCGGATTGTCGAGGGAGAGGCCGCGGCCCTGAGTGACGGTCAGGTCCGCATCAAGGTCGAGAAATTCGGCTTTTCGGCCAACAACATCACCTACGGCGTTGCGGGCGATCAGCTGGGCTATTGGCAGTTTTTTCCGCCAATTGTTGCCGATGAAAGCTGGGGCGTTATTCCGGTTTGGGGCTTTGGCATCGTGACCGAAAGTCAATGCGGTGCCCTGCCTGTGGGCGAGCGCTTGTTTGGCTACTTCCCGCCTGCAACCGAAGTCACCATGACCCCCGGTGACACCACTAAAACCCATTTTTTCGACCAAAGCCCCCATCGTGCCGCCCTGCCCAAAGGCTACAATATCTACCGTCGCCTCACCGCAGAACCCGGCTACGACCCTGCCCATGACACCCTCCGCATGCTGCTCTACCCGCTTTACCTCACCTCCTTTGCGCTTTGGGAGCAGCTTAAGGCTGAGGCGTGGTACAATGCGGAACAGATCTTGATTGTCAGCGCCTCCTCCAAGACCAGCATCGGTTTGGCCTATGCGCTCAGTGACGACCCGGACGCCCCCAAATCCATCGGTCTGACCTCGTCGCGCAATCTCGACTTTGTCAAAAGCCTTGGTATTTACGATCAGGTTTTGAGTTACGACGCGGTTGGCGACGTGCCCACAGCCCCCTCTGCGATCGTCGATATGTCCGGCAACGCGGATGTGCTTGGCGACCTGCATCAAAGCCTTGGCGCGCAGATGACCCAAACCCTCAATGTTGGCCTGACCCATTGGGATGGGGCGCGCAAAGACGCACGGATCAACCGCGACCGCTCAGCCTTTTTCTTTGCCCCGACGCGCTTGCAAACGCTGATGAAGGAGTGGGGCGCGGAGACATTTGGCACGCGCACCAACGGCTTCATTCTGAAAACCTCTGCGCGCAGTATGGATTGGCTAGAACTGAGCGATATGGGCGGCTTGAGCGGTTTGGACGCCAAGTTCAGTGACGTATTGCAAGGCCGGGTAGTCCCAAATCTCGGATTGTTTGTGGAGCTTGACCCATGATGATCTGGTTGCGGCGTGCCTGAAAATTCAGCATTGTCCCCGAAGGCCAGTTAGGAGTATCCAATCAGCGTGGCTCACCCAATTTATTTTAGGGTTAAAATTTTAACCTTGAACTAAAATTGATAAACAGTAGAAATACACCGCGTGGCTTTGGAGAGTGGGCTATATGGCATCTGAAGAAATTGTTTTGAGCGTGAAAGGGCTGACCAAGAGTTTTGGCGGCCTGCAAGCGGTCAATGGTGTGGATTTCGAAGTGGAAAAAGGGGCTATTGTCGGCCTGATCGGCCCAAATGGCGCCGGAAAAACCACAACCTTCAACATGATCGCAGGCGAACTGCCCCCCACCGCGGGCAAAATCACTCTGATGGGCGAGGATATCACCGGCCAGCGCACGGATGTCCTCTATCACAAGGGCTTGATGCGCACGTTCCAACTTTCCCACGAATACGCCCGCATGACCTCGCTTGAAAACCTCGCCGTGGCTGCGCCAACCCAAACCGGCGAGAGCATTTTTTCCAGTTGGTTCTCAAACAGCCGCGTCAAAGCGCGCGAGGCTGAAGTGATTGAACTGGCCCGCGACACGCTGGAATTTCTCGGTCTCACACATGTGGGCGATGAACTGGCGGGCAATCTTTCGGGGGGCCAAAAGAAGCTGCTCGAAATTGGCCGCACCATGATGAATGACAGCAAAGTCGTGCTGCTCGATGAGCCCGGCGCGGGCGTGAACCCTACCTTGATGCGCAAAGTGGCGGAGATGATCGAGCAGCTCAATGAGGAGCGCGGCTATACCTTTTGCATCATCGAACATGACATGGATATGATCTCCCGGCTCTGCGGCAAGGTCGTCGTACTCGCGGAGGGGCAAGTGCTGATGCAAGGCAATATGGACGAAGTGCGCTCCGATGAGCGCGTGATCGACGCCTATTTCGGAGGCGAGGTCGTATGAGTGTTTTGTCGCTGAACAA
>CAZQMR010000098.1:0-5771 GCA_964594465.1 uncultured Rhodobacterales bacterium
CGTAACAAAAAGCCTCTTTCACATTCCCGATATTCAACCAGTAATACGGCCCACCGGGGATTGGGGTGACGTTATCCTTGCAAAGCACTTGAGCTGGAAACACGCCGCCACCAGACATGTCGAAGTCTTGCAGAACACCCGCTACAGTTTCAGATACAAGCGGGACTTGCCTAGCGTAACAGAAATGCCCCAGATCAAATTCTTGGATCCTGTCATGGACCATAGTATCCCGCCAATACAGCGGTGGAATTTCTGCCCCAACTTCATAGGGTTCACCACGCCAGTGTTTGTCCCAGACCATATTGCTTCCGTTATGCAATTCTTCCTGAGTTCTCCAGGTGTTCAGTGTAAACGGCTTTCTGCCATCGTGATCTTCCCACGCTTGTTCGCGGCTTACGTAAACTTCACTCATGATCGAATGTCTCCTGTGTCGTCACCGAGTGACCAATTGGCTCCATTGCCATCGCAGCTGTCCCGGCATCAAGCAACTCTTCCCCGAGACCCTCCGAACCTCATGCTCAAGCCTGTTAACTCGCCCTAAGACCTGCCACAAAATCCACAAGCGCGGCCCCGATCTCATCCGGGCTATCCTCCTGAATGAAATGCGTGCCCGCCACAGTCACCTCGGTCTGGTTCTTCCACCCCCGGCAAATCTCCCGCTGCGCACCGACCAAGATCGACCCCGGCTCCGCATCCACAAACAGCTTCGGGATATCATTGCCTGCCATCCAATCCGCATAAGCCTGCACCCGCGCCACCACATCCGCCGGCTCCCCCGCAATCGGGATCTGGCGCGGCCATGTCAGCGTCGGGCGGCGGCTCTCACCCGGCTCCAAAAACGGCGCACGATACACCGCCATCTCCGCCTCAGACATCTCCCGCATCACCGCTGAGGGCAAAATCCGCTCCACGAACATATTCTTTTCCAACACCAGCTCCTCACCCGCCTCCGAGCGCAGCGCCTGAAAGATATTTCGTGCGCTTTCAGGCCAATCGTCCCAGCTTTCAACCGGCCCCGTCACCGCCTCCATATAGGCAATGCCTTGTACCGCGCTCGCATGGCGCCGCGCCCAGTCAAACCCAAGCGCTGAGCCCCAGTCATGGATCACCAGCACCACGTTTTGCGTGATCTCCAGCGCCGCCCAAGCCGCATCCAGATACTCAGAATGTTCCGCAAAGCGATACCGCTCCGGCCCGCTATCCGCCAGCTTGTCACTGTCGCCCATCCCCACCAGATCCACCGCAATGCAGCGCCCCAGATGGGCGCACTGTGGCATGATATTGCGCCAAAGGTAGGAAGACGTCGGATTGCCATGCTGAAACACAATCGGATCGCCCGTGCCCATCTCAGCATAGGCCATCTTCAGCCCATTCACCTGAACAAACTTCTTTTCCATCGGTTCCGTTGAAAAGCTCATGGCAGCACCTCCCTGAAAACCGCTAGACTGCTGCTAGCAAGCCAGATCAACAAGGTGCAAAATGCCCGAGCCGTTCAAAAACAACTTTAATCCTAAGGTCATCAACGACCTTGCCAACGCGCTCAAATCAGTGCTCCCGGAGTTTGACGCCAAGGG
Source organism: uncultured Rhodobacterales bacterium (assembly GCA_964594465.1). Lineage (GTDB taxonomy): Bacteria > Pseudomonadota > Alphaproteobacteria > Rhodobacterales > Rhodobacteraceae > CAZQMR01. Next base: position 1,575 of record CAZQMR010000098.1, read on the forward strand.
CTTTGAGGCCGCGGCGACCCACAAGCTCGACGCCCTAGAGCTAAAAGAACGCTCCAACCAAATCGCCGAGGCCCTAGTCACCCACCTCCCAAGTGACTTCTCCACCGCCAGCGCCGCCCTCATCGCAAAACTCAAACCACTCGACGCACCCGAAGACGCCCCCGGCCTTAGCAGTTGGGTCATTATGCCCATGGCCGATTACGTCGCCCGCGTCGGCCTCCCGCATTTCGATGCGGCGATGGACGTGCTGACTAAGCTCACCTCCCGTTTCTCGTCCGAATTCGCCGTTCGCCCTTTCCTTGCCGCCGACCTTGAGCGCGCGCTCACCCATGTCCGCCGCTGGGCCGCTGATCCAAACGAGCATATCCGCCGCCTCGCTTCTGAGGGCACACGCCCCTATCTCCCATGGGGCATGCATTTGCCGCAAATCGCCGCCAACCCCGACCCCGTGCTCGACATCCTCACCACTTTGCGCGATGACCCCAGCGAATACGTGCGCCGCTCAGTTGCCAACTGCCTCAACGACTTCGCCCGCGATCATCCAGATCGTGTCGCCGCGCTCTGCGCCGCCTGGATGCCAAACGCCAGCAAAAACCGTGAAAAATTGATCCGCCACGCTCTGCGCTCGCTGATCAAGGCAGGCCATCCCGGCGCATTGGCAGCGCTAGGCTATGGCCCACCCAAGCTAGACGCCACGCTCAGCGTCACACCGGGCGAGCTCAAACTGGGCGAAGCCCTCAGCCTCACCGCAAAGCTCACCTCAACCTCCCCCAGATCCCAAAAGCTCGTCATTGACTTCGCTCTGCACCTGATGAAGAAAAACGGCAAACTCACCCCCAAAGTCTTCAAATGGATCACACTCGAACTTGCCCCCGGCGAGACCCGCACCGCCAGCAAAACCCACGCCATCAAACCCGTCACCACTCGCGTCTACTACCCCGGCGCGCAAAAAGTTGAGCTGCAGATCAACGGTCAGAGCTTTGGAACCTGCGACTTCGCCCTCACCATGACCGACCAAACCGAATAAATCAGCGCAAGCAGACCCGCTGGCGTAGGGCGGGTTTTCAACCCACCATCCCCCCTAGCCAAACAGACCAATCTGATCCAAAATAAGTGCAACACACACTAATAGCGGAACCCAAACAATGCCAGATCACCCATTCGGACCAATGGGCTGGACCCCCAAGCGCCTCGACTCCCTTGCAGGCAAAACCTACGTGATCACCGGTGGCAACGCCGGGGCCGGATTTCAGGCCACCCGCATTTTGCTGTCCAAGGGCGCAAAGGTCGTGATGCTGAACCGCAGCGTCGAAAAATCAACCGCAGCCTTGGCTGAGCTAAAGCAAGAATTCGGAACCGAGGCCGCCATAAGCTTCCTGCGCATGGACCTCGCCGATCTGGCCAGCGTGCGTACCGCCGCAGCCGAGCTCCTGCAAACCACACCCCAAATCGACGCTCTGATCTGTAACGCCGCCATCGCCCAAGTCCCGACCCAAAAAATCACCGTAGACGGTTTTGAAAGCCAACTCGCCACCAACCATTACGGCCATTTTGCGCTCAGCGCTGCACTGTTTGAGCGCCTTGACGCCTCAAAGGGCCGGATCGTGGTCGTGGCCAGCCTCGGCTACAAGCTCGGGCTCAAAACGATCCAGTTCGACGATATGAACTGGAATAAAAACTACAGCGCCAATGCCGTCTACAGCCAAAGCAAACTCGCGCAGATGATGTTCGCCTACGAGCTGCAAGACCGGGTCAAAGCCGCCAACAAGAGCGTCAAATCCTATGTCTGTCACCCCGGCGCCTCGGCCACCTCGTTGATTGCAACCAGCGGCGGCCCCTTCACACGCTTCGCATGGTGGCTCATGACCAAAACTCCCATGGTGCAAACCGCCGAAAAAGGCGCCTACCCAGAGGTCATGTGCGCTACCGAGGATGGCTTAGAAGAACGCGCATTTTACGGCCCCACCGGCCGCATGGAGATGACTGGCCCCGTCGGCAAAGGCGGTCTTGAGCCTTATGCCTATGACAAAGTCGTCATGGAAAAGCTCTGGGATCTGTCGGAAAAAGAAACCGGGTGCAGCTGGGGCCTATAAGGTCACAGCCAAAACCACCCGAAGCCGGGAACAACCATGGATATCGTAAAAACTGCAGTCGATTGGACCAAGGCAGAGATGCTCTCGTCCTCCTTCTTTGTCCTCTTCGGGGCCATTTTCCTGACGACCAGCCTTGGCTTTTGGCACTTGGGAAAAACCGAAATCGCAAAAGCCTACATTATCCCCACCCTCATCGCTGGAACACTGCTCCTGATAATCGGTCTTGGAATTTTCTTCCAAAGCCAGTCGCGCGTAACCTCGTTTCCCGCCGCTCACAAAGCCGATGCCGTCCAGTTTCTCACATCTGAAATCAAGCGCGCAGACAAAGTCCTAAACGAATACCGCATCGCGGTTTTCAGGCTCATCCCGCTGATCGTAGCCTTGTGCGCCCTCCTGATCCTCGTCGTTGAGGCCCCAATCTGGAGAGCTGCGCTGATCACAACCATCGCCATGATGGCGGTGATTCTGTTAATCGACACAAACGCAAACGCCCGGCTCGAAACCTACAAAGCAGCGTTGCAAAAAGCTCAGCTCCCGTAGGGTGGGTTTTCAACCCACCATCCGCTAACTCCAAACGCTGCTCGCTTCAGGCCGACCGATCCGCCAACCGCGCCCGCGCTGTCGCCTCCACCCGATCCAGATCATCCTGAATATGCAGCCAAGCCAACCGCTCCCCCGCATGCGCATGAACCTCAGGCGCAAGCTGATCCGCCTGATCAATAACCCCAATCGAGACATAAACCTGACCCGGCAAATAGTCATATCGCCCGGTCAGCGACGAGCCACACTCCGCGCAAAACGTCCGCACGGCAGCCCCAGAAGCAACCCGCTTGCCCTCACTCGGCGCGAAAACCACCGCACCCTCGTCAAAAGCTGCAAATGCCGCAACCGGCCCGCCCGTCGCCCGCCGACAATCCTCGCAGTGGCAATAGGTAGCAACCTTTGGCTCCGCATCACTGTAAAACGAAACTGCACCACAATAACATTTGCCCGTTATTGCATGACCCAAAGCCAAGCTAAGCTCTTGTTTTCAATAAACTAAATAGGTAAAGCTGGCGTAGGGTGGGTTTTCAACCCACCACCCTGCGGCTCCAAAAAGCTCAATCCTTAAAAATCTTCGAGCCCTTCACCTGATCCCAAGCCCAAACGACCTCCTGCAAGCGATCCTCTTCGTTGCGGTTGCCGCCGTTCATATCCGGGTGCAAATCCTTCACCAGCGACTTGTACTGCTTGCGAATCTCGCTCTTGGTCCAGTTCGCCTCAGCCTCCAGAATCCGTATCGCCTTGGCCTCAGTTGGGGGCAGGCGCCGCTCCATCGGATTGGTCGTGCGGCCCTTGTTCTGCGTTGCATTCTCACCCAACACTTCCATCGGATCGTCAATGCCAAAGCGCTTCCACGCGGCCTGTTCGTTGTTTGGATGCTTAGAGGCATAGGCATTCACTGCATCACGAAACGGCTTCGTTGGCCGCTCCCAAACCTTATCCGCGCTGAACTGCTCTTCCAGCTCCTGATCCGAATGGTTCTCAAAGAAGTTCCACTTCAAATTGTACGCCCGCACATGCTCCAGACAAAACCAATGGAACTCATCCAGATTGTCCCGCGACTTGGGCGCGCGATACTTGCCCGCCGCCGTGCACCCCTCATGGTCGCATTTGCGATTAGAGGTATCAAACGCGCCGGACATGCCGCGCGTTGAGGTACGCCCACGCGCACGGCGCTTCTTGTCAGCAGAAACTGAGATGTCAAATTCGAAGGGGGAACCTTTGGCCATCACAAAACCTTTCATACTCGGACTGCGCATTGTATTGGTTCTGGCGAAACTGCCAAGACCTGTTTGGCCCGATTTTGGAGAAATATTATGGCGATGACCGATGTAATCGAGCGCAAACTTAACGAAGCCTTCACACCAAGCGCCCTGAGCGTGGTCGATGACAGCGAATCTCATCGCGGCCATTCCGGTCATCGCGAAGGCGAGCAGACCCATTTCAACGTGATGATCCGCTCAAAAGCGTTTGAGGGTCTGAACCGCGTCGCTCAACAACGCGCGATCTACAAAGTCCTTGATGTGGAGATGAAGGGCGGCATCCACGCGCTCGCCCTCGA
>CAZQMR010000098.1:5871-11049 GCA_964594465.1 uncultured Rhodobacterales bacterium
AGCCCCTGCTTCTCATCCACAGGCAAGTTCTCAGCACGCACATATTCCCAGCCATCAACGGCATATTCATTCATCGTTTCCGTCAGAATATGCGCAAACCGCGCCTGCGGCCCCTTGACCCCACGCACACGCTTGAGCTTACGAGGCGTCGCAATCACCTTATACTCAAATCTCTGCATGGTCCCGTCCCTCAGATTTTTCGCCAGTTTTTTCACCGCGCCCTATCTCGCATTGGTGGCCCTCCATCGCAAGTAGTAAACCTACCTATCTTTGCTGATCTAATAGGCACCCGGCTCAAACATCCCAATGCCAGCCCAAAGATAGGTTCAGAACCCCAAGGCTAAAAGATTGCGCCCGATGCAGTAGAAATTCAAACTGTCGAGCGCATAAGTACCCCCGCCAAAAACCCTTTTCACATCGAAAAGCTGTGGATAACATCCCGAAAAACAACAGATTTCACCCAAATGGGTGACGCATATCCCACGTTTTACCCCTTGTTAAACACCAGCGATTGCAGCACGATTGCGACATCAAATTTGATACCGAGACCAATTTAAGAATTATCCGGCGATGGGGGTCGCTTTCATTATGGTAGATTCAACTTTAGTCAGCGAAAATCTAAAATCCGAAATCGATGACCTGATTGCCGAGCTCACAAGCCGGGTTCTGGGCCAGAACATTCCCTTCCTCGCGAACCTCCTGTTGGGCGAAGCCGACCGTATCCTCGAAGGCATGGCCGAGCTGAAGGACGCAATTGATACCGCCCTCAACGGTCTAGGCGATGTCGCCCCCGACGAGATCGCCACCGCGCTCGGCGGTATCATGCTCTCCGGCGGTGTTGCGCCAATCACAATCAAAGAAGACGGCGATAATTTCACCGCCATTTTCGAATTCACCGATATCAGCTCCATCGCGGGGCTAGAGCTTGACGCCGATAGCAGCATCGGTGTCTCCGCCGGTGCCTTTGACTTTGCAGGCAGCGTCGCTGTGGACGCATCTTTTGGGGCCAATTTCGCAATCAATGTCGATGGCAACACCGGCGACACCGCGCTTGATGCCGATGCCACCGACGAAGAAATCACTCTCCAGATCAATGGCGAGATTGATTTTGACATCGGCGCGGACAATGCGCTCGGCTTCCTAGATGTCGATCTGACCGACAACGACATCCAAGATCCCGGTGAGGTCAAAGATGACATCGACCTGCTCTTCAAAGTCGATTTCAACGATGGCGGCGACCCCACCACCGTCGCAGTTGATGGCACCGTCACTATTGATACCAATGTCATGGTCGCCGTGCCTGAAGTGGCCGTGATCCCCGAATTTGGCGCCAATGTCTTCCTTCAAGTGAGCTATTCCAACGCCGATTTGCTGGATGACGGCTCCGCGATTGACGGCGATTTTGCAATCGAGCTGCGCGATGTGCAATTCAAGTTGGAGGCGCTGGCAGACGTGCTGCAAAGCGTCTTCTCCACTGTCAGCGACGTGCTCAACACCTTCCCCATAGGCGAAATCGTCGACCTTTTGACCGCGCGCCTGCCCGTTGTGGACGACCTCGCCCCGAGTTCGTTTGATTTCGACAATTCCGGCGAGATCACACTTCAGGACGTCATCACCTTCATCTCCATCTTCCAACCCAATGGCGGCTCGCCTGCTTTTGGCTTCATCCAAGGCGTCATTCTGCTCGCCGAAGTCATTGATGCGGTGGATGAACTCGCCCAAGGGCTGGCTGAGGATGGCTGCTTTGACATCGGCACCCTGCGCCTGACCTCTGAGGCGCTCGACACGATTTCAAACGGCGCAACCTTCCCCGACAGCACGCGCTTGATTGCCAGCGAAGACAGCGATCTGAACAACCTTGCTGATCTCGTTGAGGCCTTTGGCGCCTTCACCGATTTCATCGGTCTGGACGAAGAAGTCGAGGCACCAGCCCCCGCAGCCCCGCTTCCAGCGGCAGCACCTGACCAAAACGCGCTCACAGTTGCAAACATGGAAGGCCCGTTTGATGTGCCTGAACTGGGCCTCAGCTTCCCGTTCCTGGACAGCCCAGAAGCCCTCGTACAAGCCCTTGGCTCCCTCCTGCTCAACGGCGCAGGGGCGGCCCCTGTCACACTGGTCGAGTTCGACTTGCCCCCGCTTGAATTTGAAGTCTATGGCGAAATCGGCATCAATTTCGGCCCCTTCATCGGCTATCTCTTTGGCGACTTCTATGCTGGCGTCGACATCAATATCGGCTATGACACCGCTGGCTTTGGCGACAATTTTGACTTCGCCGAAGGCCTGTTCATCTCGCCCGACTTGCCGGAAGTCACTGTAAACGGTGAAGAAAAAACACCTGTCGGCTCTGTCGCACTTGGCATCGGTGTCGGCGGCGGGCTGGACATCGTCATCGCGCGCGTCGCGGTAGAAGGCGGCCTTATGGGGACCATCGACGTCTTCCTTGGCGGCACAGGCCCCGGCGACAACAAAGCCCGCCTGAGCGAACTTGGCGGCTGTTTCTTCAACGACATCGCCGGGCGCATCACCGCGGGCATCGACCTCGTCCTGAAATTCGGCTTTGGCATCTTCTCCTTTGAAAAACGCCAGTCGCTCGCCACGGTCACGCTGGCCCAATTCAACATCGACCCCTGCAATCCCAAACCCACCGAAATCATGGAGCAGCTCGAACTCGATGATCCCGGTTTGGCCAATCTGTTGGGCGACGGGGCACTTACCCTCAATGTCGGCGATCGCGCGCAGTTCCGAAACTTGTCCGACGATGCAGATGCCCAGCTCGATGAAAACGGCATGCGCATCGGGCCAAACGAGGCGGAAACCTTCTTTGTCGGCATGGTGCCCGAAGACGCAAACAATCCCGCCGGTCCCGGCGAGGTTGGCGTCTTCGCGTTTGGCATTTTCGAGCGCTTTGGCGACGGCGGAACCGAACTCAAAACTATCGTTGGCGCCGGCGGTTCCATGCGCGACACCCTCACCGTGTCCGCCAGCATCAATCTTGATGCAGACCTCTCAGGTGGCGGCGATGATGACGTCCTCGTTGGTGGCGGCGGCAATGACCGCCTGCGCGGCGATGAGGGTAATGACCAGCTTGATGGCGATTTCGGCAATGACACACTAGAAGGCGGCACTGGCAACGACATCCTGCGCGGCGGGGCAGGTGCGGATTCCATCGATGGCGGCTCAGGTTTCGACCAGATCGATTTCTCCCAAAGCAGCGTCGGCATCACCCTCGTTGAAAGCGCCTCAACACCGGGCCGCATGCTCGGCTCAGGCGGCGAAGCTCAAGGCGATATCGTCACCAGTGTCGAGCATTTCATCGGCTCAGAGCATGACGATGTCTTCTACGGCAACCGCAATGTTGCCAATGTCTTTGAAACCAACGCTGGTGATGACGTGCTTGTCGGCGGCGACGAGGGCGACCTGTTCATCGGCGGGCGCGGCGCAGATGTGATGCGCGGCAACCGCTTAGGCGCGGCTGATACCGGCGGCGATGGCGCGTCCTACGTCTTCTCCTCCAGCGGCGTTTTGATCAATCTGGAGCTTGGCATCGGCTATGGCGGCGACGCACAGGGCGATTTGCTCTTTGGCATCGAAGACGTCCAGCTTAGCCGCTACGGCGACGTGTTCCTTGGCGATGATAAGGGCAATCTGGTCGATGGCTATGATGGCGATGACATCATCGAGGGCGGATTGGGCCGCGATTCCGTCAATGGCGGTGTCGGGGATGACATCATCTATGCGCGCGGCGACCGGGATGACCTGGATGGCGGCGGCTACACCAATTACCAACCCGATGAGGATCTTCTAAGCTATATCAAGGCCAGCGGCGATGTAGTCGTTGATCTCAGCTCTGGCAATGGCCGCCTGCGCAGCAACCTGTTCTTTAGCGACGATATCGCCTTCGCGCAGCGCATTCAGTTCAATGAAGACGCCCCAAATGAAATCATCGACCTTGGCGGCGGCGGCAACATCAAAATCTCCAGTTTTGAGAACCTGACCGGCAGTAATTTTGACGATGACCTCACTGGCGATGACCTTGGCAACATAATCCGCGGAGAGCTGGGCAACGACCAGCTCAATGGCGAAGGCGGAAATGACACCCTGATCGGCGGGTTTGGCGCGGACACGCTCACCGGCGGGAGCGGCTTTGATACGGCTGACTACCGCGAGTCCAATTCCCGGGTTCTGGTCGATCTGGTCACAGGCTCCTCTGGCGGCCACGCCCAAGGCGATACATACGCCTCGCTCGAAAATCTCGTCGGCTCTCGCTTCAACGATTTCCTGAGCGGCAACGAGCTGGACAACCGCCTCGATCCGTTCACCAACTCCACCACCGGCGTTGAGCAATTGATCGGGCGTGGAGGTATTGATACTGCCGTTCTGGATTATTCCGAAGACGAATCCGGTGCGGGCTACTTCGTTCGAATGGATGCCACGGGCCTTGGCAGCGCCGCGCGCGTGGATCCGGGCCAACCCCTTGAAACTCTTGTCACTTTCAACACAGTCGAAGAGCTTGAAGTCTTTACTGGCGATGGCGATGACCTGATCAGCAGCTCGCAAATCGGCAACGACATTGTCGCAACAGCAGGCGGCAACGATGTCGCCTCACTTGGCGATGGCTCGGACTGGGTGTTTGTCGGCGCAGGCGATGACACGGTCTTGCGCACAAGCGAATTCTCCGAAATTGAGGGCCTTTACATCGGTGCGGGATTGGCCCTGCAAGACACGTTCATTCTGGCCGGTGGGCACGGCGTCGACAGCCTGTTCGCGGACATTTCCTACACCCAGCAACGCATCCTTTGGATTGGCGAAGAACCCGACGGCACGGAATCTAATCGCACATTGGTCCTTGAGGGCGGCGGCTACATCGAGAACTTTGAAACGCTGATCGGTCTCATTACAGGCAACGCCAATGATAGCGTCGGCCAAATGGGCGATGTCGACAACATCTTCTCCACCCGTGGCGGCAGTGACCTTGTGCTCGTCGGCCTTGGCACAGACATCGCCGATGGCGGCGAGAACTTCGGCACAACGCTGACCCCGGAAGTTGACACGCTCGTCGTGGACTACTCAGGCCTCAGCGGGCAGGTGCTCTCAACCGACGCCGCCAACAGCCTTTACGAGGGCACAATCGCCTTCACCGCAAATGCCAATTCCGACGATGAAGACGCCAGCGTCACC
>CAZQMR010000099.1:0-11032 GCA_964594465.1 uncultured Rhodobacterales bacterium
GTGCTGGAAGACCCAGAAAACATGGACAATCCCAATAAGGTTCGCGCCATGGTGTTCTGGGGCCATGCGCCCAACTCGCAGACCCGTCTGAAAGAGATGAAGACCGCGATGGAGCAGCTTGATATGCTGGTCGTTGTGGATCCTTATCCGACCTTCTCCGCTGTCATGAATGACCGCGAAGATGGGGTTTATCTGCTGCCAGCCTGTACGCAGTTTGAGACACGTGGTTCTGTCACGGCCTCCAACCGGTCGTTCCAGTGGCGCGACAAAGTTGTTGATCCGCTGTTTGAAAGCCTGCCGGATGAGGTCATTATGGCCAAATTCGTCAACAAGTTTGGCTGGGCTGATCGCTTCTTCCGCAATATCGAGATGGAAGATGACGAGACGCCGGTTGTTGAAAGCGTCACGCGCGAGTTCAACCGTGGCATGTGGACCATTGGTTACACGGGCCAAGATCCAGACCGGATCAAATCCCATATGGCCAATCAGCACCATTTTGATCGCACGACATTGCAGGCCGTTGGTGGCCCGAATGATGGCGATTACTACGGTCTGCCTTGGCCTTGCTGGGGCACGGCGGAAATGGGGCATCCCGGCACGCCGAACCTCTATGACATGTCAAAGCGTGTCTCTGAAGGTGGCCTGACATTCCGCGCCCGCTTTGGTGTGGAACGGGACGGCACGAACCTACTGGCTGAAGGTGTTGCGAGCTTGGATAGTGACATTCAGGACGGATATCCTGAGTTCACCATGCAGATGCTCATGGACCTTGGCTGGGACGGCGAGCTGACCTCAGACGAGCGGGCAGCGATTGAGGCTGTCGCAGGACCAAAGACCAACTGGAAAACCGACCTATCAGGCGGTATCCAGCGGGTTGCGATTGACCATGAATGTGCGCCCTTTGGCAACGCCAAGGCACGCGCGGTGGTCTGGACCTTCCCGGATCCTGTGCCGCTCCACCGTGAGCCGCTCTACACCAACCGCCGCGATCTGGTGGAAGACTATCCGACCTATGAGGATCGGAAATTCTACCGCCTGCCAACCATGTATGCCTCGATCCAGAAGCAGGATTTCTCTAAAGAATATCCCATGATCCTGACATCAGGCCGCTTGGTTGAGTACGAGGGTGGTGGTGATGAAAGCCGCTCTAACCCTTGGCTTGCTGAGCTGCAGCAGGACATGTTTGTTGAGATCAACACGCGGGACGCCAACAATTTGGGTGTGCGTGATGGCCAGCAAGTTTGGGTAGAAGGCGCGGAAGGGGCCAAGGTCAAAGTGATGGCCATGGTGACCAACCGGGTTGGTGAAGGGGTGGCGTTCATGCCGTTCCACTTTGCCGGTCATATGGAAGGCGTTGATTTGCGGGATAAATATCCGCAGGGCGCTGATCCTTATGTGCTTGGTGAGGCATCTAACACGGCTCAGACCTACGGGTATGACAGTGTGACCCAGATGCAAGAAACCAAAGCAACCCTTTGCAAAATTTCTGTAGCGTAAGGAGGAGAAAAAGATGGCTAGAGCTAAGTTTCTATGTGACGCCGAACGCTGCATTGAATGCAACGCCTGTGTCACGGCCTGTAAGAACGAGCACGAGGTGCCTTGGGGCATCAACCGGCGCCGTGTTGTCACGCTGAATGATGGGGATCCGGGCGAACGCTCGATTTCGGTGGCGTGTATGCATTGCTCGGATGCGCCTTGTATGGCGGTCTGCCCGGTGGATTGCTTCTACCAAAACGAGGAAGGGGTGGTGCTCCACTCCAAAGACCTCTGCATTGGCTGTGGCTACTGTTTCTATGCGTGCCCGTTTGGCGCGCCGCAGTATCCACAGGCGGGCAACTTCGGATCACGTGGCAAGATGGACAAATGTACCTTCTGTGCCGGTGGCCCAGAAGAGACCCATTCCACAGCCGAATTCGCCAAATATGGTCGCAACCGGATTGCTGAGGGCAAATTGCCAATCTGTGCTGAGATGTGCTCCACCAAGGCGCTTCTGGCTGGTGACGGCGACGTTGTGAGCGGCATCTACCGCGAGCGCGTTGTGGCCCGTGGATTTGGTTCCGGCGCTTGGGGTTGGGGCACAGCCTACGACCAAAAGAGCAACTAAAAACCAAAGGTGCGTGAAATCACGCACCCTACCTCTAAGATGTAAGGTGTGTGCTTTGCATGCACCATTGGGCGGGGGGCTTAGCTTCCCGCCCTTCTCACTACTTTGGAGCAGAGCGGATGGAAGATAGCAAAAACGTATATCGTGGCATGGGCTGGTTTGCCCTAATCATCCTGTTTTGCGTCGCCTTATCACAGTTTTTAGCCTTTCGTGGCGAGGTGGTGGACACCACTCCAACTGAGAAGCAGGTTGCAGCCCGTGCGGAGCTTGGTGGCTCTCAAAGTCGCGACGATATTTTGCGCCGCCAGCGCGGTGAGGCGGTTGATCTGAGCTTCCGCAAGGAAGCTGTTGGCAATCCAGACAGCGCCGCGGGGATCAGTGCGCAGCTTGGCACGCTTGGCGGTGTATCCGATGCGGAAACCCTACGCGCGATGCGCTATGGCACTGCGGATGTCACTGTTTCCACCGGCAAATCTCAGGATCGGGTGTTGATGCAAGATGGCGGCATGAAGTGGCTGACGTTCCGCGATGGGCCATTGCAGAAATACGGCGGGCGGCTTTTGCTGTTCACGCTGGCGCTGCTGGCGATTTTCTTTCTGATCCGGGGGCGCATCCGCATTGATGCAGGCCCATCCGAGTTCGCGATCCTGCGGTTTCGCGCGGTGGAGCGCTTTGGGCATTGGCTGCTGGCTGGTTCGTTTATTCTGCTTGGAATCACCGGGCTAATCTCGCTCTTTGGGCGCAAATTCGTGATCCCGATGTTTGGACATGAGGCTTTCGCGGTGATCGCCGTGTCCTCAAAATGGATCCACAACAACGTCTCATGGGCCTTCATGCTCGCGCTGTGCTGGATTTTCGCGCTGTGGGTGTTTCACAACATCCCCAACCGCCACGACCTGAAATGGCTGGCCCAAGGTGGCGGCATGTTCTCGGATGCGCACCCGCCTGCCAAGAAGTTCAACGCGGGTCAAAAGCTGATCTTCTGGTCGGTGATTGTGCTGGGGGTGTCGATCTCGGTCTCTGGCCTGTCGCTGCTATTCCCGTTTGAGATGCCGATGTTTGCGGCGACCTTCGCCAAGATGAATGCGCTACTAGGCACGAGCCTGCCCGACGTGCTCGCGCCTCATGAGGAAATGCAATACGCGCAGCTGTGGCACTCCATCGTGGCCTTCGTGTTTATCGCGATCATTTTCGCGCATATTTATCTCGGCACGCTCGGGATGGAAGGCGCCTATGACGCGATGGGCAAGGGCGATGTCGATCTGAACTGGGCCAAAGAGCATCACGGGCTTTGGGTCGAGGAAGAGCTTGAATTTGCTCAACAAGACGCCGCCCGAAGTCAGTCGCCTGCCGAGTAAGCGATGCGCTGGCTGGCAGTATGGCTGGTTTTGACAGGCGCGGCGGCCGCGCAGGATGGGTTCGTTACGCTTGAAGGGCATGGCGGGCCGGTCAAAGGCATCGAGGTGTCGCGCGATGGTACGCAGGTTTTAACCGCAAGTTTCGACTACTCAGCGGGTGTTTGGGATCTCGCCACGCCCGGCGCTCCGCGTTGGCTGGAGGGGCATCGCGCAGCCGTAAATGCTGTGCATATGCTGGGTGATGGGCGGATTGCCACAGCAGGCGATGACTTTTCGGTTCGGATTTGGGATGGCGCTCTCGCCACGGTTCTGGAGGGGCATGAGGGCAAGGTAATGGCTTTGTCGAGCCATGGCAGCGTGCTGGCCTCAGCCTCTTGGGACGGGCGCGCTGGGCTATGGAATGCTCAAAGTGGGGCGCTGCTGCGCTGGCTGGAAGGGCATCGAGCCGGGGTCAATGATGTGGTTTTTTCCGGTGATGGGGCACATGTTTACACAGCATCCACGGATGGGACCATCAGGCGCTGGAATGTTGCAAGCGGCGATTTGGAGCAAATCGAAGTCAAACACGGGTTTGGGATCAATCAGCTGCTGGTCAACTCCGACGCCGGATGGCTGGCTTACGGTGCAGTTGATGGCGGCACGCGCGCGATTGACCTTGGTACAGGCGCGGTGATCGCGGACCTAACGCTGGAACGCCGCCCGGTTCTCGCCATGGCCATGCGTCGCGATGGGGCCGAGATCGCGGTGGGCGATGGGCAGGGCTATATCATGGTCGTGAACACGAAGGGCTGGCGCATCACGCGGGACTTTCGTGCAGCAAAACGCGGGCCTGTCTGGGCGCTGGATTATGGCGCGGATGGCACGCGGATTTTCGCAGGCGGGATCGCAGATGCGGCCTATGGCTGGCCGCTAGAAGAGGCGGGGGCAGTGATGGTTGCGGGCGCGCGTGAGTTTCTGAATGACCCGGACAAGATGCCCAATGGCGCGCGGCAGTTTTACCGCAAATGCTCGGTCTGCCACACGCTCGGCCCGGACGGGAAGCGCAAGGCGGGACCGAGCTTGTATGGTGTCTTTGGGCGGCGCGCGGGTACGCTTGAGGGCTATGGCTACTCAAATGCGATGCGCGGGATTGATATTGTCTGGTCAGACGAGACCATTGATAAGCTGTTTGACCTTGGCCCTGATCATTATACGCCGGGCAGCAAGATGCCGATGCAGCGGATTGCCAAAGCGCAGGATCGGATTGATTTGATAGCCTTTTTGCGGGAGAATACGAAGTGAACAAGAAAAGGGTAGGCCGATGAAAGCTATGATTTTTGCGTTTTTGAGCATCATTGTGATTGCTGTTGCGGCTGATTTCGGGCTTGGTCAATTGGCCTATTCGTCGGGTGACAAGTCTGCCGGGAATGCTGTTCGGTTGCAGTGATTGCTGGCAGAAGCGCGCCGCGCGGAAGTATTTTTGGGACGTATAGTTTTTCACCCCTGCGAAACGCCGGTTAAAAACTATGCGCGACGCGGTGAGGGCAGTGTCACTTTCCTGCATGCCTGACGTCTGGTGCTGGAAAGTGACTTTGGAAAATCGAAGAGTTGGTACTTTAGAGTGACAGCCCGCGCATAAGGCGGGGGAGGTCGCCGGTGAGGCCTGCGGCTTCGCGCATCATACGCTGACGCAAACTTGGGCTGGCGTTGATCAGGCCGAGCCCAGTGGTGCGGATGGCTTTGAGCAGCGGGTTGCTGGTCGAAAACAGGCGGTTGACGCTGTCGGTGACGAAGCCAAGCGCGTTTGCGTCAAAGCGGCGCCAGCTTTGGTAGGTTTCGAGAACTGTGGCACTGCCGATATCCTCGCCCCGGCGTTTGGCGTTGGTGAGGGTTTCGGCGAGCGCAGCGATATCGCGGATACCAAGATTGAGGCCTTGGCCTGCAAGTGGGTGGATGCCATGGGCCGCGTCCCCGACAAGGGCAACTCGCTCGGCCACAAACCGCTCGGCGATGGAGATGCCAAGCGGGTAGCTGTAGCGGGTGCCGGTCAGCGCGATGTCGCCCAGGAAATCGCCAAAGCGAGGGCGCAGGTAGTCGAGGTATGCGGCGTCGGCCAGGTCATTCACGCTGGCAGCGGTCTCGATGCTTTCGGTCCAGACGATTGACGAGCGGTTGCCGGTCAGCGGCAAGATCGCAAGCGGGCCCGGCGGCATGAAGAACTGATGCGCGATGCCGTTATGGGGTTGTTGATGCTCTAGTGTAGCCACGAGGCTGGCTTGATCATAGCTCCAACCTTGGCGTTTTATGCTCGCGCGGATTGCTGTGCCGGATGTCTTGCCATCGCAACCGATCAACAAGGCGCCACTCAGAGTTTGACCGCTCTCAAGGGTAACGCAAACAGCGCCGGGGGTGACGGTTTGAGACGCAACACGACCTTGGGTGATCTCGCTGCGCTTGCGCAGGGCCGCGCGCAAGTGGCGATCCTCGATCATTGCGCCAAGAGGGCCGTCCTCGATCTCAGTGTGATCAAAATGCAGAAACCACGGATGTGCGCCCTCACCAGCTGTGCCGTCTGAGACTTTGATTTCGGTGATGGGCTGTGCGTCAGCCGCGAGATCATCCCAGAGGCCAAGCGCCATGAGAACCTGCACCGAAGACGCGGCAATTGCATAAGCACGACCATCAAATCCGGCATCCTTGGGCGCGGGATTAGGATCAATCACGATGGAGCGCAGCCCGGCTGAGGCCAGTGCCATCGCAGTGAGCGGTCCGTTAAGGCCACCGCCAATGATCAGAACGTCTGTGTCCATAAGATACATATGCGCTCTTGAGCCGCGAAGTCCAAGCGCTTAGCGCCTTCTCAATTTGTCGCAGTCCCCAGGACTCCCTTTGGAAGACTTCGCGCAATCGAAAACAAAAGCGCCAAGCCCCAACATTACTTTCTCAAAATATCCCTGCCGGAGGCTCCTGCGCGTTCAACCCAGTGCGACCTTCTGTGTTTGCGCCAAAATCTCCCAAAGCAATCCCGCGCACCAAGCCGCGAAAACTGATTCACTCCAAATTGAAACTACGCTAGCGTCGGAACCAGATGATGCAGGACAAAAAGGTGCGCGGCATGAGCAGTGATTGGTTGTGGATGACAGGTGGTGATCTAGGGCGTGGGATTGAGGCGGGTGAGATTGACCCTGTGGCGCTGACGGAGACCTATCTGGCGGCGATTGACGCCCATGAATTCCGCGACAGGATTTACACTTGCGTGACAGCGGATCGCGCGCGCGCCGAAGCTAAGGCAGCGGCCACGCGAGCTAAGGCGCGCACCCGGCGCGGGCCGCTCGATGGTGTGCCGATCTCGTGGAAAGACCTTTATGATGTTGCGGGCTATAGCTGCGAGGGCGGTACAGCACTCTTGAAGGGGCGCGTGGCTCAGAGCGATGCGCTTTGCGTTCAGCGCGCGTCCCGGGCCGGGTTGGTGTGCTTGGGCAAGACCCACACCACGGAGCTCGCGTTTTCTGGGCTCGGCGTAAATCCAATCACTCAGACGCCACCCAATGTGCATGATCATGAGGCTGCTCCGGGCGGCTCTTCTTCGGGTGCGGCGACCTCCGTGGCCTTTGGGCTGGCGGTTGCTGGCATTGGCTCTGATACTGGCGGCTCGGTGCGCATTCCTGCGGTCTGGAACGATCTGGTAGGTTTCAAAACCACCCATGGGCTGATCTCGCTTGAGGGTGTGATCCCGCTTTGTGCGCGGTTTGATACGGTTGGGCCGCTCGCGCGCAGCGTAGAGGATGCAGCACTTTTGACCGCGATCATGGCGGATCAACCGGCACCAGATTTGAGCCATGCTGGTCTCAAGGGGCGACGCTTTTTGGTCTGCGAGACCGTGGGCATGGAGGAGCTGGACGCGGAAGTGGTCGAGGGTTTTGAACTGGCAGTCGGCAAGCTCGTAGCGGCTGGTGCCACCGTTGATCGCGGCCCAGTGCCAGAAGCGCAGCGGGGCAATGAGCTTGCAGCGGTGTTGTTTGCCGCAGAAGCCTATGGCCAGTGGGGCCACGAGATTGAGGCGCAACCCGGCGTGATGTATCCGCAAATCCGGGAGCGCTTTGAGAGCGGGCGCGAGCATTCCGCCCCGGCCTATGTGGCAGCGCAAAATGAGATGTATGGCTTGCGCGAAACCTACGCGGCGCGCGTGGCAGGCTATGACGCCGTGCTGGCCCCAACCGCGCCAATCATTGCGCCCAATGTCAAACGGCTGGAAACCGAAGACGCCTATTTCAAGCGGGCAAACCTGCTGGCCCTGCGCAATACGCGCATCGCAAACATGATGGGTTTGTGTGCAATGACGCTTCCAACGGGCGTAAAAGGCACTGGAATCATGGCGATGTGCGCCCCTGATGCAGAGGCGCAACTGTCGCGTCTGGCCTGTGCAATGGAAGCCGCTTTGGGCTAGACCGACCTGCTCGGGCGCGTTATTCTCAAGTCATAAGGGGCACTTAGACCCCATACTTGAGGCACATATGCAGGTTCCTGAGCGGTTTTCCAACCTGCCGGTTTACGCATTTCCGCGTCTGCGCGCATTGCTTGAGGGCATCGCGCCGGGTGGCGAAGTGATCAATATGTCGATCGGCGAACCCAAGCACGACGTCCCGCGCGTCGTGGGCGAAATTATTGCGGCTCACACAAATGATTTCGGGCGCTACCCCCCAAATGAGGGCATGCCCGAGTTGCGCGCCGCATTTGCGGACTGGGTGACCAAGCGCTACGACCTTGCCCCGGTTGATCCTGATACCCGCGTTTTTCCGCTCAACGGCACCCGCGAAGGTCTGTTTAACGCGCTGCTGGCGCTCTGCCCCGAAACCAAGAACGGCAAAAAGCCGGTCGTGTTGCTGCCCAACCCGTTTTACCAAGTCTACATGGTGGCCGCCCTAACCGTGGGCGCGGAACCAGTTTATGTGCCTGCCACGGCCGAAACCGGCTTCTTGCCAGATTTCGCAAGCTTACCCAAAGATGTGCTGGATCGCACCGCGATTTGCTACATGTGCTCGCCCTCCAATCCGCAAGGCGCAGTGGCGGATATGGAGCGTTGGAGCGAGCTGCTCGATCTGGCCGAGGCACATGATTTCCGCATCTTCGCGGACGAGTGCTATTCCGAGATTTACCGCGACGCGCCGCCAACCGGCCTGCTGGAAGCGGCTGAGGCCAAGGGTGCTGACCCTGAGCGCTCTATCGCGTTTCACTCGCTTTCCAAGCGTTCAAGCGTGCCGGGCTTGCGCTCGGGCTTTGCGACGTCAGGTCCCAAAACCATTGCACAACTGCGCCAGCTCCGCTCCTATGCCGGTGCGCCCCTGCCGATTCCGCTGCAGCGGGCCGCCACGGCGCTGTGGCAGGATGAAGAGCATGTGATCGAATCTCGCGCGCTTTATCAGCAGAAATTTGAGATCGCCGACAGAATTCTGGGCAATCTGGGCGGCTACCGCTCGCCTGAGGCTGGCTTCTTCTTGTGGATCGAAGTTGAGGATGGCGAAGCCGCCACCCGCGAGATCTGGGAAAAAACCGGCGTGCGCATCCTTCCAGGCGAATATCTCTCGCAAGGTGAAGGCGCGGACAATCCGGGCAAAAAATTCATCCGGGTGGCCCTTGTCGCCCCACCAAAAGAAATCGAGCGCGGATTAACCGCGATCCGAGACGTGTTAAAGTAGGGAGCCAGAGGCGTATGGCAGTTTTTTATACCGGCACACATCGCAAACGTTTGTTTGAGACCAAGACAGAAGAGGCGCTGCGGCGACGCGGAACCGAAATGCTTGGCCTTGCACTGATCGTGATGGCCGGGCTGTTTGCGCTCGCGCTTGCAAGTTATTCGCCTGATGATCCTAGCCTGTTTGCCTCCTCGACCTCTTCGCCGCAAAACATGCTTGGCTCGCTGGGGGCGATTGTCGCTGATCTGCTGCTGCGCTCTGTCGGCTGGGCGTCTTGGGGTCTGCCATTGGCCTTTGTCGTTTGGGGCGCGCGCCTTGTGCTCCATCGCGGTGAAGAGCGGGTTGTCACACGCATTATCATGGTGCCGCTTGCTGTGGCTCTTGGCGCTGTTTTTGCGTCAGCTCATGTGCCGCCGATTGGCTGGGGGCAAGATGCAGGGCTTGGTGGCTGGTTTGGCGATGCGATGCTGGGCGGCCTGCTGACGGCCCTACCGATTTCTGTCACGCTTCAACTCAAGCTGTTTACACTTTTGCTTGGTATCGGTTTTTTGCTGCTCTCCGCTTTTGCGCTTGGCGTGAATGTACGAGAGGCAAAAATCTTCGGCAACTTCCTTGCTGCAGGGGTTGCTCATTTGATCGATCTGAGCATTGCGCTGGCCCGCAAACTCGGTGTCGCAACTGTTTCTGGCGCGAAATTGGCCGGTCAGAGCGCGAAACGTGCCAATGAGATGCGCCTAGAGCGTAAAGCGCGCCGCGAAGATGACGTGGCCCAAGAAGCGCTCGAGCCGCAATATGCGAGCGTGGCAAAAGCGCCGCTGGTCAACCGCGTTGCCCCACCTATGCGCGAACCGCTGGGCGAATCCATCAAACCGGTGGACGAAAAGCGCCTTATGTCGCGTATTTCCGAAGCCATTCGGGCGCAATCTGATGCGCCAGCACCTGTAGAAGCCGCGGCCAATGAGGAAGCCGTGGAAATTGCTCCTCAACCCGTGTCCCCACCCGCTGAGCAAGTGAGTGCCCTTGATCTGAATGCAGCAGTTGAGGAGCCAGAAGCCTACACACCACTTGGGGGCGCCCATCGTGATGACAGCCCGTTGGCGGCTGCGCTCAATCGTCGGGACGCGGAAAGTGCCGATCCCGCGCCTTTGGTCAAACCCCGCACGGTCAAGCCTGTGGGCAAATCCAAGCGTGCCAAGGCCGAGGAACAACCCACTTTGGCGCTGGAAGACAACAGCAACGATTTTGAGCTGCCCCCGCTGGGCCTGCTCTCCTCGCCACGCGAAATCGTACGCCAGAACCTCTCCAACGAGGCGCTAGAGAGCAATGCGCGGATGCTCGAGGCGGTTTTGGACGATTACGGTGTAAAGGGCGAGATCGTATCGGTGCGCCCCGGTCCGGTGGTCACCATGTATGAACTCGAACCTGCGCCGGGTCTCAAAGCAAGCCGCGTGATCGGCTTGGCCGATGACATTGCCCGATCCATGTCTGCTCTTGCGGCGCGTGTGTCCACTGTGCCGGGCCGGACCATCATCGGCATCGAATTGCCCAATGAAACCCGCGAAATGGTGTTGCTGCGCGAGATCCTGTCGGCCTCTGCCTATGGCGACACAAACATGCGTTTGCCACTGGCGCTCGGCAAAGACATTGGCGGCGAACCGATCGTCGAAAACCTTGCCAAGATGCCGCATTTGCTGATCGCGGGCACCACCGGCTCGGGTAAATCTGTGGCGATCAACACCATGATCCTGTCGCTGCTCTACACGCTCACGCCTGATGAGTGCCGCATGATCATGATCGATCCAAAGATGCTCGAACTTTCGGTTTATGACGGCATCCCCCACCTGCTGTCCCCGGTTGTGACCGACCCCAAGAAGGCCGTTGTGGCGCTGAAATGGGTC
>CAZQMR010000100.1:0-11006 GCA_964594465.1 uncultured Rhodobacterales bacterium
CAGTGGGAAGAGCAGGGCTATGGCAATCTGCCGGTCTGCATGGCCAAGACCCAGTACAGTTTCTCGACGGATCCCAACTTGCGCGGCGCACCGACAGGGCATTCCGTACCTGTTCGTGAAGTCCGCCTTTCAGCAGGGGCAGGCTTTATTGTCGCGATTTGCGGTGAGATCATGACCATGCCCGGATTACCGCGCAAACCTGCTGCGGAAACGATCATGATGAATGATGACGGTTTGATTGAGGGTCTCTTTTAATGAACGCAAAACTGATTGACGGCAAAGAATTTGCCGCAAGCATTCGCGAAAAAGTTAAGGGTCATGTGGATCGTCTGAAATCTGAGCACAACGTAACGCCGGGCTTGGCCGTTGTGTTGGTGGGAGAAGATCCTGCGAGCCAAGTTTATGTGCGCAACAAGGGCAAGCAGACGGTTGAGGTCGGGATGGCTTCGTTTGAGCATCGCCTAGATGCGGATACCTCCGAGGCGGATCTTTTGGCGCTGGTCAACACGCTCAACGCGGACCCGGCCGTGCATGGTATTCTGGTGCAACTGCCGCTGCCGGGGCATCTGGATGAGGATTTGGTGATCAACTCGATTGATCCGGCCAAGGATGTTGATGGATTTCATATCTCCAATGTTGGCCTGCTCAACACTGGCCAGAAGTCCATGGTGCCCTGTACGCCGCTTGGCTGTTTGATGATGCTGCGCGATCACCATGGCAGTCTTTCTGGCCTTAATGCAGTTGTGGTCGGACGCTCCAACATTGTGGGCAAGCCGATGGCGAGCCTGTTGCTGGGCGATAGCTGCACGGTAACGATCGCCCATTCGCGGACCAAGGACATCGAGGCGCTGTGCAAAGGCGCGGATATTCTGGTGGCTGCCGTGGGACGCCCTCAGATGATCAACGGCGATTGGGTCAAGCCCGGTGCGACGGTGATTGACGTGGGTATCAACCGCATTGATGCGCCTGAAAAGGGCGAGGGCAAAACGCGGCTTGTTGGGGATGTTGATTTTGCCTCTGCGAGTGCTGTTGCGGGTGCGATCACACCTGTGCCCGGTGGTGTTGGGCCGATGACGATTGCTTGCTTGTTGGCAAATACGGTGACTGCGTGCAGTCGGGCCAATGGTCTTGAAGAACCAGAGGGTTTGACGGCCTGATAGGGCAGGAGCGCGCCG
This sequence comes from uncultured Rhodobacterales bacterium, assembly GCA_964594465.1. Classification (GTDB taxonomy): domain Bacteria; phylum Pseudomonadota; class Alphaproteobacteria; order Rhodobacterales; family Rhodobacteraceae; genus CAZQMR01. The sequence continues at coordinate 1,176 of CAZQMR010000100.1, forward strand.
CGCGGAAGTATTTTTGGAAAATCGAAGGGCTAACGCGGCATGGGAATGTGGTGCTGGCCCTTTCCCGTTAAAATGGCTTTGGCGGATTGGTTCATGAGATCGGTGATTGCTTTGGCGTCGGTTTTCAAACCACCGGTATAAGCGCCGTAAGCGGGCAGGATCATGCGGGTTTCATCATAGATAAATGCCGGCCGCGTTGTCCCTGCGAGCTTGGCTTTTGGGTGGTAATGGCCTGAAATCTCACCGGGTTTTGTCGTTGCAACTGCAATATGGCGAAAGGTGAGCGGGCCGCAGGTGAATTCGGCCAAATGGGTGCCCCCCAGCGAAATCGGACCGGGGTCGTGATTGCCTTCGATCCAGACCCATTTGCGCCCCGCCATCATGGTTACGAGGTCGAGGTTCTCCTCGTCGTCCAGCGCGTTTTGAGCCATCAGATCATCAAAGCTGTCGCCTAAACAAATGACCTGCTCGGGGCGGTAGGTTTCAATGTCGCTGCCAAGTCGCTTGAGCGTTTCACGGGTTTCGTAGGGCGGCAGAAGTGCGCCGCCAAGCCGCGCGATCCGCTCGGACTTCCCAAGATGCAAATCGGAGACCACGAGCATTTTTTGCTCTGGCCAGAAAAGCGCGCCACTGGCAGCGGCCAGCAAGTCGGTTTGGGCAAAGGAAAAGGCCAGATTTGTCATGGGAACAGCTTTGTCAATTTGTGTTTGATTGCGCAAGGCCAGCCGCGAGCATCAGAGCTTCGGCCTCTTCAGCCATTAGGTGCTCGCGGGCTTGACCTTTGATTGGAACTTTGCCGATTTCCATCAGCAGGGGAGCAGAGAGCGGGGTGATATGAGGCGCGCGTATGTGAGTGATGTCGCCGGCCGCACGGGTCAGCATTTCTTCGATGCGATCGAAATCCACGAGGCCACGCATGGCTTCCGAGCGGGTGATTTGCAGCATTAGATGATCGGGATCGTATTTGGCGAGCGTGTCGTAAAGAATGTCGGAGGAAAACGTGGCTTGGCGCCCGGATTTGCGCTGGCCTGGTAGATTGCGCTCGATCAGACAAGCTATGGTCGCGGCATTGCGGAAGGTTTTTTTCATCACAGCATTGCCAGACAGCCAAGTCTCAAGCCCGTCGCGCAGGTTTTCGGGGGCAAGCAACGGGGTAGGGTCCGTTACCTCGGTCAGCCCCCAGATCAGCAGGGCGTAATCATTGGCAACAAAGCCGAGCGGGTTTAGCCCTGCTTCCTCCATGCGATGCGTGAGCAGCAGGCCGAGGGTTTGATGGGCGTTTTTGCCAGCAAAGCCGTAGATGCAAAAGCAGGCAGTTTCGTCGCGCAGGTAGCTTTCCGTGAGCAGGCCACTGCGTTTGGGCAAGGCGGAGATGCGTTGCTGGGTTGCGAGCCAGCTTTGGGTGTGGCCGGGCAGGCTAGCCCATTGGCTTGGCGTGTTCAAAAGGTCGAGCACGCGATGAGAAAGGCGGGTCGATGTGGCAAGCCGTGTGCCGGAAAAAACTGCAATGCGGGGTTCGCGCCCGTTGGCATCGCTGACCACGACGGTCATTTCTTTGAGGCCGTCATACTGCACGACTTGGCCGCCGATGAGAAACGTATCGCCCGGCGTTAGCGTGGCGGCAAAGCTTTCCTCAACTTCGCCCAAGAGCGGGCCGCCGCCGCGTTTGCCTTTGCGCACTTTGAGGGTCTCTGCATCAACGATGGTGCCGATATTCATGCGCAAGGGGCGCTCGGTGCGCGGATCGCGAAGTTGAAATTTGCCATCGCGCTCAACAAGGCGTTTCCAGCGATCGTAGGCTTTGAGCGCGTAGCCCCCGGTGGCACAAAAATCGAGGCACTTGTCGAAATCCAAGCGCGTCAAATCGGCATAAGGCCCAGCGGATGTAATTTCCGTGAACAGGTCATCAGGATCAAAAGGTGCTGAGCAAGCGGTGAGCATGATGTGCTGGCAGAGCACATCAAGCGGGCCGGGGCCGCGCGGCTCACCGTCCAGATCGCGCTCAAGAACTGCTTGCATGGCCGCGATACATTCGATCACTTCAAAGCGATTGGCAGGTACAATGAGGGCGCGGGACGGCGCGTTATAGCGATGATTGGCACGCCCGATGCGTTGAACAAGACGTTTTACGTTTTTGGGTGCGCCAACCTGAATGACGAGGTCAACATCGCCCCAGTCAATGCCAAGATCAAGCGAGCCGGTGCAGACGATGGCTTTCAGCTCCCCCGCGACCATTGCCGCTTCGGTCTTTTCCCGTGCGGCGCGGCTGAGCGAGCCGTGATGCAGGCCAATGGGTAGATTGTCCTCATTTGCAGCCCAAAGCGCTTGAAAAAACAGCTCTGCCAGCGCGCGGGTGTTGATAAAAATCAGGGTGATTTTCGCGGCTTTGATGTGTTCGTAGATTTCGCGAACCGCATAGCGTCCGCCCGACCCAGACCATGGCGGAAGTGCCTCGGTCTGGAGCATTGAGATTTCGGGATCAGGGCCAGGATCGGCCTGAAGAATGTCGCAGCCTGTCGGCGCTAGGAATTGGCCGAGCGCTTTAGGGTTCTCAACCGTTGCAGACAACCCAACACGGCGCAAATTCGGGGATAGGCTTTGCAATCGGGCGAGACCCAACATCAACTGATCGCCGCGCTTGTTCTCAGCGAGGGCATGAATTTCATCGACGATGACCCGGCGAAGGCGCCCAAAAATCCGGGGTGCTTCGGGGTAGGAGAGCAACAATGCAAGGCTTTCAGGCGTTGTTAGCAGGATATGGGGGGGATCGGTGCGCTGGCGTTGGCGCTGGGATTGTTTGGTATCTCCGGTGCGGTCTTCAACGCGGATATCAAGGCCAAGATCCGCGACGGGCGTTGCGAGGTTGCGCCCAATGTCGGAGGCCAATGCACGCAAGGGGGAGATGTAAAGGGTGTGCAGAAAGTCGGGCTTTTGGGCGGCCATTTCGATGAGGGATGGCAAGAAGCCAGCGAGCGTTTTGCCCCCACCTGTTGGTGCGATCAAAAGCTGAGCTGGGGTTTCGGCCCGCCGGATTAGGTCAAGTTGATGAGGGTGTGCGGACCACCCGCGTTTGGCGAACCATTGGGCAAAACTGGTGGGGAGCGGACTCATGCATCAGATGTAACGCGCAAAGAACATTAGAGAAACATTAATCGACGCAAAGGCCAATCAAAAAGGCCGCGTGCAGGGGTGCACGCGGCCTTTGGATCAGATTGTATGGTCACTTCATGCGACGCCAGCTTTGGCCTCGTAAGAGTTGAGCGCGCGATCAGAGATTGCGAAATGTCCGTCCTCTGTGCGCAGGATCGAGCCGCCGCGCAGCAAGCGACCAAAGGACTTGATCCGAGCCTCTTGGGTGAATTCATCCGGTTCGCACATCTCATCGAGCAGCGTCATGATGTCGCGACGGCTAAAGGTTGAGCGACCTGAAACCAGTGTCACATACGCCGCAGATGCTTCAAGCAATTCAGGCAAGGTGTCCGCACCAACAGAGGCTGCAAATGTATTGAGATCACGGCCCAGATTAACATCCGCCTCGAGAGATGCGGCATCTTCTGGAACCAATATGAGGGCCGGTGTTTCTGGTGCAGCGGCACGGGGCTCAATGACTTGCGCCTTTGTTAAAACAAGCGGTGCTTCAGCTGCTGGCTCTGTTGCCGGTTGTTGGCGCGCAACATTTCGACCCAATTTTTGATCGGCTTGACTAAGGTTTGACTCTCCCTCAGTACCATCAAAGGTAAGACGCATTGGCTTGCCATTGGCCTTGGTCGAGGCCGCAGCGGTCAAGACGCGCGCCGTTTTAGGCTTGGGTGCTTCTTGCTGCTGGAGTTGAGCTTGTTGCTCGGCTTCTTGACGCTCGACTTCTTGGCGCAGAATTTCTGCGGCGGATATCGGTGCCTTTTGCGGTTCTTCGGGTGTATCCGCTAAGGCGCGGAACATCTCGTGTACGTCTTGTGAGGTAGGCGCAGCTTCTTGCGGCGTGGTTTCCGCAAGCGCCTCGGCCACCGGTGTAGGTTCAGCAATCGGGTCATCCAGCTGAGCCATCTCCTGAGACAGAAGCTGGTCGAAATCATCGACTTCAAACGCCGCTGCAATATCTTCGCTTTGAGCGCTTTCTTCAAACGCTGCTGCAATATCTTCGCTTTGGGTGTTTTCTTCAAAGGCCGCTGCGATATTTTCGCTTTGAGTGCCTTCTTCAAACGCCGCTGCAATGTCTTCGCTTTGGGTGCTTTCTTCAAACGCCGCCACAATGTCTTCGCTTTGAGCGTTCTCTTCTGCACGCAGCTGAGCGAGCGGGTTGGCACGATCAAGTTGTGGCGGTGTTTGTGCACGCTCTTCGGTCGCCCTTAGAACACGCTCAAGCGCTTCTTCTTCTTGGGCAATTGGGTCTGTCGTGGCCAGTTCAGCCTCTTCACCATGCTCAATCGCATCCTCGATGAGGTCCTGAGCCCAATCGGGAAGACTTGCGCCGGCCACATCATCTTCCACTGGCGCGGTCTGGTCATGCTTGTGGTCTTCCAAATGGATGTCGGCCTCAAAACCCTCATCCTCGCGCACGTCTTCGAATTGTGGTTCTTTTACGGATTGCTCAAGCAAGGTGTCCACATCTTCAAATCGCGCCTCCGCAAGCGCAGACTGCATCAGCGTATCTGGATCGATTTGTGTCGGTGCGTCTTCAACTGCATCTAGGGTCGGTGCAATTTCGGCCCCTGCGCTTTGACGCAGGATCATGCCATCCTCGGACAGTTCTGCTTCAACAGTTCCACCAGCACTTTCTTGCGCCAGTGTTTTCAAATAATCGGTGTCTGGACGCTCAGGATGTGCGCCAAAGCTAGGATCAGCGGAGGCAAGCGCCTGAAAGTAGTCTACAACCTGGCGCATCACTGGAAACGGATCATCAAACCCTTCTAGGGTGCAGGCAAAAGCGCCAAAGGAGACTGTGAGTTTCTTGCTGGGAGCAACCATTTATTTTCTTCCTGCGATATGGGGACAGTCAGAATAGGGTCAGGGAATACACCGAGCGACCGCGTTGTCTCCCGAATGAATTCTTGACCTTACCTTCGACCTATCGCATCCCCTCATTCTGTTATGCAAACCGATCCGCCCACCCTAGACATTCAATCGGCCGCGCTTCTTCTTGGTGGCGGCCCGTTGGGCCATGAACTTTTGGCAGATGTGCTAAAGCTCTCACCGGTTATCTTTGCCGCTGATGGTGGCGCGCACCATTTGGCTCAAACCAGCCACCGGATCGATACGATCATCGGCGACCTTGATTCGTTAACTAACTTAGAAGTTTGGCGGGAATCGGGCACAAAAATTGCACATGTGGCCGAACAGGACAGCACGGATTTTGAGAAGTGTGTTAAACGAATCACGCATAATCCCATTGTGGGACTGGGCTTTATTGGGGGGCGGCTGGATCATGAGTTGGCCGTTCTCAACACATTGGCCTTATATCCGCAAAAGGCGATTGTGCTGGTCGGGCCAGACGATGTGGTGATCCATTGCCCGCCTCAAATTGAACTCAATTTACCCCATGGCACTCGGTTGTCGTTGTTTCCGCTTGGACCTGTGCGAGGGGAGTTTTCACACGGGTTGCGCTGGTCAATCGAGGGTTTGAACTTTGCGCCAATGGGCCAGATCGGAACATCCAACGAGGTGAGCGGCGGGCCGGTGCGTCTTGGCGTTGACGGTGCTGGGTTGCTCCTGATGGCGCCGCGTGCGCATTGGCGCGAGGTGCTTAGGGCGCTTCTTGCAAGCGACGTTCACGCCAAAACAGAAACAGGCCAGAACTGACGATTATCGCGATCCCAAGCATGCCCAGCGGACCTGTTAGATCATTGAAGATCAAGTAGCCGAGCGTCGTGGCCGTTACGATTTCGAGATATTGCAGCGGTGCAATCAGCGAGGCCGGGGCAAAGGACAGCGCAAAAGACAGGCAGATATGCGAGATCGTTGCGGTGATCCCAATGGCGATGAAAAACGGAATTGTGGAGCTTGGTGGCCAAACTGGATCGATGAAGCCGCTGCCGCTGCCATTGGCCAGCCATAGGATCGGGACACCAATCACAACGGCTGCAAGTCCCGTGTAGGTTTGCATCGTCACAGGATCTTGCTCCAGAGCCATGCGCCTTGTGAGCAACATGTAGATGGCAAAGAGGAACGCCGTGATCAGAGGGTAACCTGCGACCCATCCCACTTGATCGAATGCGGGCTGGATCACCAAAAGCGCGCCGCAAAACCCGATGGCGCAGGCAAGAATGCGGCGCCAGCCGATGGTTTCCCCTAAGAAAACCGCGCTCAGCAGGGTTAGGATAAAAGGCTCCACAAAGAAGATGGCCATGGCGTCAGCCAGTGGCATTTCTGCGATGGCTGCGAAGAAACATCCCGTCGCGCCAAGGATCATGGCGGCGCGGATAAAGTGAAGTTTGATTTCGGCAAATTGGGGCAAGTAAAGCCGGCCAGTGAGCGCGACAAACGGGAGCAGTAGTGCGGATTGCAACGCAAAACGCAGCGTTGCGATTTGGCCCGGTGGCACGTCGTCTGAGATGAGTTTTGCCAAAGCATCCATCATCGGTGCAATGAGGCAAAAGCCAAGCATCAATCCAATGCCAAGCATGGGCCGGTGTTGGGCGGTGGCGCTGCTCATCTCAGCATTCTGGCACGTTCACAGCCAAGCCGCCTTGGCTGGTTTCTTTGTATTTCGTGTCCATGTCGCGCCCGGTTTGGCGCAAGGTTTCCACGCAAGCATCCAGCGACACAAGGTGCTTGCCGTCCCCGCGCATGGCCAGCGAGGCAGCAGATACGGCTTTAATCGCGCCAAGGCCATTGCGCTCGATACAGGGCACCTGCACCAACCCCGCAATCGGGTCGCAGGTCATGCCGAGGTGATGCTCAAGCGCGATTTCTGCAGCGTTCTCCACTTGCTCCGGAGTGCCACCCAAAACTGCGCAAAGCCCTGCGGCGGCCATTGCGGCGGCAGAACCCACTTCGCCCTGACAGCCCACTTCGGCCCCGGAGATCGACGCATTGGTCTTGATCAGGCCTCCCACTGCGGCAGCGGTAAGCATGAATTCAGGAATGCGGCTGCGATCAGCGCCGGGCACATGGGCAAGGTAGTATTTCAGTGTCGCAGGCAACACGCCTGCAGCCCCATTTGTGGGCGCGGTGACGACTTGCCCACCCGCGGCATTCTCCTCATTGACTGCCATCGCATAGACGGAAATCCAGTCGTTGATGATGTGCGGTGCGGGTTGATTGAGCCCTTGTTCGGCGATCAGCGCGCCGTGAATTTCCTCCGCTCGGCGCTTTACCTTCAACCCACCGGGCAAAATTCCCCCCTTGGAAATGCCAGCGTCAATGCAGCGCTCCATTACGTCCCAAATTTGGGTGATCCCCGCGTCTAAATCGGTAGGCGTGCGGTATTTCAGCTCATTGGTGCGTTTCATCTCAGCAATCGACAGGCCAGACTGGGCCGCCATCAGCAGCATCTCGCTGCCCTTGCGAAACGGGTAAGGCACGTCCGGCACCGGGATTGTTTCGCCCTGCGCCGCCATTTCCCCCGCCGTCAGAACAAAGCCACCGCCCACTGAGTAATAGGTCTCGCTCAAGTAGAGGTTCCCAGCCGCATCATAGGCATTTAAAACCATGCCATTCGCGTGACCTTCAAGCGCAGGTCCATAATCGAATACAAGATCCGCATGGGGGTCGAACTTGAGCGGCGGCAGGCCCTCGGCCTCAATCACTTTGCCGGTTTCAATAGCCCCAAGCGCCACTTCCGCCAAAGCCGCATCAAAGCTCTGCGGTTCAAACCCGGCAAGCCCCAAAATGACCGCGCGATCCGTCGCATGACCCTTTCCGGTAAACGCCAGTGAGCCATGCAGCCGCGCCCCAAGGGCCGCCACGTCCCCTGCACCCGGAATACGATCCGCCCCTGAGCGCAACGCCTCCAAAAACCGCGCGCCCGCTACCATCGGCCCCATGGTGTGGGAGCTGGACGGACCAACGCCAATCTTAAAGACGTCAAAAATGCTCAGGAACATGCGGCAGACCTTATCAACGCAATCACTCTTACGCCTTCATGGCTGGGGTTTGAGCCAATGACTAGGCCAATCGCGACGGTTTTCGCTCCGCAATCACCCAAAATGCCTCGCAGTGCTCTGGTTAACCCCCTATAGAGGGGCGACACAAAAACGAGCCTTGCCGATGCCCACCATATTGTCCCCGTCCGACTCCGCCAAATTCGCCGCCGCCAGCCGTGCGCTTTCTTATGTCGAAGATGGCATGCGCCTTGGCCTTGGCACTGGCTCAACAGCGGCGTTTTTCGTGCGACTTTTGGGGGAGAGGGCGCAGCGCGAGTCGATGGAGCTGACTTGCGTGCCGACCTCCACGCGCACCGCTGACTTGGCCCGCAAGCTTGGGCTTAATGTCACAACGCTGGATAAGGCTGGTTGGCTGGACCTTACGATTGATGGCGCGGACGAGATTGATGGCGAGTTCAATCTGATCAAGGGCGGGGGCGGCGCGCTTTTGCAGGAAAAGATCGTCGCCACGGCCTCGGACCGGATGTTGGTGATCACCGATGACAGCAAGCAGGTTGAAAGCCTTGGCGCCTTCCCGTTGCCCGTTGAAGTGATCAAATTCGGCTGGGAAACCACCAAAGCTATCGTTGAGGAAACGCTGCAGGGCGCGGATGTGAGCGGTGACAGCGTGACCTTGCGCATCAGCCAAGAGGCCCCATATGTGACCGACGAGGGGCACTTTATCCTTGATCTGCACCTCAACAAAATCGGTGACCCGGAGAAGCTGGCGTCGCAGCTTTTGCACATTCCCGGCGTTGTCGAAACCGGGCTGTTCATTGACATTGCTGACGCGGTTTCGGTTGGATATGCCTCAGGCGAGGCGCGTTTGGTTGATTTGGAGGCTGGCGATCAGGGCCTCACGATGGAAACACAAGGCGGATAGATACCATGAGTTTTGACTATGATCTCTTTGTGATTGGCGGCGGATCTGGCGGTGTACGTGCGGCCAATACGGCTGCCAAAACCGGCGCCAAGGTCGCGTTGGCCGAAGAGTTTCGCTATGGCGGCACCTGCGTGATCCGCGGCTGTGTGCCTAAGAAGTTGATGGTCTATGCGTCGAGTTTTCCCGAAGTGATCGAGGATGCCCAGAGCTTTGGCTGGGACGTGACGCGCGGCGGTTTTGATTGGCCGCGTTTTATTGCCCAGAAAGACAAAGAGATCGACCGGCTTGAAGGGCTCTATCTCAAAGGGCTTGGCGGCAATGACGTGACCACGTTTCGCGCCCGTGCAGTGCTAAGCGGCCCGCATTCGGTGAGCCTTTCAACTGGCGAGGAAATCACCGCCAAGCATATCCTGATCGCTACAGGCGGCACGCCTTTTGTTCCGCCATTCGAGGGATCGGAACACGCGATCACGTCCAACGAGATTTTTCATCTGGATGAACAGCCAAAGCGCATTTTGATTGTCGGTGGCGGCTATATCGCCAGTGAGTTTGCCGGGATCATGAACGGTTTGGGCAGTGAAACCACGCAATTCTACCGCTCCGAGCAAATTCTGCGCGGGTTTGATGACGATGTGCGCAACCATGTGGCCGACGAGATGCGCACCAAAGGCGTTGATCTGAGGGTTAACACCGATGTGGCAAAGATCGTTAAAACAGCCGATGGGCTGGAAGTAACGGATAGCGACGGGACCACGAGCACGTTTGATGTGGTGATGTACGCCACAGGTCGCAAGCCAAATACGGATGGACTTGGCCTTGAGGCGCATGGCGTCAATCTTGGTCGTAAGGGCGAAATCACCGTGGACG
>CAZQMR010000101.1:0-11004 GCA_964594465.1 uncultured Rhodobacterales bacterium
CATCGCCGTCCATTCGGGTAAGGACGACGCCGGAGATGCCGATGCGCTCGTCGAAATTTTCGGCTGTGTTTACAGCGTCTTGCCCGGTGAGGCCGTCGACCACGAGGATTGTCTCGTGGGGTTTTGTGACATCGCGCACCGCCTCAACCTCGGCCATCAGTTCTTCGTCGATGGAGAGGCGACCGGCGGTGTCGAGCATATAGACATCATAGCCGCCGAGGGTCGCCTGCTGCTTGGCGCGTTTGGCGATTTGGGCAGCGCTTTCGCCTTTGACGATGGGCAGGGTGTCGACGCCGATCTGGAGGCCGAGGATCTCGAGCTGCTCCATCGCGGCAGGGCGATTGGTGTCGAGCGAGGCCATCAGGATGCGCTTGTTTTCGCGCCCCTTGAGGCGGTTGGCGAGCTTGGCGGTAGTGGTGGTTTTACCTGAGCCCTGCAGGCCGACCATGAGGATCGGGGCAGGGGGGCTGTCAATCTTGAGCGCGCCGGCGTTTTCTTCATCGCCAGAGAGGACCGCGACCAGCTCGTCATTGACGATTTTGATGACTTGCTGGCCCGGCGTCACGGATTTGGTGACGCTCTGACCTGCGGCTTTTTCTTGCACCGCTTTGATGAAATTGCGCGCAACGGGGAGCGAAACATCCGCCTCTAGCAGAGCGACGCGGACCTCGCGCAGGGCGGTTGAGACGTCATCTTCTGACAGAGCGCCTTGTTTGGTGAGCTTGTCAAAGACGCCAGAGAGGCGTTCGGATAGGCTTTCAAACATGGATGTCCTCCAGTGTTGCGGTTTGCCAAAGCGGTAACGCGCTGGTGGGCGTAACACGCTGACCAACGGCGATCCCTGCTATAGCGCGAGGGACCGGAAGCTTCATGACTCCCGGAAGTTGGCTGGTCTTTAGTTGAGTTGGGCGCATTGGTCAAGTTTACAAGTGCGCGGTGGTGGGGCATGGGGGGGACATGGTTGAGAAGATTGATGTGGCGGTGATTGGCGGCGGGCCTGCGGGGCTGGCGGCGTGTGAATCTTTGCTGGCGGCGGGGCGCGCGCCGGTGCTGTTTGAGGCCAAGCCTTCTGTGGCGCGGAAGTTTCTGATGGCGGGGAAGTCTGGGCTGAACCTGACAAAGGAGGAGCCGGGGTTTCTCGATGTGTTTTGCGATGAGATGCGGCCGTTTGTGGAAGGGTTTGATGCGCGAGGCTGGGCCGAGGGGCTGGAGGAGGAGATGTTTACCGGCTCAACAGGCCGCGTTTTCCCGCGCGCGATGAAAGCCTCGCCGCTGCTGCGCAAATGGCTCGCGCGGCTTGAGGCGGTTGAGCTGCGCACGCGATGGCGCTGGGAAGGCTTTGACGGGCCGCGCTTGTGCTTTGATCAGGGGCGGAAGGTACAAGCTAATGCGGAGATTTTTGCGCTTGGCGGTGGATCTTGGCCGCGTTTGGGCTCCGATGGCGGGTGGATTGAAGCGTTTGAGGGCGCTGGAGTGGAGGTCGCGCCGCTTGAGCCGAGCAATATGGGGTTTGACGTGGCGTGGAGCACGCATTTTGCAGAGCGCTTTGCGGGGGAGGCTGTCAAAACGATTGAAATGCGCTCAGGGCCACGCGCGATCAAGGGGGAGTTCGCGGTCACGGCGTCTGGCATTGAAGGTGGCGTGGTTTACGCGCAATCTGCGGCGTTGCGTGAGGCCCTAATGCATGGGGACGCGCAGATTGAGCTGGATTTGCTGCCCGGGCGTAGCTTTGAGGCGGTGCGCGACCGCTTGGCGCGACCCCGTAAAAAGCTGAGCCGGTCGAATTTCTTGCGCAAGGCGGTTGGCCTGACGGGCGTGAAGGCGGGGCTGTTGCGGGAATGCTGCCCTAAGCTAGGGGATGATGCAGGCGAGATTGCGCAGGTGCTTAAGGCACTGCCGATCAGAATTGAAGCTCCGCGCCCGCTTGACGAGGCGATCTCAAGCGCGGGTGGTGTGGCCTGGAACTCGATTGACGCGGCTTTGATGCTGTTGGTGCGGCCCGGAAGCTTCGTCGCGGGCGAAATGCTCAACTGGGAAGCGCCTACTGGTGGGTATTTGCTGACAGGTTGCATGGGCAGTGGTTTTGCGGCTGGGCGTGGGGCAGTGAGTTGGCTTGAGCGCAAAAAGGGCCAATAGACTGCGCTGCAAACAATGAGTTTTTCGGGGCTCGAAATTCCCGTAACCTATTGAAAATAGGACGCTTAATCCGATCATACCGCGGTTACTCCTCTAGAGAAGTAACGGAGTTAGGATGTTGTTAGGGAATTGGGGGGCCACAGCGTAACTCTCACCCCATCAAACGAGAAAAACCCCCGCAAGGATGCGGAGGTTTTCAGTCTCATGCGTTGGTTTAGGTGTTAGTGAACCAAGATCGCAAAAGTCCGACTGTCAAAGGCGACGGAATTTGACGACGCGCTGTCTACGAATTCCACATCAAGCTCGACAGAGGCAATGTCTTGGTTCGCACAAAGAAAGTTGCTCTGTGGATCGTCGCCTGGGTCAACAGAACAGGCTGTCACTTCTGGAGGTGCCACCATGAACAGGTCAACCACATCGACAACATCACCGACAAAGGCGTCATCAAAGTTGGCGTCACTCACACCTGTCGCAGAGGCGTAGCTTTCAGAGCCAGTGCAGTTCACAACAGTTACGCGCTGACGGCGGCGCTCTTCGATTTCGTCTTCGACGGTATAGTCTTCATAAACTGTCGAGTGGGTGTAGTTCGTCGGTCCGGTCTGAAGGCCAAGCATTCCAGCGCCAGAGTTGATGAGATCGTAGGCTTCTTGGGCAACGACATCTTCGGGAGTAAGTGGCGAGCTCTTTGCAACTGGGGCCACAAGTGTCGGGCGGGTGGTATCATCGGCTGCATAGACATTTCCGCGAACAGCTTGCTGATCTTGAAGGTAGCTGCGGGTTATCTCTTCACCGACATAGAAGTCGTAATAGGTGGCATAGTCTTCACCATTCACGAGGATCTCAATGTCGGTAGAGCCGCCGAAATCCCACCAACCATCGTTAGGGTCAGAAGTGGCATCTGCGAGTGTGCCTAGAATGTAAGGTTCATAAAAGGCAGCTGCATAAGATTCCACGTCGTTCTGACCCGTCACAGTACCGAAGACGACGCTGTGAAGTGTGCAGTTTTCAGCTGTGAGGCATGGTTCAGCAACTGCGGGACCCCATTCGTTCCGCTCGCCAATGTCCAGCACGTAGTTTTGACGCGAGTAGCTGTCGATATTTGGATCAGGTGCATAGGCTGCTGCTTCATCCTGCAGCGAAGCGATTGCTGCTGAGTGATCTGGCGCGGCGGCAGAAGGGCACAGGAATGCCGGTACACCAGGTGGACACACGCCAGGCGCAGGATTTAGTTCTTCATATTGCAGCTTCCAGATTTGCTCAGCAACATGCTGTGCATAGTCCTCGCGGGACATCCGACCTTTGGAAGCAGATGGATCCGGGTGAAACAAACTGGAGCGCTTGATCGACACGCCGAGTGAAGATGCGAGCGGGCTGATCATCGTTGGGTCCGAGCCTGAGTCCATAATGTCTGCCATTGAGTCATCAAACATATCGAAAATGACGTTCAGACCTGTGGTCACGGCATATGGGTCTGCGCCCTTAAAGATCACTTGATCGTTTACGCAGGACAAACCAGTATCGACGGTCGCAAGCAAGCAGATATCGCGCAGTGTTTCTGTTGAGGCGCCCGACATTGTCGTCACACCTGGCAGGTAGGTCAGATCAGAACAGGCGGTGTTACGTACATGCATTGTGTCTGTCGGATTTTTGAGCAGACCCAGTTGGATTTTGTCGTTTGAGCTGACCGGTTTAGCATTATTTGTAATGTCCGCTGTCAGTTTCAAACGGAAGCCAGTTTGCATGGCTGTGCGGAAGCTGGTGCTTTCGCTGCCTTCAAACGGGTTACACATGACAAGTGGGCTGAGGCCACCGCAGGCCACTGTGCGGCTTGTCGCGACCGCTTGCGTGCGAAGCGCGATGTCCGCGATGCCGTCTTCACCGCTTGAGGCGAAGTTCAGCAGTTGCAGTGCGACGCTTTCATTTGATGATTTGACCAGAACATGTGTGGCGAGCAAGGAGCTTGATGTGTTCAGTGTTGAGAGCATGCCCTCATCATAGTCGCCGTTTGTGTTTGTCGGAGCACCTGTCAAGAACACGATCTCATTATAGGAGAAATCGCCGGATGTGACGAAGTCCGAGCTTCCGGCCACGGCATCGGCGGCAGTGGTTGCTCGCGAGATTGCGCCGTCTGTTTGATCAAGTTGACGCGCCGCTGCCAGTGCAACCTGGTCGATATAGGATTGCATATGGGAGTGGGCGGAATAGGCCCGACCAAAATCCATCATCAGGCCAATACCGCCAAAGAGCATAACGGAGAACATCACGACTTGAACCGTGACAAGCGCTCCTGTGTCTTGAACGAACGTCTTAATACTGTTTGAGCCTTTGGCTTTCATGAACCTTGTCCTCGCCGAAATTCGGTGCCCCCACACGATATCTGAGAACATCTGTTTACCGTAAAATGAGGATTCGGTCAATTCGGCGATTTGATAGGGTTTGTATAATTTGTGTAATTATTTCCTTGAAAAACAGTGGATTAAGGCCCAAATGTGGCAACATCTTGATGCGGCTGACACAGTTCGCCGGACCTCTTCCCGATTCGAGACAGGCACGGGCAAAAATGTGATGCAAAACTGATTTGCAAATATTGCATGTATCTTTCGCGTCACTTTGGTCTTGATTTTAGCGCGGCTTTCCTATCCCTACGCGGCCATGCCAAAGATTGTTGTCGCCGCCCTTTATCACTTCACCCGCTTTGAAGCGCCCGAGGCCATCAAGCCGATCCTTGAGGCCGTGTGCCGCCGTGAAAACATCAAAGGCTCGCTCATCTTGGCGAGCGAAGGGGTGAATGGCACGATTGCAGGCACGCGCGCAGGCATTGATGCGGCGCTGGGCGTTTTGCGCGATTTGCCGGGCTGTGCCGATCTGGAACATAAGGAAAGTTCTGCGAGCGCCATGCCTTTCTTACGCATGAAGGTGCGCCTGAAAGCCGAAATCGTCACGATGGGGCAGCCGGACATTGATCCGCGTCATACGGTTGGCACATATATCGCGCCTGGGGACTGGAACGATCTGATCGCGCGCGAGGATGTGGTGCTGATTGATACGCGCAACGACTATGAGGTTGGGATTGGCACCTTTGAGGGCGCGATTGATCCCAAGACCGAGAGTTTCCGCGAGTTTCCGGAGTGGTGGAAGGCCAATGAGCCGAAATTTGAGGGCAAGAAGGTCGCGATGTTTTGCACCGGTGGCATTCGCTGCGAAAAGGCTTCGAGCTATCTCAAGCAAGAGGGCGTCGATGAGGTGTTTCATCTCAAGGGCGGCATTCTGAAATATCTTGAAGAGGTCGCGCCTGAGCAAAGCACGTGGGACGGGGAGTGCTTTGTGTTTGATCAGCGGGTTGCGGTGAAGCATGGGTTGGAAGAGGGCAGCTACGCGCTTTGCTATGCCTGCCGGATGCCGCTGTCTGAGGATGAGCTGGCCGATCCAAAGTTCAGGAAAGGCGTGTGCTGCCCGAAATGCGCGGACACCCAATCAGCAGAACAGCGGGCGCGGTTTGAGGAGCGTCAAAAGCAGGTTGAGCTGGCGGCAGCGCGGGGGCGCAAGCATATCGGGTAGCGCGGTTTCAAGCTTGGAAATTGAGACCCGCTGGTCGCGGGTCACGCCAATAAAGAGTTTTTGATCTCAGTCGCGCGCTGAACTCAGCCTTTGGTACGGCGATCTCTTGCAGCGAGCAGTTTAAGGCGCAGAGCGTTGATCTTGATGAAGCCAGCGGCATCCGCCTGATCATAAGCACCTGCGTCATCTTCAAAGGTCACATGGGCCTCGGAATAGAGCGACTGCTCGGACCAGCGGCCCACGGTGGCAACCGAACCTTTGTAGAGCTTCAAACGAACTGTTCCGGCGACATGCTCTTGGCTTTTGTCGATGGCAGCTTGCAGCATCTCGCGCTCTGGGCTGAACCAGTAGCCGTTGTAAATCAGCTCCGCATAGCGTGGCATCAGCTCGTCTTTGAGATGAGCAGCACCCCGATCAAGGGTGATGCTTTCGATGCCGCGATGGGCCTCAAGTAACAATGTGCCACCCGGCGTTTCGTAGATGCCGCGGGATTTCATGCCGACATAGCGGCCCTCAACCAAATCAAGGCGGCCAATGCCGTGCTTGCCGCCAAGCTCATTGAGCGCGGTGAGCATCTCTGCGGGGCTGAGAGCTTTGCCATTGAGCGCGACCGGATCACCCTTTTCAAACGTCACTTCTATATGCTCAGGCGTATCTGGCGCATCTTCGGGGTGAACCGTGCGCTGATAAACGTAATCTGGCGCTTCCTCTGCCGGGTCTTCGAGCACTTTGCCCTCAGAGGAGGTGTGGAGAAGGTTCGCATCGACCGAAAACGGCGCCTCGCCGCGCTTGTCTTTGGCGATCGGGATCTGGTTTTCCTCAGCAAAGGTCAGAAGCTTGGTCCGCGAGGACAAATCCCATTCGCGCCATGGTGCAATCACTTGGATGTCCGGGTTCAGCGCATAGGCGGAAAGCTCAAAGCGCACCTGATCGTTGCCCTTGCCAGTGGCACCATGAGCGACGGCATCGGCGCCGCATTCCTGAGCAATCTCAACCAAACGCTTGGAAATCAGCGGGCGCGCGATGGAGGTGCCCAGAAGGTAGAGACCTTCATAAACCGCATTGGCGCGGAACATCGGGAAAACGAAATCGCGCACGAACTCTTCGCGGACATCTTCGATATGGATGTTTTCCGGTTTGATCCCAAGCAGTTCTGCCTTGGCGCGGGCTGGTTCCAGCTCTTCGCCCTGACCCAAATCGGCAGTGAACGTGACCACTTCGCAGCCATATTCGGTCTGCAACCATTTGAGAATGATCGACGTGTCCAAGCCGCCGGAATAGGCGAGGACAACCTTTTTGGGGCTGATTTTTTGAGGGCCAGACATGCGCGCGCTCCTGCTGCTTTTTATGCGTGCCGGTGTTTAGGCGCTTTGCTTGGGCTGAGCAAGGGGCGGTGGGGCAGAAGGGATTGATAAAGTTGCGCGGAATTGGTGCGACAGCGTTAAACCCTTGGGCAGGGATCGCGGGTTATCACATCACTCATATCGTAAGTTAGGAGACGAAAATGCATAAGTCGTTATTTCACTGCGCCGCTGGACTGGTCTTTGCTGCATTGGCCGTAAGTGCCAGCGCTGATGTTGTGCCAGTTGAGTTGGAGAGTGTTCGTCATCAGGCCGCAACGCTTGTTGTTGCCGGAACCAAAGGTGAAGTGAGCTATGATCAGAGCAGTCTGGAAGCGCTCGGTGCGATGCGGATGAGTACGATTACGCCCTGGCGCGAAGACATGGCTGATTTCGATGGGGTGTTGTTGGAAGATGTGCTGAGTGCCAACGGTCTGTCGGATGCCAACAGAATTCGGGTCACCGCCGAAAATGGCTACGCAACAGAGATCGAGTCGGCGATATGGAAGAATTTTCCAGTGCTTTTGGCGACACGGGTAAATGGACGCGCCCATTCGCGCCGCGCACGCGGGCCTATTCAGTTTGTTCTGCCCATGAGCACGTCCCCTGAAGTCGGTGGCGACGGTTTCTTACGCAGCTGGGTTTGGATGGCAGCG
Source organism: uncultured Rhodobacterales bacterium (assembly GCA_964594465.1). GTDB lineage: Bacteria > Pseudomonadota > Alphaproteobacteria > Rhodobacterales > Rhodobacteraceae > CAZQMR01. The sequence continues at coordinate 7,691 of CAZQMR010000101.1, forward strand.
CGCATTGAAGCGGTGGAGTGAGCCGCGCGCGAAATTTCTGACGTGAAACTAGGCCACTGATGGAACTTGGTCTTCAAAAGCGAATAACTATGTTTACCATAACCCTGCTGCTGATCGCTGTGGCAGGGCTTGGTACATTGTTTTTGGTCGATCGCTATAAACAGGCTGGCGACCATGCGGCGTTCGACCAGCTTATGGTCTATCGCACAGGCATTTTGTTTGTGCAGGATGTGGCCCAAACCCGCAGTGTTCTGACACGTCTATCTGCGTCTTCGCAAAACTTAAAAGACATCGAGCAACGCCGGCTAAGGACAGATCCATCGCACGGGTCGGACAGGGGCGTGAGCACTGGAGTTGACGCACATAAATTTGACGAGTTCCAACTTAAGAATTTGATTGAGCGGGATTTGTTGGCCCTGACGGAGGCGGTGGATTTTCTTTATGTGCGTGGTGAAGAATTCCTGCGATTGCTCAAAAAATCTGCCAATCGCGCGGAAGAGACTTTCTTGACGCGAGAAATGATTGAGCATGTGCTTGACGTCATTGATACAGGCCTCGCCGCAAGCGCGCCGAGCTGGCCTGCCGTGGCGGCTGAGGTGCAACCTGTGCTGAGCAAACTCAGCTCGCAAGTGATCTCGACCAGCGAATTGCAGTATCAGGTTCAAAGCCGGGCGGTGCGTGCGCAAACCCGGGCGCTTGATCTTCTGATCGTGGCCTCGACTTCGTTTCTGTGGTTTTTTACCGCCGTTTCAATCATCGCTGTTTTTGTTCTGCGCTCCGAAATTGTCGCCCGCATCAAACGCCGCGAGGCAGAGGAAAAGGCCAAATTCCTCGCCTATTACGATGCTTTGACGGGGCTGCCAAACCGCGCCCGATTTTCTGATTCAGCCAGTAGACTGCTAAAGGAAAACGCCTCACCAACTGTTCTGTTGTTTGATCTGGACGACTTTAAAGCGGTCAATGATTTCTTTGGTCATGCTGCGGGGGACGCGCTGCTGATGCGGGTTGCGGAGGTGTTGCTGCGGGTGATCGACAGCGAGGGCGGCGTTTGCGCGCGGCTTGGGGGAGACGAATTTGCGGCGGCTTTGCCTGGGCCGTTGAGCTCAATCAAAGTCGCATCCATTTGTGAGCGGCTGATCAGTGAAATTCGCAAACCCTTCTTTCATGAAACCGTACAACTGAGCGGCAAACTTTCCATTGGCATCTCGCAGCATGCGCCTACGAGCGGTGCACCTGATCTTAGCGAAATGCAAAAGGCCGCCGATACAGCCCTTTATCGTGCTAAGAATGCCGGGAAAAACACTTATGCATTTTATGATGCAGAGCTGGCGGATCTGGCAGAGCGACGTCGCGAGATAGAAAACGGGATCACTGAAGCACTTGATAAAGATGGCTTCACAATTGTACTACAACCTCAAGTCAGCATGGCGACAGGGCAGATTTACGGCTTTGAAAGCCTGATGCGCCTGTCCATCAACGATGTTGCCATTCGCCCGGACGAGTTCATTTCGATTGCCGAGGCGACAGGGCAGGTCGTTGAGATCGACTTGTGGGGATTGAAAACCGCAGCCCTGAAATTCATGCAATGGCATCGCGATGGGCTGACGCAGGCGCGGTTGAGCTGCAACCTGTCTTCGCTGCATTTCAAGTCAAACGCCATTGTCTCACAGGTTGAGGAAATTCTGGCGGAAACGCAGCTCGACCCAGCGTTTCTAACCCTGGAAATTACCGAAAGCATGCTGCTGGAAGACATTGAAAAGGTGACCGCGATTTTGGAGCGTTTGCGCAATCTGGGGTGCAAAATTGCGCTGGATGATTTTGGCACTGGCTACTCGTCGCTGAGCTACCTGCGTCGTCTGAGTGTCGATATTATCAAGATAGATCAGAGCTTTGTGCGTGGGTTGAATGAGGGCAGTTCGATGCGGGTGATCCTGGAGGCCATTGTGGATATTGCCAAAGGGCTTGGCAAATCCTTGGTGGTGGAGGGGATCGAAACGGAGGATGAGGCGCGCATTATTCGTGCTTTGCAATGTGAAATCGGACAAGGCTATCTCTTTGGTCGACCGATGGGAATTGAGGATGCGCAAGCGCGTTTGAAGCAGGAAGGTCGCCAAGTCGGCTGACAAATCGCTGGCGGGGTGCCGTTTTGAGCGGTAGGCATTGGCGATAATCGGGGAGATGTCTGCATGGCGCTTTTGAAAACGCATGTATTTGGAGAGGGAGAGGTGCCGCTGGTCATCGTGCATGGGCTGTTTGGCTCTGCGCGAAACTGGAACGGGATTTCAAAAGCCCTTGCTGAGAACCGCCGTGTTGTTTCGGTTGATCTGCGCAACCACGGTGAAAGCTTCCGTGATCCTGATCAGAGTTACGATGCTATGGCTGGCGATTTGGCAGACGTGATTGAAACGCTTGGTGGCAAAGTTGATCTGCTGGGGCATTCGATGGGCGGTAAGGCCGCAATGTTGCTTGCACTTCGCAAGCCGGGGCTCCTGCGAAATCTGATTGTTGCAGATATTGCACCGGTCACATACTCCCATTCCCAAGCGTGGCTCGTGGAGGCACTGCAAAGCTTGGATTTGAGCGCTGTTTCGCGCAGATCTGAGGCCGATAAGGTCCTGAGGGATGTTATCACGCATACCGGTACGCGCCTGTTTTTGCTGCAAAGTTTGGTCTTTGAAGAGGGTGTCGCGCACTGGCAGTTGAACTTGGAAGTTCTGCTTGCTCAGATGCCCAAGATTATGAGCTTCCCGCAGGTTTCCGCCGTTTATCAAGCGCCCTGCCTGTTCTTGACAGGGTCTGCCTCAGACTACGTTCAGCTAGAGCATCACGAGGAAATCAGACGCCTGTTTCCCGCGGCCCAATTTGAGGCGCTGGAGGGGGCAGGGCATTGGTTGCATGCGGAAAAACCGCAGGATTTTGTTGCTGCGGTTCAAGGGTTTCTGGATTAGGAGCCTCCGGCGGAAGTATTTTTGGAAACTCGAAATGAACTTACGTTAGAGCGTTTCAAACGCCAGCGCGATGCCCTGTCCGCCGCCGATACACATGGTCACAAGGGCTTTGCCGCCGCCGATCCGTTCTAGCTCGTAGAGCGCTTTGGTGACAATAATCGCACCTGTTGCGCCAACCGGGTGGCCAAGCGCGATGGCACCGCCATTGGGGTTCACTTTGGCAGGATCTAGGCCGAGGTTCTTTGTTACAGCGCAGGCTTGCGCGGCGAAGGCTTCGTTGCTTTCAATCACATCGAAATCATCAACCGAAAGCCCCGTGCGTTTGAGCAGGTTTTGCACCGCTGGCACAGGGCCGATGCCCATCAC